>CACYIC010000003.1:20948-126465 GCA_902774325.1 uncultured Ruminococcus sp.
CGTGACCGTTGTCGTGCGCGCGTTGCGGCTCCTCCTCTCCCCACAACGCCAAAGGGCGTTGCGGGGTCCCCGATTATGGCGCCAGCCTTGCGGCGTCCTCCGCCTTGCTCTGCAAAATTTTCCGCTGACATCTGTTTTAAAGCATTTTATCAGAAAATAGTATAAGGCCTCCCGCTGTCTTGCGCCGGCGGTTCAGCTCTCCCGCGTCAGAGCTTCAACGAGCTTTTCAAGCTCCTCATAGGAATAGAGGCAGCCAAGTGCGGTGAGCATGGCGTTTGTCGAGAGGTAGGTTGGGAGCCCGAGACTCCTGAGAAGTCTTTCCCTTAGCCTTTGGGAGTTTTCCCTTCCGGTAAGCCCCAGCTCGTACAAGTCGGACTTTGTGAGTGAGCGGGCTTTCTCAGCCTCCTCGCCCTCGACGACCGCTCCGCTGCGGCGGATAGCCGACAGTATCAGCTCGTCGGTCATTCCCTCGACGCCGAGAAGCCCTTCACGGCTCTTCTTGGGCTTGCGCTTCTCCTTGCCCTCGATTTGAGGGATATAGCAGTTGACGAGCTTATCCGCCGGAACGATGCCCTTCAAAAAATTGCGGATGACAAAGCCCGCTCCGTCGCTGTCGGTGAGTATCATTATTCCGCGCGTCTCAGCGATCTTCCTTATCAGGCACTGCTTTTCCTTATCGTTAAAAACCCGGAAGCCGCCCGTTTCGATTATCGGCGCGTCGATAAGGGAGCTGAGCTTTACGCGGTCGTAGCGTCCCTCGACGATTACCGCCTGACGGAGCTTAAGCATTTTTGTTCTCCTTCACAAAAAGCAGGAGCTTGGCGATAAGCTGCTCCAGCATGAGCCATTTATCGGGATTTAAGGACTTGAACGCCTGATCGACGGCGATTATCGCCCTTATGCTTTCGAGCAGAGCTTCATTGCTCAGCCGTGACGAATTATAGACCTTTTTGAGCGCGAAGGAGCGGTTGCCGTAGTCGAAATCCCGCGCGATCTCCTGAAAGGTCTTTCCGCACTCGACCCCCAGCTTGGCGCGGTAGAGATCAATATAATTATTGCCCAGCACCGTAAGGATTACGTCGGGAATCTCCCGCTGACTGAAAAGCCTGTCGAGTATCTCGTAAGCCCTGCTGCCCTGACCGCGCATCACCGCGTCGGTGATGTCAAATATCCTGCTTTCGAGGTTGGGAACAACGACGGCTGAGATGTCCGTGAGCGTTATCTCCTCGCCGCTCGAATAGGCGCAAAGCTTATCGGTTTCGTTTTTCAGGCGGTGAAGATCGCTGCCGCAGAGGTTGATGAGCTGCCTTGAACAGCCGCGTTCAAAGATCTTGCCCTGACTTCCCGCCCATTTCGTGATATGCTTTTCGAGGGTGCTGTCGTTGAGCTTTTCAAACCTGCAGACAGAGCCGTGCTTTTTCACGGCTTTCTCGACCTTTTCAAAGTATTTGGCGTTGGTTTTCGGGACATAAGAGGGCATGGAGATCACAAGCACGGTCGAGCCGCCGACGCGTGAAATTATGTCGAGAAAATAATCCTTCGGATCGTCCTTTTTCCAGAGGTCAAAGAAAATATCCTCCGTGAGGACGCAGTTGAACTCGCTCATAAAGGGGATGACCTGAGTCGCTGCGTCAAGCTCGGCAAGGTCAAGCTCTCCCTTGAAGGCGTGGAAATTGAAGTCCGACGGAGCCTTCTCCGTCACGGCGTCGCATATCTTGCGCGTATAGTCCTTGACGTACATCTGCTCGTCCCCGTAAATCAGATAAACGGGCGAAAAGCTTCTGGTCTTTAGTTGTTTTTTCAGTTCGGCTTCGCTTATCGCAGGCATAACGCACCTCAAAACAAAGAGCGGACAGGCGCCCGCTCCGTAAATTATTATTTAAAGAAGAGAGGCAGGGGCTCAAGGAAGATGATGTCGTCCCTGTCCTTGGCGTCGCCCTCCGCGAGCACGCACGCCTTTCCGACGACGTTCGCACCGCAGGCGTCCATCAGCTTCTCAAGCGCGGTAAGGCTCTCGCCGGTGGAGATCACGTCGTCCACGATAAGAACCTTTTTTCCTCTGAGGAAATTAGCGTCATCCTCGCCGAGGTAAAGCTTCTGCTCTCTGGCGGTAGTTATGGATTTCAGCTCAACGCCGACGCTGTTGCGCATATAAACCTTTACGCTCTTGCGGGCGATAACGTATTGACGGCAGCCCTGGCGCGCCATTTCGTAGCAGAGCATGATACCCTTTGCCTCAGCCGAGACCACAACCTCGTGCTCGGGGCATTTTTTAAGCAGAGCGGCGGCTGCCTTCTCGGTCACCTCAACATCGCCGAACATGATGAAGGCGGCGATATCGAGCTTTTCATTCACCGGAAACATCGGAAGGTCGCGCTCGCAGCCCGCGATATTGATATGATAGCTGTCCATTGTTCTTCCTCCTTAATTTACCCTTAAACCATTCTTCCGCCGAGCTGAGTTCCGCCGAGAAGGTGAAAATGCAGATGCATCACGCTCTGGCAGCCTTCCCTGCCGCAGTTGGTGACAACCCGGTAGCCGTTCTCGAGTCCGAGAGAAGCGGCGATCGCGGGAAGCTTGGCGAAAATATGCGCGATCACCTCGGAGTTGTCCTCGGTTATCTCGTCGACGCAGCCGATATGCATTTTGGGAATAGCCAGCACATGAACGGGAGCCTGGGGCTCGAGATCGTAAAAAGCCAGCATTTTGTCATCCTCATAAACCTTTCTGGACGGAATAGAGCCGTCAACTAATTTACAGAAAATACAGTCGTTCATATTATTATCCTCCGAAGCTTATAAAATATTGATCTACCAAGGCATATTTTACTACATCATTCGGGAAAAATCAAGGGGTTGAGAGCATTCTTGCTCAAGGGAACCTCAAATGCTTTCAAAAGCCTGCGGGAATTCTCACTTCTTCGCGCGTATCTTTTTTTCCTCGCCTTTGAGCAGGCGTTTGATATTGTCCTTGTGCTTGACGGTTACAAACGTTCCGATGATAAGCGCGGCGGCGGTGGAGATCGCAACATAAGCGACGCTCGGGAGCGGATTGCCGTAGACGAGCTTATCTAGGAAGAAGGTCGCTATAAAGGTGTAGGGACCGTACATAATAGCGCTGACGATGCTGCCCAGCGAAATGATCCTGGAGATGAAGAAGAGGATAAGGAAGGTCGCGAGTATCATCAGAAAGACTCTCCAATCCTCCGTGAGCATCAGCGCCGCCGCCGAAACGACGCCCTTGCCGCCCCTGAAATGAAAATAGAGCGGGAAGGAATGACCGAGGATGCAGAAGGTGCCCGCGAGGTATTTTCCGACGTTCATGACAAGCTCGGGGTACTGACAGCCCGAGGTCATGAACGAGAAAAGCCAGCCGCCGATGAGCACCGCCGCGACGCATTTGAGAGCGTCGAGGACGAGGGTGAGTATAGCGGGAAATTTGCCGACCGCGCGCAGGACGTTTGTAAAGCCCGCGTTGCCGCTGCCGACCTCGCGGATATCCAGCTCTCCCTTTGTGGCTATTCTTGTGATGATGACGGCGGGATTGATGCTGCCGATCAGATAGGCGACCGCCGCGGTGACGAGCCACGCCCACCAATATGAGGAAAAGGCTGAGCCCAGGGTGCTTAAAACAGGATCCATCACTTGTCTCCCCTTTCACGGATGATGATTTTTACAGGAGTTCCCTCAAGCCCGAACGCCTCGCGTATGCGGTTCTCGAGGTAGCGCTGATAGGAAAAGTGGAAAAGCTCGGCGTTGTTGCAGAAGAAAACAAAGGTCGGCGGCTTTACGCTCGCCTGAGTCATATAGTAGATTTTAAGGCGCTTGCCCTTGTCGGAGGGCGGCTGCACTCTCGCTGTAGCCTGAGCCAGAAGCTCGTTGAGCATTCCGGTGCGGATCCTCATGCAGGTGTTTTCGTTCGCGGCGACGATCGCCTCAAAGAGCCGGTCGAGCCTCAAGCCCGTTTTGGCTGAAATGAACACCTGAGGGGCATAAGACATGAAAGCGAAATCGAGGTCGAGCTTCTTGCGGAACTCGTTCATGGTCTTGTCGTTCTTTTCGAGAGCGTCCCATTTGTTGACGGCGAGGATACAAGCCTTGCCCGCCTCGTGAGCGAGTCCGGCGACCTTGGTGTCCTGCTCGGTTATCCCGGCGGTCGCGTCGATCATGATAACGCAGACGTCGCTGCGGTCGATCGCCATTTTCGCGCGGAGGATGCTGTATTTCTCGATATCGTCAAATATTTTGCTCTGTCGGCGCAGTCCCGCCGTATCGGTGAAATTGAAGCGTCCGAAGCTGTTCTCAACAAGGGTGTCGATCGTGTCGCGGGTCGTGCCCGCGATATCGGATACTATGCAGCGGTCGCTGTCTGTTATTTTATTGATGAGAGAGGATTTGCCGGCGTTGGGCTTGCCGATAACGGCGACGTTTATCACGTCGCTCTCGTCCTCCTCATCCGCCTCGTAATCGAGATAGGAAAAAGCCTGATCGAGCAGATCGCCCGTGCCGTGACCGTGAACCGCCGAAACCTGAACTGGATCGCCGAGTCCGAGGTTGTAAAATTCATAAAAATCGGGAGAAGGATCTCCGACGGTATCGCATTTGTTTACGCAGAGCACAACGGGCTTGCCCGACTTCTGGAGGGTCTGCGCCACGTCGATATCCGTCGCGACCATCCCGCTTTTGAGGTCGGTCACAAGTATTATCACGGCGGCGGTATCAATAGCCAGCTCAGCCTGGCGGCGGATATGAGCGAGGATCACGTCGTCGGTCTTGGGCTCGATGCCTCCCGTATCGACCAGCAGGGCGGACTTGCCGCACCACTCCACGTCGCCGTATATCCTGTCGCGCGTGACTCCGGGGGTATCGTCAACGATGGAAAGCCGCTGACCGATCAGTTTATTGAAAAGCGTGGACTTGCCGACATTCGGTCTGCCCACTATGGCGATTACAGGTTTATTCATTCAGCCAACTCCTTTTTGTTCGGGTCGTTTGCGTTTGAAAAACAATAGGGCGGCAGAAAGCTCTGTCGCCCAAGATGTTTAATAGATTTGATTACGCGTCCTTCTTAACGATAACCTGTCTGCCGCGATACATACCGCAGTTGCTGCAAGCTCTGTGAGCAGCAGTAAGCTCACCGCAGTTGGGGCAAGTTGTCAGAGCGGGCGCACTAAGCTTCCAAACTGTTGAACGTCTTGAGCTTTTTCTCGCGTGTGATGTTTTTCTCGTAGGTACTGCCATTACAAAGACCTCCTTATATGTTATTCATCCATAAGCTGTTTGAGGATCTCGAGTCTCGGGTCAACCGTTCTTCTGTCGCAGCCGCAGTCTCCGAGGTTGAGGTTTTTGCCGCAGCTTGGGCACAATCCCCTGCAATCCTCTTTGCAAAGATTCTTTCGCGGAAGCGTCAGCAGAATATCCGAAATAACGATATCGTCGAGCTCGATCACAAAATCAGGTGTTTCAATATAATCGTCGTTGCCCTCGTCGGCGAGGCTCTGAACGAGCTTGTGCTCAAAGACAGGCTCCATTATCCCGGAGGCGTCCTCTCCGCAGCGGTCGCAAACGCGGTCGTAGGTGAATTTGCATGCCAGCTCAAGGGTAACGATACCCGTGCGGTTGTGAGCCTCGGCGCTGACAATGACAGGCTCGGAGAATGGAAAGAATCCGTCCGTATCAATTGCCGACATATCGAGCTCATAGCGCAGGGACTTGGTTTCGCCCTCGTTCTGAAAGACTGTTTTCAGTTCAAAAAGCATACTTCACCTCTGCAAATCACTCGGAAAGCGCTCCGAGCCGCATAAACGCATATTAAAACGCTACTGATTATTATACAAAAGGTTTGTCGCTTTGTCAACTATAAATTCCGCGAATTTGCGACCTTTTTTTTGTACAAACCATATATATTGTGGCTGTCGCAAGGCTATTTTTCGATATTGGAAAAATAACTACGCGTTTTTCATGAATTTGATCCTTTTCATAAACGACGGGCGGCGTCTCCAGACGTACCTCAGCGGATAAATATATCTCCAGACGCGCGAATAGACCTTATAGCCGAACTCATCGACGCTGTGCTCCCTGCCCTTTCGGATGAATCCGATCAGGACTCCGACGATATCGCTGTCCTTGATCCCATACTCGGTGAAGTAGTTATTGTCCCCTCGAATGGTGTAGTCATCCTTGTTCACCTTGATAACGCGGTGCAGGATATAATGATTAGGTCCCTTGACATAAAGGGCGACGTCGTACTTTTTCAGCCGCTCCTCGCCTTTTTTGCGGATGATGACCATATCTCTCCCCTGCTTTATTAGGGGCATCATACTGCAGCCCTTGTTGGTATAGACCAGCTTCTCGTGCGTATCAAGATACTCGACAATATTCATCTTATTCCTCGATCACGTTGATCGAACGGAGCGTATCGAGCAGCTTGTCAACGTCCCTGGAAACGATCTCGGGAGAAGCGCCCTCAAAGTTTTTGCAGACCGTCGCCTTGATAGCCTCGGGAGTTGTTTCCTCCTTGAGCAGGTCGATAATGAACGCGGCGGTGGGATTGCTTCTTACGATCCCCGAAAAAACGCTTGAATCGGTTGATACCATGATCTGAGTGTCATCCATCGTATGGGTGAGCATTTCTTTTCTGAGCTTCATTTGTTATTCTCCTTCATATATGTATACGCGATCACGGCTGCTTCATCCTCCATGTTGCAGCCGAGACGGTAAAAATTACAGCATTCAGCGATTTCATCAAAAAGGTCGAGCGACCTTTTGAGCTGTTCGGGCGTTTCTCCCCTGAAAAAAACTCCCAGCAGCCTCGGGAATATCTCCGACAGCGCCGCCCTCTCTATATGGTTGCGTTCGTCGCGCTCAAGCAGGCAGATCGCCTTGAGCGGTGATTTTTTATTTGTATTGAGCCATTTGTCGCCGCTCCACGGAGAGCCGTGAACAAAAGCCGTTCCGCCGCTGACGCTCACAAAGGGCTTGTCGTCGTTTATCATTATAACCTCATGCCCCAATCCGGGCAGGACCTTGCGCCAGAGAGCGGTATGAGTCGATTTTCCGGTGCCGCTCGGAGCGACGAAAAGAAAGCTCTCGCCGTCGACCTCGACCGCCGAGCCGTGGAACATGAGCACGCCTTTTTCAAGCAGGATCGAGCTTATCTCGCGGTGCAAAGCCAGAAAATCGGCGTAGATCGGATGATTTCCAAAGGGCAGAAAACCTCCCTGAAGCTCTCTGTTCCTCATCTCGTCATTGAGTATGACAGTAAAATCCGGAGCCTCGTCGGTCAAATAATTCTTAAAAGCCCTGTACATATTATCGTTTCGAGGAATTATAAGGAAGCGATAACCGCCGAGCGAAACCGTAAACTCCTTCATCTCGCACCACCAAACAAAACTTTCTGAAATATTATAGCACAGATGCAGGATATTATCAAGTAAATTTTTCAATTCACTCCTGAACGAATCTTTTCAATTCACTCCTGAACGAATGGTTGAAGGACAACAAAGCAGAAAGTCGGTTACAATGCAGTAACAAGTATTTCAAAACATGCACAAATCGGAAATGCATCATTTTTTTCATTCAAAAACCTTTACAAATATGTTATTATATGATATAATTTGCTTGATTAAATTGCTCGGAGAACAAAATATTAAAATAATACACTTCGGCAGTTTTCAATAATGAAAGGTGGTAAACAAAAAATGAAAAAAGTATCAGTGATCCTGATCGCCCTTCTCATGGCTGCGACAACGGTTATCACCGCATTCGCCGCCGGAATCAACGACAGCGAGCAGGCTGTTCTTGATGAGCTGAAAAAGAGCATCACCGTTAATGGCGTTGAGATGGTATGGCCTGACGCTTATGTCAACCAGGCTGAAAACTTCTTCAACACCATCGACATGACCGAGGATCAGAAGACCCAGATCATTTCGATCTACAAAGAGGGTACCGATTACTTCCTGTCGACCGGCGCCTCCAACATTCCCAACGCGACGGTAGCCCAAAGACGTCAGCTGTTTGACATTCTGACCAAGATTATGAACGTTGTCGATGGAACAGCTTCTTACAACAAGAGTGCCGGTGATGTATCTCTGCTGGATAAAAACGGCACCGTACTTCTCGATGTCGTTCCTGTTCTCGTTGAGAAGTCATCGGGCAAGGCTGTTGATAGTGACGGCAAGCAGATCGACACAGGCGTTATCAAGACCACAGGCGCAAACGTTAACTATACAGCTATCATCATTGTAAGCGCAGCTGTTGCTGTTATCCTTGCGGGCGGACTCTTCTTCGTATTGAAGAAGAAGAAAGCTTAATGTCGGGTCACGAACATAAAAGCAGGCATAGACATAAGCATAGACATAAAAAGAGTAGTGGGTTGAATTTCATAATTCTGCCCATTATCTTTTTTTGCGCCACTTATCTGATTATTTATTTCACCCTCTCACCGATCTTTTCACCGGTGATCAATGAAGCAAGGCTGTTGTTCTCAGACAGCAAAAAGGATTATTCAAAGAAGGACGACTTCAACAACATATTTGTGCCGATAGAGGAAAACCCAGAATCTGTGCCTGTTGTAACCAAAAAAGACGGCAAACAGTATGTTGATAATGAATCTGTTGTTTTTCCGAGATACGGCGACTGCTTCGGTCAGCTCATCATGGAGGACTGCGACATCGACTGCAAGCTGTTTTTCGGCGATGATTCGCTTGCTCTGAGAAACGGCGCCGGAATGTACAACGGCAGCTTTATCCCAGGTTACGGCGGCACCACCCTTGTCGGCGGACATAACAGCACGTACTTCAACGGGCTGAAAAACGCCGAGGCGGGACAGAAGGTTTTGATCAAGACAAGCTACGGCAACTTCACCTACACCGTGACCGGAACAGATGTAAAAAAATACAATGATCCGACCGCGTACGACTTGTCCTCAAGTGACAAAAGCCTGCTTGTCATGTACACCTGTTATCCGTTTGACGAGCTGGGACTCACCTCAAGCCGCTTCTTTGTCTATGCGGAATTGACAGACGGTGTAATGATAAACCGAGAGGAGGCTGAGGAATGAAAAAGAACAAGGTTGCTTCTGTTTTTAAGAAAATCTTCTTTTGTATCCTCTCCTTCGTTTTGTCACTGGTGCTCTTTGCGCTGTCGGTCAGCGCTGTGCTTTCTATGACGTTCTTCGATATGAATTCTTTTCTTAGCACCATGAAGGCGACCTCTTATTATGAAGAGAAAAAAGAAGAGCTGATAAATAACCTCACCGACCTCACCTATCCCAGCGGTCTGAAGGAATCCTTCTTTGAGGAAATGATCACGACGGAAATGATATCCGGAGATACGCTTTCGTACATCACGGGCTTTTTTGACGGCAGCAAGGACGTAGTTGACGACACGGCGTTCAGACAGAGCTTTTCGGAAGCGCTGGACAAGTACATTGCCGACAACAATATCAAAAACGTTAATACCAAAAATCTAAACTCACTTATAAACAAGGCGGGAAAGACTTACTCCAAAACGCTTTCCATCCCTCTGCTGAGAACGATCTCAACTTATTTCCACTTTATTAAAAAGTGGCTTTACATCGCGATCATCGCGCTTGCCTGTTCTGCGGTATTGCTGATACTCATACTCATGGTTTCCAACCGCTGGCTGCATCGGAAGATCAAATACATATGTTTCGCGACAAGCGGAACATTCCTGTCCCTGCTCGGTATTGCTGTTTTCCTCACCGTCAACGGCGGTATCTCTCACATTCAATTGGAATCTCTCGGACTCTATAATTTTCTCGTTCATCTGGTAAACGGAATCAATATTGCGATCTGGTTTGCCTCGGGACTGTTTTTGGTGATCTCCGTGATTTTGTTTGTGATTTACTCAAGGATAATTAAAGAAACATCAAAAAGATAAAACGCTCATGAGGCTGACTCCCGGGTCGGCCTCTTCTGTTTTTCAGGGGATCAGAAATCGATAACAGCCCTTAGTGAGCATTAATTCTGCCCTCTATTGAAAAATTGACGAAAATAGCCTTGCAAAAGCACTCAACATATAGTATAATAAGCATATAATTATGGTTTATGCTGTGACGGTCACGTCCGGGCATAACCTTTTATGGAGGTTTAATTATGGCAACAAGGCTTACAGACAAATATTTAAACGGCTTCATCAGCGAGCATGAGTACGACGGTGTCGCCGCAGAGGTCAAGGCTGCTCACAAGTCGCTGCACGACAAGACCTGTCTCGGCAACGACTTCATCGGCTGGGTCGATCTTCCCACCGAGTATGACAAGGAGGAATTTGCCCGCATCAAGGCTGCCGCGGATAAAATCAAGAAGGACACCGACGTTTTCGTAGTTATCGGAATCGGCGGCTCCTACCTCGGAGCAAGAGCGGCTATCGAGTTCCTCACATCCCAGAACTACAACCTCACCTGCAAGGACACCCCGCAGATCTTCTTCACCGGCAACTCGATCAGCTCCTCGGCTCTTGCTGAGATCATCGAGCTTTGCGAGGGCAAGGACGTTTCGGTAAACATGATCTCCAAGTCGGGCACCACCACAGAGCCCGCTATCGCCTTCCGCGTATTCCGCGAGCTTCTCGAGAAGAAATACGGCAAGGAGGGCGCGCGCGAGCGCATCTACTGCACCACCGACAAGGCGCGCGGTACCCTTAAGGCGCTTGCCGACAAGGAAGGCTACGAAACCTTTGTCGTACCCGACGACGTCGGCGGACGCTTCTCTGTCCTCACTGCGGTCGGTCTGCTCCCCATCGCCGTTTCCGGCGCGGATATCGACGCTCTCATGGCTGGCGCGAGAGAGGCTCAGAACGCCCTCATGAACGACGATGTAAGAGAAAACGACTGCTACAAGTACGCGGCGATCCGCAATCTGCTCTACCGCAAGGGCAAGGTCACCGAGATCATGGTAGCCTACGAGCCCGCCTACACAATGATGGCGGAGTGGTTCAAGCAGCTTTACGGCGAGAGCGAGGGCAAGGACAACAAGGGCATCTTCCCCGCCAGCGTTGTTTTCTCGACAGACCTCCACTCGCTCGGTCAGTACATCCAGGACGGCAGACGCACTATGTTTGAAACTGTTGTGCTCTTTGACAAGTGCAAAAAGGAGATCACCCTCGGCGAGGACGCGACCAACGTCGACGGACTCAACTTCCTCTCCGGCAAGACCATGGGCTTTGTAAATCAGAAGGCGTTCGAGGGAACCGTTCTCGCCCACAACGACGGCGGAGTTCCGAATATCGTCATCAACGTCCCCGAGATGAACGAGCACGAGCTCGGATATCTTATCTATTTCTTTGAAAAGGCGTGCGCGATCTCCGGCTATATGCTCGGCGTTAATCCCTTCAACCAGCCCGGCGTCGAGAGCTACAAGAAAAACATGTTCGCGCTGCTCGGCAAGCCCGGATACGAGGATCAGAAGGCTGCGCTCGAGGCAAGACTCGGATAACAATAAAAGCTAATATCTACCGTAAAAATTATATTTGGAGGTAATTACAATGGTAACTTTACTCATCGGCAAAAAAGGCACCGGCAAAACCAAAAAACTCATCTCTCTCGCTAACGAAGCGGTAGCCGCTTCATCCGGCAACGTCGTCGTTATCGAGAAGGGCGCCAAGCTCACCTATGACGTGACCCACAAGGCAAGACTCATCGACACAGATCAGTACACAATCAACGGCTATGACATGCTCTACGGCTTCATCAGCGGAATATGCGCCGGCAACTACGACGTAACCGACATCCTCGTTGACTCGACCTTCAAGATCGCACCCGAGGCGATCGCGGGTCTTGAGAGCTTCACAAAGAAGATCCAGGAGCTTTCGGAAACAACAAACACCAACATCACGCTTTTGATCTCAGCGGATGACGCTGACATTCCCGACTCCATCAACGCGGTCTGCGAGAAGGTCTGATAAAGCGTCGGCAGGCGTTCCCCGCCTGTCAGAATCGACGCCGATAAACAACGGCGAAAAACTCTATTATTAATTTCAGTTAAAAAACCTGTCACTGCAAAAGCAGCGACAGGTTTTTTATACTTTTTTCTGAATAATACAAAGCTTCGTATTACGGAAATACAGAAAAATTCACCCTTGATCTTCTGCTTTGAGCAGGAAGCGCGGAGTCGGAATGAATCTCGCGGCGACCGCTGCGGCAAGCATTATCGGAATAAATCTCGGAGGGAATACGATCATAAGCAGCAGCACGGTGGCGATCGGCTTTTTCAGAGTATGACCGACAAGAGCCGTTGTGACGACAGCGGAACAGAACACCGCGTCGATCCCGAGCAAGAGGCTCATCGAACAGCCGACGCAGATCCCGCAGAAGATAACGGGAAAGAAATGACCGCCCTTGAGTCCCGAGTCTATGCAGACGTTTGTCAAAAGCAGCTTGACTACGGCGACAACAAAGAGCGTCACCGCGCCGATCTCCTTCATGCCGTTCATGACCTCAGAGATCTGATGCTCACCCGAAAACATGGTGAGTGGAAGGAAGGTGCCGGCGATGCCGAGAAGCAGACCGCCTGCCGCCGCGCGCAGAAGCACGTATTTTTTGAATTTTTCCTTCAGCGTTTCCGTGAGCTTTTTAAATGCGAAAAACAAATATCCCGCAGCGATACCCACCGGAATGAGGAGCAGACTGTAAACGTAAATCCTCAGCGGCACGCCGGAGGCTTCCATTCCCTCCATGCCGACGTGGATACCAAAGAGCCGGTTGAGCAGGATAAACACCCCGAA
Organism: uncultured Ruminococcus sp.; assembly: GCA_902774325.1. GTDB lineage: Bacteria > Bacillota > Clostridia > Oscillospirales > Acutalibacteraceae > Ruminococcoides. The sequence goes on from CACYIC010000003.1 coordinate 33,692, forward strand.
GGAGCTCAGGATAGCGGCAAGGTAGAGAACGATCTTTGACGACTTTGGGAGCACGGTATCCTTCTCGGATTCGATCGGCTCCATAAAGCCGAACATCGGAGAACGGAATATCGTACCGAGAGTGACGCTCATGCCGATAGCGGCAAGCTCCCCTACCTCTCTGCGAAAACGCTTGAGCTTATCGCCGACCCAGCTGCACAAGCCCGCTATCACTCCGGTAAGTCCCGCCTCGGGTCCGACGCTCGCGCCGAAAATAAGGGGAAGCAGCGCCGAAACGATAGTGGAAAAAACATTGTGATAAGGATATCGGCTCGTTTTTTTGACCGTGCCCAGAACAACATTCAGCTCCTCCGGGTAATCCCCGAACCTTCGCTTCCACAAGCCTACCAATATCCCTCCGACGGTACACACGCAGAGAGTATAGAGCGGAAAGTTGATTTTTGAAGGTATGAACTCCCACAAAAGCCCGATCCCAAGATTCATCACGCGCAAAAAGCCCCAGATTATCAGACCCGCGGTCGCGCCCAGAATCACGGTGTAGAGCAAAAACAAAAGGCTATTTCCAAGCTTTTTCATCAAGCTTCCCCTCCCCTTTTACTATTCATAGCGCCTCAGATGATCTCGTATTATCCAAAGGCGCGGTTTTTTGGTATTTTGTCAAGACTGCGAACGGATACCGGCGTTTCTCGGGAAGCCTTGACGGAAAATGCCGTTAAAGTACGGCAAGGATTTTCGAGGCTTCATTTAGGTATCGGAGTCTCTCTCCGAGATCAGCCGCTCGATATCATCCCTTGTAAAAACGTATCTCTTGTTGCAGAACTGACAGACCGCTTCCGTCCTGCCGCTTTCGTCCGGGAGCTTTCTCAGCTCCTCGTCGCTCAGGGTACAGAAGTAACGCTCGAGCTTCTCGCGTGAGCAGGCGCAGACGTAGTTTACTGGATTTTCGTCGAGCACCTCGACCTCAAAGCCCTCGAGGGCGGTTTTGCAGATATCGAGGATGCTCATGCCCTTGGCAAGCATGGTTGTGACGGGCTCCAGCCGCGACACGTTCGCCTCCAGCCTGTCTATAGCCTCGTCGTAAGCTCCCGGCAGAAGCTGTATCAGCAAGCCGCCCGCGAGCATCACAGCGCCGTCATCCTTATTGAGCAGCACGCCGAGAGCGCAGACCGTCGGGATCTGCTCGCTGGTCGCGAAATAGTTTGTAATATCCTCGGCGATCTCGCCGCTGATAAGCTCGACCTGTCCGATATACGGCTCGCCCGTTCCGTAATCCCGCAGAACGCTGAGAGTACCGCAGCCTCCGACAGCCTTCGCTACGTTCAGCTTTCCGCTTTTGTAGTACTCGGTTTCGCAGTCGGGATTCTCAACATATCCGCGCACATTTCCCCTGCTGTCGCCCACCGCGACGACCGCGCCGAGCTCTCCGTCGCCCAGCACGCGCAGGTTGATGATGGCGTCCTTCTGCTTTAGCATATTGCCCATCATCGAGGCTGCGCAGAGCAGTCTGCCCAGCGCCGCGGTCGCGACCCTGCCCGTTTTGTGGAGTCTCTGAGCTGTGAATACAATATCCGAGGCGTCGATCGCCGTAGCCATGATCGCGCCGTCGCTTGTTATGCAGCGTATTATTTTATCCATAAAACTACCTCATCAAAGCTTTTCGGCGACAAAAACCACTCTCTGCTCGTCATCCTTCGGAGGCTCAAGCGAAAGGTCGCCGTATATTCCCTTTACCGAAAAGCCCGCTCTCGCAAGCAGAGAACGCAGCTCGTCCCCGCTGTAGGCGCGCTCGGTAAAGCTCTCACAAAGGCGGGTATAATGCTCGCCCTCGTTCACAAAAAAGTCCAGATTGATCTCGACGATATCGTTTTCAAGAAGATTGTTGCGCCACGCGCAGAGGACCTCGTCGTTTTCGAGCACAAAGTCGTTGTTTCCGAGGATGACGCGGTGCTTGTAGGGCGTATTTACGTCGAAGATAAAAAGCCCGCCGCGTCTGAGATACGCGCCGACGCTCTCAAAGGTTTTAAGGAGGTCGTTCCCGTCGGTCAGGTGGTTGAGGCTGTCCATCGTGCAGACGCAGGTATCAATTTCCTCTCCGAGCTCAAGCTCGCGCATATCCTGACAGATGTAAAGAATATTCAGGTCGCCGCCGTTGCTCACCGCCTCGCTGAGCATATCAACGCTTCCGTCGCAGCCGAAAACATCGACCCCGCGCTTTTTCAGCTCCCTTGTAAGGCAGCCCGTTCCGCAGCAGAGGTCGAGCGTCCTTCCCAATTCATGCGAAAAGAGCTTTGACAGGGCGATAATCTGATCGCAGCGCTCGTCGTAGCGCGCGTCCTCCATCAAGCCGTCGTAAAACCTCGCAAAGCTTTGGTAACCGTCAGTCATCCTTCTTTTCCCCGCGAAGCTTGTCGAGAGCAATCATATATCCATAGGTGTCGTTATCAAACAGAGATCGCTTCACACGGCTTATCGTGGCGGTCGAAGCGCCGGTCTCGCGCACGATCTCGGTATAGACCTTGTTTTCGGTGAGCATCTTAGCGACCACAAGCCTCTGGGACATCGCCTTCAGCTCGGCGCTTGTGCACAGATCCTCAAAAAAACGGTAGCATTCTTCCTTGGTTTCAAGCGAAAGGATCGCGTCAAACAGAAAATCCGTCTGCTTGTTTTTCAATTTAGAGTTCATTTTTTGCCTCCGAGAAATGAATATTTTCACACTCTAAAATTTTAACATATAAAAGCGTAAAAGTAAAGTACATTTTTGAGGTTTTCGTGCCAATCGCTGACATAAAACAGACAAAAGATTTGTGGTGAGGATGATTTTCGCGGGACGACGAAAAGGGCGCCCACCGTGCGGTGAGCGCCCTTGGAAATATCTCTTGCAATAATCTTTTTCAGAGCACTTCGATCAGCTTTGCGATATACTTCTGGAGAATAGTAACGTCGTTGACGTCAACAACGCCGTTGCCGTCGAAGTCAGCCTCGCTGTCCTCGATCGCGACGATATGAGCTATCGCCTTCTGAATATAGGTGGCATCGATGATATTTACAACTCCGTCGTGATTGACGTCGCCGCGCGGGTAGGTATAGGGGGAATCCGCGGTGTTTATCATAACGCTTCTGTAGGGCAGCGTCCAGCTCTGCTCTCTGGAGAGACTGAGCGTATAGAAGCCCGAGGGCGTGCTCAGGCTGTGACCCTGAATGAGATAATAGGTATCGGTTTCGGGATCCTGCTCAATATCATAGCTGCCGTCGCCGTCCACATCAAAGATATTGAACATCCTGTCGAGCTCGTCAATATACTCGTCATGGCAGACAGCCGAGCCAAGACGGAAAATCATCGAAACGCCGTAAGCCTCGGTCGTACCGGGCGCGCCGTAGGAGGAAACCGTCACGGAGTCGGTCAGGCGGTAGTCGAGGATGCTGAAGTCCTGGAAGCTGCTCTCGTATTCAAAATCTACCGTAACGTCCTTGTCGGGCATAACGAAGCTCACGCCCGCGTCGTCGTAGATCTCGACGTCGTCGGAGGTCGCTTCCATGCTGAACTGGACAACATATTTATCGTCGCCGAGCTCGTCCGCGTCGGGAAGTATATAAACCTTATCTCCCTCGAACGCCTCGGTGATGACGTAATCGTTCTTGAAATCACTGTCCTTGGATGAAGCCACGCCGCCGTTCACGGTGATCCTGTGAGCCACAGGTTCTGTGAAACGCAGGTTCACGCGGCGGATGGGAGAATAAACCGAATCCTCGCGGGTAAGCTCAAGGGTCGTTCTGCCCGAGGCGGCAATGCTGTTGCCCTCGATAAGCTCATAGAAATACTTTGAGGGATCAAAGCTGTACTCATGAATATCCTCGGTTCCGTCGCCGTCTATGTCGTAATAGCTCTCTATTCGCTCGGTTTCCGCATTGTACTCCGATCTGTTCGCGACGCCGCAGATATGCAGCACTCTGGAAATCCCGAAATAATCGCCCTTGACATACGCCGAATAATCAGCCGGGTCATAATCCGTCGATGCCTCGACAACTCCGTTGAAGAAATTCATATTGAAATCTCTCTGGTACCCCGTTTCGTAATCAACGGTTATCTCAATATCTCTGTCAGGCATCACAAATCTGCCGTCAATGTCGATAAAGAGTCCCTCTTCCTCGGTGTAGCTGACGGGGAACCTTACAAAATATTCGTTGTTCTCAAGATCGTCGGCGCAGGGAAGCGCGAAAAGGGTATCGCCCGCCTTAGCGGAGGTAACGATATGCTCGCCGGTGTAATCATATTCCTCGGAAGAGGCGATTCCGTTGAAAACGGTTATGTCGTGAGGAGTATCGCCCCTGATGATGAATTTTGCGGAGCTGACATGGATGCTGCCGTCCGAATTCATTCCTGAAGGCTTGTACGTGCCCACCCATCCCGAAACTCCGCCGATATCGGTGGTAAGGGTGAAGGCATAGCCGTCATCGGGAACCAAATCAAAGGAAACGAAATAGCGCTTTCCTCCCTCGAAGGTCGCATCCGCTACTCCGTATTCGTTGTACCAATGAACATTTGAAACGGTATAGGGCTCGGACTGGTCGACGGGTCTTACCGAATCGCGAACTACAGGAAGATCGGGATTGTTGACGTCGCCAGATTTCGGGAACACGATGCCGACCTCGGCGTTTTCAATGATATTTTCGGCAAACACAAAGGTGATCGGCGAAATATCATAGTTGCGTGGCTGCAAGCCGATGCTTGAGGTGACGCTGTTGGTGTATTCAAGCACCGATATATATGTGCCGTTGCCGTGACTGACGTTATCGCCGCTGAGGTGGATGTCCTCGCCGCCGTCGCCATCGAGGTCGATATCATAAGCGGTCAAGGCATTGTTTTCATCCGGGGGATATTCGTTTATAACATTCAGATAGCCCCTGCCGATCATCGAATGAAGCTGCTCAAGCAGATCGTTATATATATACGCAGTTCCCGACGAGAGATCGACGGTCTCCGGATTTGCGTTGTGATAATTCACGCCGATCAGAACGTTGTAATCGGGCATGATGAAATATCCGTTCTCGTCTATCTCGAGCTCATTGCCGTTGAACTCATAGTAATTCTCGAAAACCTTGTACATTCCTATATCAATGGATGCGCGCAGCCTCTCGCCCGGATAAGCCTCCGTCACGCGCGAGTAAAGTACCGAGTTAATGATCGAGCCGTCCATCGCCTCGACCGTGTATTTCTGCGCGTCAAGATCAATAAACCTTAAGCCGTTACTGTCGGCGTAGGTCTGAGCCGGGGAGCCGCCGTGACCGTAAACATAAAAGTCGGTTCTTTTGATCGGCACGACGCGTCCCGAGGTATATCCGAGCGCGTATGAACCGACGCGGCAGACAGACAAATATACCCTGAAGCCGTACATATCCGGGGTATCCATAAAGGCGCTTCTGCCGATGCTTGATACGCCCTATGCGCCGTTGACCTTGATAAGCATGGAGCACTTCATAAACGCTGCCTCGCCGATGCTCTGAACGCTGTCGGCAATGCTCACGTCGTGGAGGAAGGGCAGGTTGTAGAACATAAAATCACCTATCCCCGTAACTCCGTCCGTGACCTCTATGCTGTAGATCTCATTTTCGTAATCCTTCCAGGGCTGAACGGTGTCCGCGGTGAAATTCCCGGTTGAACCGCTGCCGCTGATCGTCAGAACCTGGGTCATGGTGTCAAACGACCACTCGCAGCCTCCGACGTTACCCGAATAGCTGTCGCCTACCGACGCACCCGACTCAGCCGCCCAAGCCGTGACCGGCAGCGCTGTGAACGCGGTCGCTGTCAGAACGACCGACAACAGCAGACACAAAAATTTCTTCATTGTTTTCACTCCTTATAAAGATTTCCGACAGAAGGCAGGAGGCAAAAGCCGTCCGCTTTTCGGTCGTCGGTATTATTTATCTCGAATCAGCAGGACGTTCGCCTCCTGATTTGATCCCTTGTCAAAAAAGCTCACTCCGAATCGCCGCGTATCCTTCTTTCGTCGCTGACCACGATCCCCAGCGACGCGACGTTCACGACCAGCGCGAGGCGGTTCTTGAAGCCCGTTTTGTTGAGGATGTTCTGGATATGAGTTCGCACGGTATTGACAGATATCCCCAGCTTCGCGGCGATCTCGTCGTTGGTACAGCCGTGGCTGAGCTCACGGAGCACGTCGAGATCGCGCGAGGTAAGATCGACCCGCTTGACGTTGCCGAAGTCGGGGTTGACAGGCTCGTCCGGATAAATGGATTCTCCGTTTATCGTGCGGTTGATAACATCTGTCAGCGGCTCCTCGCTGTATTCCTTGTACCAGAAGCTCTCGACGCCGATCATGCGGGCGTTGTCCTCCCAAATCGTCTCCGCCGTAGAGGTGGCGAGAATTATCTTGATCTGAGGACGGCGCTCCTTTATGCGCTGAGCCGCCGTGAGCCCGTCTATCCCCGTCCGCATGAGGATATCCATAATAACAAGGTCGACCCGGTTCGCCAGACAATAATTCAAAGCGTCGCTCGCGCTTGAAAAAGAAGCCGCCAGCTCACAGCGGGCGTCGTTCTGCACCGTCATCTCAAAATAGGCGCGGGAAATGCGGTGGTCATCCGCTACTACCACGCGAAACGGACGCGAATCATTCATCTGCCTTCACCTCTTCTCTTCCTAAGCATAGAAATAGCTGCGCCAAGCCCGCTCCGAGGAACGGCAGCACGCGGCTCTCTGCGTTTTGCGCAAATTCTCATTTTTATTATACATGAAAAGAGCTGTTCTGACATTCTCACTTTGGATGAGGCAAATAAAGATTTTTATAATTTTACGCAAATTTAAGTCAATACCGCATAATTCACGCCTCGCATGGAAATGCTTTCTTTTCGCTGGCGGATCAAAGAATAGCAATATCATTATCGTTTATTCGGTAAGCGTTATTTCATTAAAACAGATCGTCACGGTCACGCCGGGATCGCAGGTAATTGCCATTTCGCCGCCGCTTTGCTCGACCTTTCGTCTTAAAAGCAGCAGTCCGCCCGATTCCGCGACGGGTCTTGTGGGAGCCTCGCCGTTTCCTCTGAGCACCGCCGTCAGCCTGCCGCCCTCTCTTGAGAGCTCGACCGAAAGACTGTCCCCGCCGGCGTGCTTGACGGTATTCGCCGCGCACTCGCGGATCGCCTGACCGAGAATATTTCTTGACTTCTCGTCCTCGGGAAGCTCGCCCTTGACGACTGCCTCAACGCCTACCGCGCGGGCGCTCTCGAGCGCCTCCTCAACTCCGATCAGCGAATACTCCGCAGACTCCTCTCCCTCGCACGTAAGCATGCGGTGGGTACGGCGCTCAAGCTCCATGAGCCCTTCAGCGTCGGCGGTATCGGGATTGTCGAGATAATTTTTTCCGCTGAGCAGCAGGTGTCCCATTTCATCATGCACCGTCACCCGCGAACGCAAAAGCTCCTCCGTCATAGCCAGTCTGGCAGCCATCTCTCCGAACGCCTTCATGCGCTCCTGAAGATCGGTGAGCTTTTTGTTTTTTGACCTCAGCTCCTCGGTGAGCTTATACTGCTCGCTGATATCACAGGCGGTTATCTGAACGAATGGCTTGACGTCGACAGATATGAGAGTCCTCCGAAAGAAAACGGTTTCTTCCCCGGAAAGCAGGACAATAACCGCGCCGTCCTGCGTCTCGCCCGCCTTTTCGACCGCGCTCCAAAGCTGCGCCGCGTCATTGAGCGGCTTGCCCGTAAGCTCTGTGCACAGCCTCTCCATCCGCAAATTGTAAAGCACCGCCGTGTTGTCCTCACGCGCGAAGCATATCCCTACAGGCAGCATATCGAGCGTTTCCTTGACCGATTCACCCGAAAGGCGCTCTCGGCGGTCGCGGAGCACCGAAAATATCCCGAAGCCGCAGGCAAGCGCGAAAGCCATAGTTATACCCGCCGCGAGCAGCCACGGAGACCCGTAAACGGCGTTCACCAAAAACGGGTAGGCGCGTCCTCTTTCAACGTAATCAACATAAAAACTCCCGTCAAGAAGAACAACAACTGTATTCAACGGCGGCAACGGGACATAACAAAAAACCATACCCGGCAAGGATATGGTTTTGAATAATGACGTCAGCCGCGATATTCAAGCGAGCGGAAATCCGCCGACCTCCGCGTTTCAAATACGCGGGACAGACCAATCTAGTCCGGCGGTCAAATGTCTTCCCTACTTCCGGCGAGGAAGGCGACATATCATTCCTCGGGCTTTTCCTCTTTTTCCGATTCCTTCACGATATCTCTGGCTATATCTATCAGCCGGCTTCTCTCAGGCGGGTCAAGCTTTCTTAACAGCTTATTCAGAGTACGGATATCATCGATCAGCTCGGATTCATCTCCGACCCCGTCAATGATCCTGGCTTCGGAGAGCAAATCATTAATTGTTATATCAAAGAGGTCAGCCATTTTTTTCATGATCGAAATATTAGGCTCGGTTATCCCGGTTTCATATTTTGTATAGGTAGTGCGGTTCAGGCAAAGATAATCAGCGATCTGCTGCTGAGTAATTCCGAGTCTGTTTCTGTAATAAACAAGATTGTCGCCGAGAACTCCCCTGATCTTTTCATCATTTCGCATTTTTTCTTCCATTTCATCACCCCTGTTATCTTTTTCCCTAAAAATAATTATAACTCTTTTATTCTCCCAAATCTACCGGTGTGCATATATTTCACTTGATGTATTTTTTGAAATTAACTATTGAAATATTCAAACAGATAGTGTATAATATCAGGGTAACAAAAAACGCTAATGTGGCGCAGCCGGTAGCGCAACTGATTCGTAATCAGTAGGTCAGGGGTTCGAGTCCCCTCATTAGCTCCAAGAAAAAGAGCGTTTTTAAGCGCTCTTTTTCTTTTTTTTACCTCAGCAAAAAGCTAATGAGGGGACTCGAAGACGAGCGTGCCCGCCGCAGGCGGGTAAAAACAGTCCGGCGGACTGTTTTTAGCGAGAGCGCAGATGAACCTATACCTCCGATCACGCCCCGGCAAACGAGGCAGGTGTTTTCCGAAAAAAATATCGCACCTCATTAGCTCCAAGAAAAAGAGCGTTTTTAAGCGCTCTTTTTCTTTTTTTACCTCAGCAAAAAGCTAATGAGGGGACTCGAAGGCGAGCGTGCCCGCCGCAGGCGGGTAAAAACAGTCCGGCGAACTGTTTTTAGCGAGAGCGCAGATGAACCTATAGCTCCGATCACGCCCCGGCAAACGAGGCAGGTGTTTTCCGAAAAAAGTATCGCACCTCATTAGCTCCATAGCAAAAACCGCATGGGAAAGCCATTTTTGAGCGTTTTCCATGCGGTTTTTATTTGGGATAAAACACAAAAATACACGATTAAAAACAAATGAAAATAAAAAAATACTAGTCAAATACTAGTCAGGAAGCAGCCGTGAAAAAATGATAAAAAGAAAAATCTCCCCGAGGATCTTTCCCCGGGGAGATTTGAATTGACAAAAGCACAACAATCTGCACTTTAGTCGTCTGGCAACTTCTATTTTAGCAGATTTTTAAATATAGTCAAGCTTTGAAGTCTGATTTAAAATTATTTACGGTTTCTTTTAAAAATCTAGCGCGGCGATCTGATGAAAACCGCCACGCCTTCCAAAAGTAATTACTTTTATAACTACTTTTCAATTAGTAGAGATTCATAGTACCCTTGATCGTGGAACTCGTTGTGATAAGAAGGCTCCAGATATTCGTTGAGGAGTATATCCAGCCACTCAAAGCCGCCGTCCTTCATTATAAGCTCCTCATTATACATATCGGGACTGTTTGTTTTCACATAGTCAACTACAGCCGCTTGAATATGCTGTCGGCTATCCTCGCGATCTCGACCCCGCTCACCTTCAACCTGCTCTTGAACAGTCCCCTGTGCGCCGTTTCCAGCGCCTTTCTGTACAGCGTCTGTACCGCTGCGCTCGGGTTGCGCCTGATCAGCTTGTCCAGATCAACAGTACCGTTCTCCCTGTTATATTCCGCTGCTATGTAGTCATAAACCTCGTCCTGCACAGAGTATGAATTATCATCAGAATTGTTGACTTTCTTGCCTTTCTGTGATACTCTTCTATTAGAAGCTGTACCACTAAGCGTTCCGGACGTTTGCGAGAAGGAGCCACCTCCACTTGGCGTAGTGGCAAGGCTTCCTTTTTTTTTGCCTGAAAACATTGTTTGCACAGTCAAATCATGATGTTTTCTGGAAACATAGGTTACAACAGTAGTTTTGCCGTTTATTGTTTTTTCAAACTCAATAACCGGCTTTCCTTCAAAAAGTTTGCCGCTTAGCCTTATTTCATCAGGCGCTTTAATAACTCTTGGAATATTCGTAAAGTCCTCTTTATTTATAGCACGTTGACCTCTCAATTTTTCTCGTTGATCATGTCCATGAGATTTATTAAGAATTTTTCGTATTTCACTCGCTCTTAGAGTGAGATTATAGCCGCTTAAATCCATTCCGGTTTTTGACAAAATGAATTTGGCAAGTTTATTATCTATCACTCCAAAATACATTTTTTGTCCATAATCATTTTGTAGCGCAAAATCGACAAAATCATTAAGTTGTGTGTCATTTTCATATATGACTATATTTTTACTGTTTTGCCAGTTGAAAATCTGTTTATCGCTATAATGCTTTAATGAATAGCCCTCATCCACCGAATACCTTATATCCTCATCCCCGCTGTCAAACCTCTGCGAGAGCGGGATCACCTTCCCCGCGTCGTCGTAGGTCACAGCGTCGGCGGATTTGATTTGATTGGAGTTGAACGCGATATACTCCTCGTCCTCATTATTCACGCCGTCATACCCCATGCGCTCCAGATCCTCGCGCGCTTTTCGCCCGGCGTAGTTCTCGCCCTTGTGACTGTTAAGCGCCCTGAACCCTGTGCTTTCGCTTGCAGGATTTGTGATATTCAAATAAAACGATCTCACATTCTGACCGTAGCCGCCCGCGTCTATCTCCCAAGGACTGAAGAACATTCCCTGAATATCCATATTGGCGCGTCCCTTTGTTTTATCGAATACCGTAAAATCAGCGTCGGTGCCGTGATAAACCTTGAGCAGCTTCCCGTCCTCGTCCCTGACCTTGCTGTCGGCAAACGCCCTCTCCGCCGCCTCGTCAACCATCCGCTGCGCCGCTTCCATGTCACCGCGTTTCACGGCTGAAAGATATGCGCGGTCGTCAACTGAGTACCTGATATCCGGATTGTTCGGGGCAAATGTGCCTATATTGTCCGTGGCGCTCTTCACCTGCTCTGCCTCAAAAGCAATCCAAACCCTATGTCTGTTTTGGTCACGCTTATTGAATCTTCCGCCTCCAATGTGAGTTATGCCGTCATATCCCATATACTGAATTACATCGGTTAAGTACTCCTCGGCTTCATATCGATACATTTCCTCGTCTTGACAATATTCCTTCAATGCTCTGAAGCAGTCCTCATTTGTTTTACAATCAATAAAATAAGAACTGTCAAAATACTCGTCCATATCTGTCGCAGCTTTTGTCCACGCTGAAATTACTGCGGGCTTGTCCATATCAATTGGTTTTTTTATATCCAAATAAACGGAATATACCTGCTTTCTTTTGCCTTTTCCCTTCTCGGTATAGCTCTCCGCAACTGATTTATCCTCGGTAAAGTATAAACCGTTACCAAAAAGTCCGAATTTCCCTCCGTAAGCATCAAAAACAGTAAATCCTCCGTTTGAAGTCCCATGATACACCACAAGCGGCTTGCCGTCCTTATCCACTACCTTGCTGGCTCTTTTCGGTTTGTTCTGCCAATCACCGAACCATCGAATAAATTGCCGACTTTGCGTAACATCGGATATTTTTCTGTTGACATTTTCTCCGAGTTTGCGTATAATAATATTGGAACTCAGATTATCAAGTTTGCCGGGTAATTGGTACCCGGACCGCTTGATAATTTCTTGAGTTCTTTTTTTATTCAAATAATAAAACCCGGTTTCATTTAAGTTTTCAAGCGCTATTGCCTCTTTAATCAAATCGTTTATGTTATCTTTATCAAAATAAGTTATTACTCTGTTAATATCTATATTTTTTCTGTTATATTTTGCATCGGAATCAATCTCAATCGGCGCTATCACTTGCTTATTATTTGCAGATAAATCAACAAACACAATAACCTTATGCGCACTGTTACGCTGTTTCCCGCTAGTAACAAAATCAGGATGTGCTATTATCATTAGAGGATCAGATATCTTTTCGTAAATCTCTTTAACAGTCTGAAAACCTAAATTATGATAATTCATGCTTCCTTTATATCTGTTTTCTTTGATTGCACGTTGCTTTGAAACAGCTATTGAATATACATGATTTTTGTCAATTCCAATTGGAATTGAAGCCAAGCCGATACTCCGCAATGCTTTTGGAGTAACGCCCATAATCAAAAAATCGTCAGAATTGTATGTTCCTTTTTCTATCTCATCTACGTGCTTTTCAAATTCATCTTGCATAGGATTATCGCTTTGAGAATACTTCTCCCCCTCGTCGCTCCTCTCTTCTCCGTAGCTCTCAATATTCTCCCGCGCCTTTTCCGCTGCGGCGGAAAACATATCTGCAAGCTTCATCAGCGCCTCGGCGTCGTTTAAGAACGTCTCCCGCGCGATCGGACCCACGTCAAGCCCGTCGGCGGCAAATCTCTTTCTCCTGCCCTCGGCAAAGTCCTTTATATACTGCTTCACCCTCGCGGCGATCTTCCTTATCGCCTCGGCAAGTTTTAAGAGCCTGTCGGCGTTCCGCTCGCTCTCTATCGCCCTTCTTGCCGCCGCCTCGTCAACCATCCGCTGCGCCTCTTTCACATCCCCGCGCTTTACTGTGGAAAGATATTCGCGGTCACTCACGGAATGCTTGACATCTTCTTCGGATTGTGGTACTATACTACCAGAAGAGTTGGGATTTATGTGCGAGCCCCTTTTGCTTTTTGCATTTGAGGGCACGACGCCGTTCCCAACTCTTCTTATGTTATTGAAATCATAGAGAATATTTCTTCCATCCCTTGCCTTTGCAATATTAAGCATTACCGAATAGATATTCCCTTTGATGTCTTCAACATAAGCTGTTCTGTATTCCCAGCCGTTTTCATCCAACCACTGATGGTTATGCTCGTTATTATTTTCTGGATCGCGCGATTTTTCAAGCTCTTTCGCGAGCTTTTCCGCCTTTTCTTCATACACCTCCGCGCGGCGGGCAAAGGTTCTCTTGTTCTCTCTGTCGAGGCTGTATTTTGATATCCTGCGGTTATTTTCCCGTCCGCATCATTCTTCAAAGTTTTAAAAATTCTGTTAAAGCTTTTCATGAAAGCTTAGAAAAAAGCGCCCCGCATTTCTGCAAAAGCGCTGTTTTTCGCTTATTTGTTTTTAGCCTGATATCAGGCATAAGAAAACCGCCCTCAATTACTTGGGAGCGGTTAATTCTGCTTGTTTTTTTGCTTCTTCCAATGTTAGCGCATTATTATATCTTGGGTCATGTGGTGGAATAATTTCGAATGGATCTAAAATGTAGCGCGGTTTACTGTCTTGCATTACAAATTCCGTATTATCCGGATAATCCATATAACTTTTATTTTCAGGGATATCACTGATATTGATTCTCATATTATATCCTCCCATTTGAATTCAAGCCCATATCTCTTAGCAAAAAGCTCAATTCCATCTTCGTCCATCCGTTTTAGATACATAAATAATGGTTTCCCTTCCTGAGCTGCAATATCTCTATATTTTATACCGGCTTCATTCATACAATCCCAATATTGTTTTTTTATTTTTTCCCAACTTGATATTTCGGAATTCCACTCAGAGTTAGAACGCAACACATAAGCACCTTTACTATTACAAGCACGTATTTCTGACAGTTTTCCTTGCCTCATCATATTAATATCATTAGGAGAAAAAACAGATCCATCCGGGTGATTATGTGTTAAAACTCCACCTTGCATTTCTGCAATTTCTTTTTTTGAAAAAACAACCTCGTTTTTTGTTCCTTTTTTTGGTTTGCCTCGTGTACCATCCGCTTTATAGAGAATTGCTGTTTCATAATCGTTACCGGAAATAATTCTTTCATCACGGAGTAATGATTGTCTACGTTCTTCCGAAAACGCCCTTGAGCCAACAGCTGAATAATCTATTACAGAGTTGGCTTTCAAGTCAGGATAATTTCTACCGTCAAGACCATATTTATCGTTCAATTGATAATATTTTTTCTTATCGGGAACATTATTACCTTTGGATTTTATTATACCACTTGGAGTTGATTTTTCAAGCTCTTTTGCGTATTTTTCCGCCTTTTCTTCATACGCTTCCGCGCGGTGGGCAAAGATTCTCTTGTTCTCTTTGTCGAGGCTGTATTGTGATATCCTGCGGTTCTTTTTGGCTTCGTTGAGGCAGTAGCTTTCTTTTTGTTCAAGCTGCTCGCGGCGCTTGCCGACCGCTTACTTGCGGAAAACCGACAGCAAAAAGCGCCTATGCGAATCACCGCATAAGCGCCTTTTCTGATTAAATATTTGAAATGATGATTATTCCGGCTGAGCGCAAATCAGGGTATAGTTGTCGATGGTTCCCGCCTTGCAGCTGTACTTTGTGCCGTCGAGGGTCATGTCAAAGCTTCCGCTCTTGATATCCTCGCTCTTGACGCCCAAATCCTCGAGCTTTTTGCCGGTCTGAGCCTTGTCGAGCGTTGAGCTGATTATTACGCCGTCAGACAGAACTACGGAGTTTGCTCCGCATTGATCGGCGAGCTTTTCTCCGGTAACATCAGAATAAGCGTTGGTTTTCAGTCCGACGACCACAGCGCCGGGGGTCTCTCCGCGCACAACTCCCGCAAGCAAGGAGTACTCGTCGGTACCCTCAACCTGCGCGGGGTCGCTCATGAGCTTATAGGATATGCCCTTGACAACGCGGTTGAATATCCTCTTGTCCTCGATATCCTTGAGACGCTTTCCCTTTTCGCCGCTGTCGGGATAGCTTGCCACTATCGTTCCCTTTTCATCGGTCACGGTGATGCTGTCAAGGAAAAGGAAGCGTGCGACTTTCTCAAAGTCCTCGTCGGTGGTCTTTTCGTTCACGATCATCGCCGCAACGTTTGCCGTTGAGAAGATCTTGTCGTAGAACGCCGCCGTATTATACGATAGCTTTGAGGAAAAGTTCTTTACCTTCGACTCGGCATAGCTGTATGAGGCGTCAAGCGCCTTTGCGTCCCCGCCTGCTCCGCAGCCCGCCAGCGGCAGCATAACAGCCGCAGCCGCAAGCGTGATCGACGCTCCTGTCAAAAGAATCTTTTTCATTTTATCATCCCTTCTTTTTTATTTCAACTGACTCAACCGATTTGAGAATCAGTTCACGTTCAAATTGCTGTCGACCGAGAAGCTGATATTCTGACTCTCCTGATGATTGTCGTCAACATTGTAGAATATCGTGACGGTTCCCGAGCCCTCGGAAAGACCGATTATGCTGAAATCGTACTGCTTTGTATCCATATTGTATGTGCAGTCAACGCTCACAAGACCGTCACCGCCTGAATAATCCCAATTCCAGCCGTAGGAGGTCTTTCCGTTCGCGTAGACATGGAGAGGTGTTCCCGAACCCGACGGAGCGCTGCCGGAGCCTGAGTTTGCCGCGGGAGTATTCTGAGATTGCCGGTCGTCGTCGTAGGGCGCGACGGTATTATCCTCGGTATAGTCATAGCCGTTCGACTCGCCGTTCTCCCAGTCATTACTGCTTTCGTCCTGTTCTGAATAGCTGTTATCGGATGAATAGGAATTCTGATTCCAATTTGAGTTCTGATTTCCGCCGTTGTTTCCGTTTGAATTGGAGCGGGTGGGGCTTGCGGTACTCGCGCTCTGATTCTGTCCCTGAGAATTGCTGCTGATCGTAGTTGACTGAGTCGCGGCAGGCTGATTCGACTCGCCGTTCTTTCCGCAGCTTGAGAGGTTGGCGATCAGAACGATACAGCCGACTATCAAGCCGACTATCACCACGCCGGCGCCGATGATGATGGCGCGGTTCCTGATCCTCTCTTTTCTCCTTTGCTCTCTTCTTCTGTTCTCGCGGATCCGACGGTTCCTTATTTGGCGCTCTCTTTCCTCCGCCTCGGTTATTTCAAAATCATCCTTGTATTCCATGATAATTGCCTCCTTTTTTGATTGCAAATATATTATAGCACTAAGAATATAACAAATGTATAACAAGAATACTCGTCATTGTCATTATTCTACAACATTTTTTCGCTTTTTTCAACTGAAAAATCGAAGTCTCACTCAAAAATGTCAAAATAATTGATTGGAATAATGCTGTGGACAAAAGCAGCTCCCTATGGTATAATTGTTTCGGGTTCGGAGGTGGACGCCCTTATGGAAAGTATTTTAATAGGAATATTCGGGGACGCCTTTAAAAAGGTGACTATTATAAGCATGATCCAGATAGGACTTGTAGTCGTCGGGGTCATCGCGGTATGCATTGCGCTCTCGATCACCCACAAGCAGCTCAAGGCTAAACTGCCGCTCGGAGACGACGTTCGGAAGGGTCATATCTATACAACTGTTTTCCGCCTGATACGGGTGGCTGTTATACTCATGGGAATAATCGTGATTTTGCAGCTTCTCGGCTTCAACACCTCAGGCATAGCTATGGCCTTCGGAGTGTTCGCGGTGCTTTTCATCCTCGCTGTCAAGGATACCTTTCAGGACATTTTCTCAGGCATTACGATCATGGCTGACAAGTATTTCTCAGTCGGCGACGCTGTGGAATTTGAAGGAAAAGAGGGCGTGGTGATCTCCTTTACCGTCAGGACAACCAAAATCGAATGTCTTGACGACCGCTCGGTGCTTTCGGTTTCTAACAGGAATATCTCCAAAATAAGGAAGCTGACCCACCTTGTCGATATCGATCTTCCGCTTTCTTATGACGAGGAGCCAAAAAGAGTTTACAAGGTTCTCGGCGGGATTTGCGAAAAAATCTCAAAGCTCGAAGGCGTCGAGGATTGTCAGTTCAAGGGCACCCAGAACTTTGCCGACAGCGCGATCATCTACAAGATACGCTTTTTCTGCGAGCCCTACAACCGACCGGACATCCGCAGATCGGTTATAAAGACCATCCAGGACGGACTGGACGACGCCGGGATCAGTATTCCCTATCAGCAAATCGATATCCATCAATAACGGCGGGTCAAAAGCACCGCGAACAGAAAGAGTTCTATCTTACGATTTGTTATCCTTTCCAAATAAAAAAATAAAGCATTCGCAAGAGCGCCCGGCGCAAATGCGAATGCTTTTTCTTTTCATCAAACGCTCATTTTCGCGTTTTTGAGGCGGCAGTAGGTCGCTTCGCCCTCGGAATAGGTTTCAAATACCCCGCCTATCGTTATTGGAGTATTGACCTGCGGGTAATCGTCGGGATAGGAATAGTCTCCGTCGAGTACAAATTCCAGACCGTTCGCGCAGCAGGCGGTGGCGTCCTTGATGATGCAGGCGTAATAGAGATTTCCCGTGTTCACGTCGGTATAAACGTCAAAAAGCCCGCTTGCCTTTACGGTTTTTCCGAGATAGTTCTCCGGCGTCGTCATCATATTGCTGACCTCGGAGTAAACCATCGTCGAACCGAGCTTTGTAAGATCGCATTCCGCGTCGTAATCGAGCTCGGGATATACGACCTCGTTGTCGGAGCTGTCGCCGTAGACAAAGTTGAAGCCTGTGGTCGGCTGATCCTCGCTGCTCTGATTGAGAACGTCGCTGACGGATTTCTGACCGCCGCCGTTGGTCTTTTCGGTGCTGACCGACGAACCGCAGGCTGTCAGGGAAACAGCCAAAACAAGGATGAGAACAATAGATAATAAACGTTTCATACTATTCACCTTTCCTGAACAAGCCTATCAAAGAGAATACGCCGAAGGCGACGATATCGACCGCGACGATGGTTGAGCCTACCGGAGTGCTGAAAACGATCGAGATAAGAATTCCCGAAGCCGCGCAGAATACCGAGAGGCAAGCGGAACAAATAGTGACCGATTTAAAGCTCTTGAATATCCTCATGGCAGAGAGCGCCGGGAAAATAACGAGAGCGGAGATCAGCAGCGAGCCTACAAGATTCATCGCGAGCACGATGATCACCGCGATTATTACCGCGATTATCAGATTGTAGAGCGTGACCTTTGTTCCCGTAGCGCGCGCGAAGCTCTCGTCGAAGGTCACTGAAAAGATCTTGTTGTAGAAGAAAACAAAGAGCAGAACAACAAGCACGGAGAGCACCGCGCAGATCCATACCTCGGCTTGAGTGAGGGTCAGAATGGAGGTCGAGCCGAAAAGCGTTGTGCAGACGTCTCCCGAGACGTTCGAGGAGGTGTTGAACACGTTCATCAGCAGATATCCGATCGCGAGCGCACCCACGGAGATCATCGCTACCGCGGCGTCGCCCTTTATTTTTGCTTTTTTGCCGGAGGCGAGAAGCAGGACGGCGCAGATTATCGTTACCGGCATAACTATTATCATTTCGTTGGTCAGTCCCAGAACCGCCGCGACAGCCATCGCTCCGAAGGCGACGTGAGAAAGTCCGTCGCCGATGAAGGAGAAGCGCTTGAGCACGAGCGCAACTCCCAAAAGCGAGGAACAAAGCGCTATCAGAACGCCGACGATCATCGCGTACCTCACAAAGGGATACTGAAAATAGAGGGTCAGCTTCTGCATTATCTCAGCCATGCGCTCTCTCCCCCTTTCGCCCGGCAAAAATCCTGTCGTATCCGCTTTTCGCGAATTCCTCCGCCTTGCCGAAAAACACCTCGTCGCCGATATGGAGAACATGCGTCGCGTATTTGAGCGCCGCCCCGATATCGTGGGAGATCATGATTATTGTGATCCCCTCCTTGTTGAGCGAGCTGATAAGCTCGTACATGTCGGCTGTCACCAGCGGGTCAAGACCGGAAACAGGTTCGTCGAGCAAGAGCATTTTTTTAGTAGCGCAGAGCGCCCTCGCGAGCAGCACGCGCTGCTGCTGACCGCCCGAAAGCTCGCGGTAGCAGCGCCTTTGGAGAGCTTCTATGCCCATTTTCTTCATATTCTCAAGCGCCGCCGCTTTTTCTGCGGCATTGTAAAACGGACGGACGCCGCATCTTCCCTGAAAGCCGGAAATCACGATCTCCCTTACCGAAGCGGGAAAGTCCCGCTGAACAAGCGTCTGCTGAGGAAGATATCCGATCTCATTGGGAGTCAGCCCGTCGCCGTAGGAGACCTTTCCCCTCATCGGAGAGTGAAGCCCGAGCACGGTTTTCATAAGGGTGGATTTTCCCGAGCCGTTTTCACCGACTATACAAAGGTAATCGCCCTCGTCCACCGAGAAGCTGAGAGATGATATGATCTCCCTGCCCTCGTAGCCGAGCGCCAAATCGTCGCATACAAGCTGTGCCATATTTACTCCTTTGACTCAAGCGCCTCTTTCAGCGTTTCGAGATTTTTTTCCATAACAGAAATATAATTTGTGCCCTGCTTTAGGTTTTCCGAAGTCACCGACTGCATTGAGTCGAGCGAAAGGATTTCTACGTCATTTCTGCCGGAGGTGTCGATCAGGGTCTGAGCGATCTTTTTATCCGATTTTTCAACCGTGATGACTGCGGGGAGCCCCAGCTCAACCAGCTTGTCGGAGAGGAAACGGATGGTTTTGAAGCTCGCCTCGGTTTCGGCTGAGCAGCCGATAAAGGCGGCGTAGTACTTCAGGCTGTAATCCTCGGTCAGATAGCGGAACGGAAAACGGTCTCCGAAAAGAAGCGTATCGTATTTCGCGGCTTTTACGGCTTTTTCGTAGTCGCCGTCGAGCGCCTTCAGCTTTTCGGAATAGCTCTTGTAATTCGCCTCAAAGGAATCGGCGTGCTTGCTGTCGATCTCCCTGAGCCTTGCGCTGAGCTCGGCGCAGCAAAGCTCCGCGTTTTTGAGGGAGAGCCAGATATGCTCGTCGTATTCGGGCTCTCCGTCCTCCTCTTCCTCCTCTTCCTCGCCCTGCATACCCTCGACGAGTTCCTCTTCTCTGAGCTTATCGGCAAGGACGTCTGAAAGCTTTACGGAAACCATATCGCTGTTCACGGATTCCTTCAAAGCGTCGTCAACCCATTTGTCGGATTCGCCGCCGACATATACGAACATATCGCAGGAAGAAATCTTTATCATGTCGTCCGCGGTCGGCTGATAGCTGTGAAGATCCGCTCCGTTGTCGAGGAGCATCGTAAGCTCGATATCCTCATCCTCCCCCGTAAGCTCCCTGAGCCAGTCGTAAATCGGGAAAACGGTCGTAACGATACGGAGCTTGCCGCCGTTGTCCCCCGCGCTCCCCCCCGAGCAGCCCGCGAAAGGCAGCACGAGCATGAGCGCCGACAATATAATCAGCAAAATTCTTTTCATAAGCTTCCTCATTTCTTTTCCTTGCAAGCCTTGCATACCCCGTAGAGCACCGTGCTCGACTTGTCAATAGTAAATTCATCGTTGGCGGCAAGGCTTTTTACAAGCATCTCGGCGCCAGTTACGTTCATGTGATAGGTTTTTCCGCATTTCTCGCAGGAAAGATGAAGGCTGTCCTTGCACTCGTGAGCGTCGGTGTAAAGATAAAAGACCTCGCGGCTGCCGCTTTTGCTGAGTCGGCGGATCTTGCCCTCCTGCTCCAAATCGGACAAATTGCGGTAAACCGCGCTGATGCTTATTCCCTCGCCGTTCAAAGCGGCTTCGATCTGCTTTGCGGAAAGCTCCTCGTCGGCATGACGGGAAAGGTAGCCGATCATCGCTTTTCTCTGCTTCGTCATGTATCTTGACAATACCCGCACCTCCAATTTGCGATTCATTCGCAAATCATTATATCACGTCCGTCTTATTATGTCAACAGATTTGCGAATTATTCGCAAATTTAATACTGTTACAAACGCGGAAACAGAAAGCATCATTAACGGCGGGCAAAACAAAAACGGCTCAAATCTCAGCATGAGAAATAAGCCGTCCTATTGTTTAAAAACTCACCGCGTCAAAGCGCTTATTCGGTAAGCTCCTTAAATTCGGAAAAGTCAAAGGTGGAGAAATAATCCCTCGGAGTTTCGGCGCGGCGGATGAGCTTATAGCTTCCGTCCTCGCAGAGCAGCACCTCGGCGCTGCGGAGCTTGCCGTTGTAATTGTAGCCCATTGAAAAGCCGTGAGCGCCCGTATCGTGGATATAGATTATATCGCCCTTGTCGATTTCGGGAAGCATACGGTCGATCGCGAACTTGTCGTTATTCTCGCAGAGTCCGCCCGTCACGTCGTACTTGTGGTCGCAGGGGGCGTTTTCCTTGCCCAAAACGGTGATATGGTGATATGAGCCGTACATGGCGGGGCGCATGAGATTCGCGGCGCAGGCGTCAAGTCCGATATAATCCTTGTAGATATGCTTCTCATGGATAGCCGTGGCGACCAGAGCGCCGAAGGGCGCGAGCATATATCTTCCGAGCTCGGTGTATATCTCGACGTCGCCCATACCGGCGGGCACAAGGATTTTTTCAAATTCGCGTCTCACGCCCTCGCCTATAACGGCAATATCGTTTTTGCTGTCCGTGGGCTTGTAGTCGACTCCTACTCCGCCCGAGAGGTTGATAAATTTGATGTGGACTCCCGTCTTTTCGTGAAGCCTTACGGCGAGCTTGAAAAGAATTGCGGCGAGAGCCGGATAGTAACCGTTTGAAACCGTATTTGAGGCAAGAAAGGCGTGGATGCCGAAATCCTCCGCGCCGGCTTCCTTCAGCTCGATGAACGCCTTTTCCATCTGCTCCTCGGTCATGCCGTATTTTGAGTCGCCGGGGGTGTCCATTACCTGAACGCCGTCCTCACTGTCCGAAAGCTGAAATACTCCGCCGGGATTGTAGCGGCAGCAGATCGTCTTGGGAACTCCGCAGACCTTCTTGATGAAATCAACAAAGGTGTAGTCGTCCAGATTGATGTTCGCGCCCAGCTCGCGTGCGAGCTTCATATCCTCGACCGGAGTCACGTTTGAGCTGAACATGATCTCGCTTCCCGTGATCCCGCAAGCCTTGCAGAGCTGAAGCTCGGTGTAGGACGAGCAGTCCATGCCGCAGCCCTCCTCGGCGAGGAGCTTCATGATGTAGGGATTGGGCGTAGCCTTGACCGCGAAATATTCCTTGAAGCCCTTGTTCCAGCTGAATGCCTTGTAAAGCGCACGGGCGTTCTCCCTTATCCCCTTTTCATCATAGATATGGAAGGGCGTGGGGATATCCTTTATGATCTCCTTAGCCTTCTCAAGCGTGATAAACGGTTTCTTTTCCATCCTTATTCCTCCATTATACCCGAATTAAAATCTTCAATATACTCCCCGATCGTCTGCTTGACGTCGTCGAGACCGCTTCCGTCTATCGCGGAAAACGGTATAAGCTCTATACCCTCATAAGCCTCAAGCTCGTCCATTACCTCCTCAATGCGCTTCTCATAAGCCGTCTTTTTCAGCTTGTCCTTCTTTGTGAGGACAATGACAAAGGGGGCGTTGCACTGATAAAGGAAGTTGAGCATATCATAATCATCCTTGGTGGGCTTGTGGCGGATATCAATGATCTGAACGATCAGCGCGATATTCCTGCCGGCGGAGAGATATCCCTCCACAAGAGAAGCCCATCTTTCCTTCTCAGCCTTCGAGACCTTCGCGTAGCCGTAGCCCGGAAGATCGACCATGCGGAAGTCCCGCAGCTTATAAAAATTAATCGTCGCGGTTTTGCCGGGCTGGGCACTTACTCTCGCGAGAGCCTTGCGCTGCACCAGCTTATTTATCAGCGAGGATTTTCCGACGTTTGAGTGACCGGAGAATACCACCTCCGGCATATCTGACGGCGGAAGCTGCTTTACGGTCCCCGCCGCGAATTCAAAGCTCACTTCATTAAAATTCATATCCGCCTCCTATTGCTTGACGCTCTGAGGCACAGCCTGAGAAGCGGGATGAAGCAGGATATCGTTCCACGCGCGCTCGCTGACCTGTATGGGATTGATCACCGCCAGCGAGATAACGTCCTTGAACTCCTCAACGGGCACAAAGGTGATCCTGTCCCTCACAACGGGGTCAAACTCGCTGATATCAGGCTCGTTGGGCTTGGGGATGATAACGGTCGAAATGCCGTGCTTATATGCCGCCATGCTCTTTTCCTTGAGTCCTCCGATAGCCAGCACCTTGCCGCGCAGGGTGATCTCGCCCGTCATAGCGATATCATGGCGCACCGGCTTGCCGGAAAGCGCCGAATAGATCGCCGTCGCCATGGTAATGCCCGCGGAGGGTCCGTCCTTGGGCACAGCGCCCTCGGGAGCATGGATATGGATATCCTTGTTCTTGTGAAAATCCGAGTCGATACCGAGTACGTTGGCGTGACTGCGGATGCAGTTGATCGCGATCTTAGCCGACTCCTTCATGACGTCGCCGAGCGAGCCCGTGAGCTCGATCTTTCCCGAGCCGTCCATGAGCGCGACCTCGATAGGCAGCAGCTCGCCGCCGACGGAAGTCCATGCGAGTCCGTTCACAACGCCGATCTCGTCCTTCTTGCCGAGAGCCTCGGGCAGATATTTCTTCTTGCCCAGCAGCTCGGGAATAAGCTTTTCGTCGATTTTGAAGCTATCCTCGGCGTTTTCGAGCTTTCTGACCGCGCACTTGCGCATTATGGAAGCGATCACTCGCTCGAGCGTGCGGACGCCCGCCTCGCGGGTATAATAATCTATCAGGTAATAAATACCCTTTTGAGTGAATTTTAATTCTTTTGAAGAAAAACCATTCAATTCAAGCTGCTTGGGGATCAAATGCTTCTTGGCTATATTGAATTTTTCCTCGCGGGTGTAGCTGTTGATCTCGATAAGCTCCATCCTGTCGAGCAGGGGCGCGGGGATCGTGCTCATATCGTTCGCGGTCGTTATGAAAATAACGTTTGAGAGATCGAAGGGCACGTCGATATAGTGATCCACAAACTTGTTGTTCTGCTCGATATCGAGCACCTCGAGCAGAGCCGAGGTCGGATCGCCCTTGTAGTCGCTGGCGAGCTTGTCTATCTCGTCGAGGATTATCAGGGGATTGTTTGAGCCCGCGTTCTGGATCGCGGACATGATCCGTCCGGAGATAGAGCCGATATAGGTGCGGCGGTGACCGCGGATCTCAGCCTCATCCCTGACGCCGCCGAGCGCGATTCGCTGGCAGTTCCTGCCGATAGCGTCGGCGATCGACTTGGCGATAGAGGTTTTTCCGACTCCGGGAGGTCCCACAAAGCAGATGACCTGTCCCTTTTGCTTGTCGCTGAGAAGTCGGACGGCGAGCTGCTCTATGATGCGCTCCTTGATTTTTTCGAGTCCGAAGTGAGTTTTGTCAAGCTCCCTGCGGATCCTCGAAATATTGATCTTGTCCTTTGTGGACTTGTTCCAGGGCAGATCGAGAACCGTGTCGAGGTAGGTGCGGATCACCGACGCCTCCTGGCTGCCGTAAGGCATTTTCATCAGCTTGCGGCATTCCTTGAGCAGAACCTCCTCGGATTTCTCGTCGAGCTTGAGCTCCTCGATCCTGGCGGTGTACTCCTCCGCTTCCTCAGCGGGGTTGTCGTCCTCGCCCAGCTCCTCGTCTATTATCTTTCTCTGCTCTCTGAGGAAGAAATCGCGCTGGCTTTCGTCTATCCTCATGCGCGCCGCGCGGGTGATCTCGTCCTCTATCTTTAATATGTAATTTTCGTTTACAAGAACGTCAAGCACCAATTCAAGGCGCTCCCCGGGTGAGATGGTTTCAAGTATCTCCTGCTTGGTGACATAATCGAGGTTGATATTGCCCGCGATATAATCCGCGAGCTCGCCCGCCCGACGGCAGAGCGCGACCTTGAATATGATATCCGGCGCCATTTTCGGAGCGATCTCCATATACTCCTCAAACTGCTTTTTGAGCGCCCTCATGACAGCCGCCTCATGGGTATCGGGCTCTTCCTGCTTTTCGGGGATGCTCTCTACCTCCGCGATGATAAAATCCTTTTCCCTGACGGGCGATAGCATTTTGGCGCGGAACTTGCCTTCTATCACTATTCTGGTGACGTTGTCGGGCTGCTTGAGCACCTGGATCACCTTTGCTATTACTCCAACCTTATACAGATCCTTGTATTTCGGGTCATTTCCCGTGGGATCCTTTTGTGCGACAAGAAAAATAAGCTGATCGTGCTCCATAGCTCTTCTGATCGCCTGGACGCTCTTATCCCTGCCCACATCAAAATGGATAAGAGATTTTGGATATACAACCAAGCCCCTCAGTGGAAGAACCGGGACTTCAAAAACGCTGTTTTTTACGGTATCCATTTTGTTTTCCTTTCCGTTGCTTCTAAAACTCTATCGGAGAGAATCGTCTGCTTTCAATTATATATAATATATAAGCATAATAATTTAGCATTATTTGCTGATTCGGATAGGCTGATAAATTATCAGCGCAATAAAGTATTTGCTTTGTCAACTGACAAAGGGCAATATCGCAGAACGGCAGCAGCCGAAATGCGGTATCGCCCGATATCGGAATAGGTCAACACATATAAATCAATCGGCGAAGGAATTATGCCGGACTGCGCTTTGAGCGCTTACCGATTTCTTTTTTGGGGAGCTTCACCGGAAAGACTTTTTTCTCCTTGCGGCGGGTGATCTGGGGCTGCGCGCCGTCCTCTACAACAGACTTGGAGATAACTATGCGGTCGATAGTTTCATCCGAAGGCGTCTCGTACATCAAATCGCGGAGGATATCCTCCATGATGCCGCGCAGTCCGCGGGCGCCTGTATGCTGGTCGTGAGCGCGCTGAGCAATCGCCCTGAGCGCTTCATCCTCAAAATACAGCTCCACCCCGTCGAGCTCAAAGAGCTTTTTGAACTGGGAAACAATAGAGTTTTTCGGAACGGTCAGTATCTGTATCAGAGCGTCCGTATCAAGACCGCTGAGAGCGGTTATTACGGGAAGTCTGCCTATGAGCTCGGGGATGATCCCGAATTTGATCAGATCCTGAGCCGTGACCTCCTTCATCCAGTCGGTATCGTCAAGCTCCTTTCGGGACTTGACGACCGATTCAAAGCCGATGACCGAATTGTTCTGGCGCTTCTCGACGATTTTTTCAAGTCCGTCAAAGGCGCCGCCGCAAATAAAGAGGATATTTTTGGTGTCGATCTGTATAAATTCCTGCTGAGGGTGCTTTCTGCCTCCCTGGGGAGGAACGTTAGCGACCGTACCCTCAACGATCTTCAGCAAGGCCTGCTGAACTCCCTCGCCGCTTACGTCGCGGGTGATCGAGGGGTTCTCGGACTTGCGGGCGATCTTATCTATTTCATCAATATAAATTATTCCGCATTCGGCGCGCTCGATCTCATAATCCGCCGCCTGAATGAGCTTGAGGAGGATGTTTTCAACATCCTCGCCGACATATCCCGCCTCTGTCAGAGTCGTGGCGTCGGCGATGGCAAACGGAACGTCAAGAGCCTTTGCGAGCGTCTGGGCAAGAAGGGTCTTTCCAACGCCCGTGGGTCCGAGCAGGAGCACGTTGCTCTTCGCGAACTCAACGGAATCGTCGCCCGAGAAAACACGCTTGTAGTGGTTGTAGACAGCCACGCTCAAGGTGACCTTGGCTTCGTCCTGTCCGATAACATATTCATCGAGGATCGCCTTGATCTCCTTGGGCTTCAAAAGCTCCGAGAAATCCTGC
The DNA here is from genome assembly GCA_902774325.1 of uncultured Ruminococcus sp. Taxonomy (GTDB): domain Bacteria; phylum Bacillota; class Clostridia; order Oscillospirales; family Acutalibacteraceae; genus Ruminococcoides. The sequence goes on from CACYIC010000003.1 coordinate 60,402, forward strand.
TCCGGAAGCTCGGGAGCGGCGGGGCCGCTTAAACTGTCCCTTCTGATCTCGCCCGACTGCTCGAGTATGCTCATGCACAGCTCCACGCAATGATCACAGATATATGCTCCGTTGCCGGAGATCAGACGGTTCGCCATATTCTGAGGCTTGCCGCAGAAAGAGCAGTAGATTTCCTTTTCGTTGTTCTTGTTAGCCATGAGAAGTCCTCGCCTTATCTTTTGTCGATAACCTTATCTATCAAACCGTATTCCAAAGCCTGCTGAGCGGTCATAAAATTATCGCGCTCCGTATCCTGCTTTACGATATCCAGGGGCTTGCCCGTATTCTCGGAAAGGATCCTGTTGAGTCTTTCCTTGATGTCGAGCATATATCGGGTATGGATCTCCATATCGGTCGCCTGACCCTGGAAGCCGCCGAGCGGCTGATGGATCATGATGGTGCTGTTGGGAAGCGCGATCCTCTTTCCCTTTGTTCCGGAAGAGAGAAGAAACGCGCCCATGCTGGCAGCCATGCCCATGCAGATCGTTGAGACGTCGCACTTGATGTAGCGGATAGTATCAAAAATCGAGAAGCCGGCGGTAACGGAGCCGCCCGGGCTGTTGATATACAGGAAGATATCCTTGGTGGGGTCTACGCTCTCGAGATAAAGCAGCTGAGCCACTACGATGCTCGCGGTGGTATCGTTCACTTCATCGGTGAGCATTACTATTCTGTCGTTGAGCAGGCGGGAGTAGATATCGTAAGAACGCTCGCCGCGGTTGGTCTGCTCTACTACATAAGGTACCAATGCCATAATATCATATCCTTTCCAAAATATAAATATATGAATTACAAGGGTAATTATTCGTCTCGGGAGGATTATTTGGTGACGGTGTTTTCCTTTACGAGGGAACCGCTGCCTTGACCTTGTCGATCTCCATCTTGTACTGCTCGGCAAGCTCCGCGAACTCCGCCTCAAGATCGGCGTCTGTCACCTCGATATTCTCCTTGCGGGCGATAGCCTCAAGGGCGAGTCTGAGCTTTACTCTCTTCTCCGCCTCATCCCTGTACATATTCTTGAGGGCGTCGAGATCCATTCCCATATAGGACATATAGGTTTCCATATTCATGCCCTGAGTGCGCAGACGCATATCAAAGTCGCGGATCATCTCGTTCACCTGATTATCGTACATCGCCTCGGGGATCTCGCCCTGAGCGAGCTCCATGAGCTTCTCGGAAACCTGATTGTCGAGATCCTTCTCCGCCTCGTCGATAAGGCGCTTCTCAATTGTCTCTCTGAGCTCCTCCTTGTATTCCTCAAGCGTCCCCTTCTCGGATACGTCCTGAACAAATTCGTCGTCTACCTCGGGGAGCTCCTTGGACTTGATCTCGTGGAGCTTGATCTTGAATTCGGCTTCCTTGCCGGAAAGCTCCTCAGCCTGATAATCCTCGGGGAAGGTCACAAAAATCGAGAACTCCTCGCCGGCGCTGTGACCGACAAGCTGATCCTCAAAGCCGGGGATGAAGCTGCCGCTGCCGAGCACGAGGTTGAAGCTTTCCGCCTTGCCGCCCTCAAAGGCTGTGCCGTCGACAAAGCCCTCAAAGTCGATCACAACGGTATCGCCGTTCTGAGCCGCTCTGTCCTCAACCGTAACAAGGCGGGAATTGCGGTCTCTTACCTTCTCGATCTCCTCGTTGATGTGATCCTCAGTCACCTCGGTGGACTTCTTCTCGATCTCGATGCCCTTGTAGCCGTCGATCTCGAGCTCGGGCTCGACTACGATCTCAGCCTTGAAGGTAACACCGTCCGCGTCCGCTTCAACGACCTCGACAGACTCGACGTTCACAAGCTTCAAGCCCGCTTCCTCAGACGCCTCGATGAGCGCGTCGGGATAGCAATCCTTGATCGCGTCGTCATAGAACACCTCGGTGCCGTACATCTTCTCAATGATCCTTCTGGGAGCCTTGCCCTTGCGGAAGCCCTGGATATTGATGCTCTTTACCTGTCTTTTGTAAACCCTGTTGATTGCCTTTTCAAAGGTCTCGCCGTCAATGGTGATGACCAGCTCGTAAGTATTTGCGGCGTCCTTTTTTGTTGTTTCCTTTAATGCCATTTTGAATTCCTCCAATTATTCTTTTTATCATGTTTCCTGATTTGTAGGTATTTATATTATTATATCACAAACAGCCTGATAAATCAAGTGCGCGATCATCTCACCAAAACCGGCATAAAACCGACTCTGTCGCATGAAATGAGGCGAAAATCTATTCCCTTGTATTCGCCCTCGCAGGCAAGCCTGAAGCCTCGCTTTCCGTGGATATGCCCGTAGTAGCACTTTTTTATCTCATACTCCGACAATACCTCCATGATCTCGGAGCACTCGATCCCGCGGTAGCAGGGCGGATAGTGAAGGAAAACCACGGGCTCCTTCCCTGTCGCCGCCGCGGCGTCGAGCGACATTCTGAGTCTGCCGACCTCGCGGTTGAGTACCTTTATATCCTCGGGAGTATCGTTTTCGAGAAACCAACCCCGGGTCCCGCATACCGCGAACTCTCCGACCTCATAAGCGTTGTTGAAAAGGATCGAGATCGAATCAAGCCCGTTTTCGGTCAGAAAGGCGTCGATCTTGCTCTTGGTTGCCCACCAGTAATCATGGTTGCCCTTGAGAAAAATCTTTTTGCCGGGCAGCTCATGAATAAATTTGAAGTCGGCGTAAGCCTCCTCGAGCTTCATTGCCCAGGAAATATCTCCGGCTATGACGACCGTATCCTCCTCCGTGACGAGCTTTTTCCAATTTTCGCTGAGCCGCTGAGCGTAATTGTCCCAGCCCGCGAAAACATCCATGGGCTTTTCCTCGCCGAGCGAGAGGTGAGTATCCGCTATCGCGTAAAGCGACATCAGCCGATTCCCAGAGCAGAGAGCACAAACTCCCGCATGGCGTCGGGCTCCGTGACAGCGGAGAAGCGCGCCGTTTTGTCCTTGAGTCCCGCGAGAGGGGCGGGCACGGGCATTCCCGTGAGCTCGTTGAGCTTGTCGACCATCTCAAACTCGGTTTCGGGAAGATCGATATCGGGAGCGACAGCCTCTAAAACGGCTTTCGAGAATTTGTAGGGGCTCGCGGTGGAGGCGATCACCGACGGGGTAAGGTCGCCGGTCTCCCTGACGTACTGCTCGTAAACGCCGACCGCGACCGCGGTGTGGGTGTCGCAGAGATAACTCTCCTGAGTGAAGAGCCTGTTGATCGTCGCCTGAGTCTGCCTGTCGTCGCAGAAGCCGCCGTAGAATTTTTTGCCGATCACCGACTTGACCTCATCGGTGACCTCGTATTTGCCCTCGCCCTTGAGCGCGTTCATCCACGCGCGGGTAGCTTTGTCGTCGTTTCCGGTCAGATTGTAGAGCAGACGCTCGAGATTGCTGGAAACCAGGATATCCATCGAGGGCGACATGGTGGTATAAAACTGCCTGTTCTTATCGTAAACGCCCGTTTTGATAAAATCGGTCAGGACGTTGTTTGAGTTTGAGGCGCAGATAAATTTCTTTATCGGAAGTCCCATCAGGCTCGCGTAGTAGGACGCGAGGATGTTTCCGAAGTTGCCGGTGGGAACGACGACATTTATCGGATCACCGAAGGCTATCTTTCCGTCGTTGACCAGATCGCAGTACGCCGAAATATAATAAACGATCTGAGGAAGCAGTCTGCCCCAGTTGATCGAGTTGGCTGACGAGAAAAGCATATTGTTTTCCGCGAGCTTTTCCGAGATCTCGGGAGTCGTGAATATCCTTTTCACTCCGGTCTGAGCGTCGTCAAAATTGCCCTTGATCGCGCAGACGTTGACGTTTTTGCCCTCCTGAGTGTTCATCTGGTGCTTCTGCATGGGGCTGACGCCGTTCACGGGATAGAACACGATGATCTTTGTGTGTTCAACATCCTTGAAGCCCTCGAGAGCCGCCTTGCCGGTATCGCCCGAGGTAGCGACCAAAATCACCGCGTCCTTGCCGTCGCAGGTCTTTTTGAGCGAGCGGGTCAGAAGATGCGGGAGGATCTGAAGCGCCATATCCTTGAAGGCACAGGTCGGACCGTGCCAAAGCTCGAGAATGTTGAGCGGTACTCCGTCAAGCTTTGTATACGCCAGGGGCGCGGGATTTTCCGAGCCGAATTTTTCGGCGGTGTAAGCGCTGTCAACGCAGGCTTCGATCTCTTCGGCGCTGAAATCTGTCAGGAAATCGGAGAAAACCTTCTTCGCCCTGCCCTTGTAATCCTCGCCGAGCAAGGTCTTGAAATCAGCCTCGCCGTACTTAGGAAACTCCTGAGGAACAAACAGACCGCCGTCCTTGGAAATGCCCTGAGCTATCGCCTGCGCCGAGGAGACAATCTCGGAGGCGTTCTGCGTACTGTTATACAACATTTCTATCATCCTTCCTGTGTCATTAAACAACTATTTATTTTACTACAAAAAAGAATGAATGTCAAAGAAATCCGCGATTTTATGCGGTTTTTGGGGGATTTTCTTTGAATCCTTTCAATCCCGGGAAAAATAAAGCCGGTTTTTGTGCAAATTACTGTAAATATAGTCCGCGCCGGGTCGGTTCTTCCGATGAACAGTCTGTCAGTACCTGTCGGCGGTAAAGGCGTTTTCATAATATTCCAGCTTTTCAACTTCCAGAGTGTTCTCATTTAGAAAAACCTCGCAGACGTCGAAGCGGAAAAATGCGTCCGCGCCGGTTTCGGCAATGAATATCGACGCCGTCCTTATTATCTTCATCCGCTTGCGGTGATCCACCGCCTCGTAAGGCTCGGTGACAGGATTCAAATGCCTCGTCTTGACCTCGGTAAAAGCTATTATATCTCCCTTTCGGGCGATGATATCTATCTCTCCGCAGCGGTTCCTGTAATTTCTGGCAATGATCTTATATTTTTGCTTTTTCAAGTACCGAACGGCATAGTCCTCGCCTATATCGCCGATAAATTTCGTCGTCCTTCGCATCATGGCGCCAATATCTTTTTCAAAAAGCTCGGGCGGTGGTACGGGCACGCGCCGTATTCCCTGATCGCCTCGATGTGCGCCTTTGTGCCGTAGCCCTTGTGCTTGTCAAAGCCGTACCGGGGATACTCCTCGGCATACCTGAGGAGAAGTCTGTCCCTTGAGACCTTGGCGAGTATCGAGGCGCAGGCGATCGACGCCGACCTCGCGTCTCCCTTTATTATATACTCGCTGTCGATCGAGAGCGGCGGGAGGCGGTTGCCGTCGATCATCGCGTAATCAGCTTTTACGGACAGACCCTCGACCGCGCGCTTCATAGCCAGCATGGTCGCGTTCAGAATATTGAGCTCCTCTATTTCCTCAACGGTGGCAAAGGCTATGCTGCAGGCTATCGCCTCGCTTTTGATAACGTCAAAAAGAGCCTCGCGCTTTTTTTCACTCAGCTTTTTCGAATCGTTGACGCCCTCGACGATCCTTCCCTCGGGAAGGATCACCGCCGCCGCGCAGACGGGACCCGCCAGGGGACCTCTTCCCGCCTCGTCAACTCCGCAGATCGCGGAATATCCGCGGCTTCTTGCCTCGTTTTCAAATTCCAGCCAGTTGATAACAGCTTTTTCCGCTTTCATTTCAATTCTCCGTTCGGCATTTCAACCGTTATTCTGCCGAGCTTCGCGGCTCGGAACTCGTCGAGCAGCATTATAGCGGCGCGCTCGGTATCAATTTCTCCGCCCGAGATCAGCATCCCGCGCTTTCTGCCGATAAGCTCCAGAAGCTCGTGAGAGGGTATCGCTTCAAGCTCGACGTCCTCAAGCTTGAAGCGCTCGATAAACTCCGCGGGCTTGAGCGATTTCAAAAAGTCCAGAAGCCTCATCGCGAGCAGCTCGATATCCATGACCTGATCCTTGACCGCTCCGGTAAAGGCGAGGTGCTCGCCCACGATCTGATCATCGAATTTCGGCCAGAGCACGCCGGGAGTATCCAGCATCTCGAGGTTTTTGCCGATAGTGAACCACTGATTTCCCCTGGTAACTCCGGGACGATCCTCTACCTTGGCGCGGTTCTGACCGGAGATCCTGTTTATGAAGGAGGATTTTCCGACGTTAGGTATCCCCACGATCATTATTCTCATCATGGGATTTTTCATGCCCTTGCTCTGAAGCCTCTCGATCTTTTTTCTGAGCACCTGATTGACGGCGGCGGGGAATTTGTTGAGTCCTCTTCCGCTTTTGCAGTCGACCGCCACGGCGGTTATCCCCTGCTTTTCAAAATGATCTATCCACATTTTTGTAGCGGTACGGTTAGCCATATCGCACTTGTTGAGGAGAATGACGCGCGGACGGTTCTGAATGATATTGTTGAGGTCGGGGTTTCGGCTGCTGACGGGGATACGCGCGTCGATGATCTCGGCGACCGCGTCGACCAGCTTCAGATTCGCCTGAATCTGCCGCTTGGTCTTGGTCATGTGACCCGGAAACCACTGAATAGTCTGTTTATCGCTCATAACTGCTTCCTCTTTCAAAAAATCAAAGCCCATTTCGGACGGAAACAGGCTTCGAGTGTTCTTTGATTAATAAAGATAACCGAAATGGGTGGGCGGCCAGGCAACAAACTGAGCCTTGCCGATAACGTCCTTTTTGTCGATCAAGCCGATCCTTGTGCTTCGGCTGTCGAGAGAAACGGCTCTGTTATCACCCATTACAAAAATCTTCCCCTCGGGGATGACCTCCGGGATGACGTTGTCGCCCTGATTTCCCGAGAAGGTAGTGCCCTTGATATAGGGCTCGTCAAGCTCGATTCCGTCGACAATGATCCTGTCGTTCTCATAGTCGAGCTTAACCGTCTGTCCCTCGGTGGCGATAACGCGCTTGATGATCGGCTTTTCATACTCGGCGCCGTGAGAAATAACTACGATATCGTTATTGTGCGGCGTATAGAGCATATCCGTAACGATAACCTTATCGTTTGTTGCGAGAGTATCGTTCATCGAGGTTCCTTCAACATCAACAAGGCGGAAAACGAACACCAGGAAAACAACCACGATCGCCACCGCGAAAATAACGCAGCGGATCCAATCGTACATCCCGGGCGCGAAGCCGTCGGGCTGCATTACCTTGAATTGCTTGTCGTTAAGCTCTTCCTCTATCGAATCCGGCTCCTCGTCCTTGAAGCTCATAAGTTTTTCGCGCATCGTATGCTTATCGTTTTTGCGCTTCGAATTGAAGAACATATCGGGGTTCATATCCGAAGCAAGATCGACGCCGCGCTTTTTTTCGCTGTTTTTGATTTCTTCGCTCAACACAATCACCTGCTTATTGAATGGTCAATGGATAAAGGGGAACTTAAGCAAGTTCCCCCTTTTGTGTATTCGAGAATTTACTTACGAATCTGTTCCTTTACCTTGGCAGCCTTACCTACTCTGTCGCGCAGATAATAGAGCTTGCTTCTGCGAACCTTACCGTAGCGAACAACCTTGACGTCCTGTACGTTGGGGGAATGGAGAGGAAATACTCTCTCTACGCCAACGCCGTAAGCAACGCGTCTTACTGTAAAGGTCTCGGCTACGCCGCTTCCTCTCTTAGCGATAACGGTGCCCTCGAACATCTGGGTTCTTTCTCTTTCACCTTCACGGATTTTTACGGATACCCTTACGGTATCGCCGATGCCGAACTCGGGGGTGGATTCCTTAACGGATCCGGCAGCGATTGATTTTAATGCGTCCATTTTTTATCCTCCTAATATTTACCCGATATTCATACCTTCCACGGCAGCGGACTATCAGTTTCAAAATGGCGGCTGAGCCGCTGTTTGACCACGTCGCTGGAACGACGGAACCAAATTCCAGAATATTATATCACATCACAAATTATAATGCAAGTGTTTTTTTAAATTATTTTCCGACGCGGCATATTTGCCGCTTATTACGACAGACTACAGAAGCCGGAAGCGATCGAACGGGAAGAAAACCAGCGTTGCCTTGCCGACAATGCTTTCCCTGTCGATCAGCCCGACACGTGAATCGCGGCTGTCCATCGAGTCGTTCCGGTTATCGCCCATCACGAACACCTTTCCCTCGGGGATCACCTCGGGGATATCGTAATCCGCCTCCTGTCTGCCGAAGGTCAGCCCGCCGTAGATGTAAGGCTCGTCGAGCTCTACCCCGTCTACGATCACCTTTTCGTTTTCGTAGTCGAGCCTGAGAGTCTCGCCCTCGGTGGCGATAACTCTCTTTATGAGGCGGCGTCCGTATTTCTCGGTCGGAGCGATCACGACGATATCGCCGTCCTCCGGAGTGTAAAACAGCTCCGTCAGAATAACGCGGTCATTGTTTACGAGGGTATCGAACATCGAGATACCGTCGACTCTTACGATGCGGAACACAAATATAAAGCACAGCGCCAGCACAACAAAGACGCAGGCAAAGCTCTTTGCCCAGTCAAGGATAACCACAGCCGCGCCGGAATTATTGGTTTCAAATCTGATTTTTGTTTTTTGCTCTGGCGATCTTTTCATAAAACACTCCGAAATATTTTTTATGCTGTTATTCTACCGCATAAAAAGCCGCAAATCAAGCGGATCCGAGATTATTCACTCATTCTTCGCAGCTTTTTCAGAAAATCCTCAAAATAGCGCGGAAGCTCCGATTCAAATTCCAGATATTCGCCGCTTGCGGGATGAATAAAACCGATTTTGCGGGCGTGAAGACATTGTCCGGTAAAATCGACCCTCTCGCGCCTGACGCCGTAGACCTGATCGCCCGCTACGGGATGACCGAGGTACGCCATGTGGACGCGTATCTGGTGGGTTCGCCCGGTTTGGAGCCTGCACCTGATATGCGTATAGCCCCCGAAGCGCTCGATTACGCTGTAGTGAGTTACGGCGTTTTTGCTGTTTTTGGCGGTCACGCACATCTTCTTGCGGTCGTTGGGATTCCTGCCAATGGGCGCGTCCACCGTGCCCTCGTCGTCCCTGATATTCCCGAAAACCACAGCTTCGTACTCCCGCGTGAAGGAATGAGCCTTTATCTGCTCGGCGAGACGGATATGGGCAAAATCATTTTTGGCGACTATGAGCAGCCCGCTCGTGTCCTTGTCGATGCGGTGAACGATCCCCGGGCGCATGACGCCGTTTATCCCCGAAAGGCTGTCTCCGCAGTGATAAAGCAGGGCGTTGACCAGCGTTCCCTCATAATTGCCCGCGGCGGGATGAACGACCATGCCCTTAGGCTTGTTGACAACGATCAGGTCGCTGTCCTCGTAGACCACCTCGATCGGGATATTCTCCGCCTTGGCTTCATAAGGGACAGGCTCGGGAACGGCGACGATGATCTTATCGCCGAGCCTGAGCTTTGTCTTTTTGCCGGCAGGCGCTCCGTTCACCCTCACCGCCTGCTGTTCGGCAAGAGAGGCGGCGGCGCTTCTCGACAGTCCCAGCCCTGACTCGGCTATGAATTTGTCCAGACGTATCCCGTCCAGACCGCAGACAAGCTCGTGCTCAGTCATTTTTGATATCCTTCTTCTTTTTAAGCGCGTCGCTGAAAAACAGGATATATATCACAAGTATCGCCACTCCGAAGGTGATGCAGTAGTCGGCGAAATTGCATATCGGCGGGAAAAACGAAAGGCTGATATAGTCGATAACGTAGCCGTAGAGCACGCGGTCGATGAGATTTCCGATGCCGCCGCCGATAATAAGCCCCGCGCAGACATAAAAGAGCCTTCCCGACGGACGCTTTTTGAACATATAAAAGACGATCGCCGCGATCATGACCGACGTAAGAATCACAAAAAACCAGCGCATATCCTTGAACATCCCGAAGGCTACGCCTCGGTTCTCGGTGTAGGTGAGCTTGAGAAGTCCGGGTATCAATTCCAGATCTCCGGACAGCTTCAGATTACCTGAAACAAAAATTTTTATCAGCTGATCGGCAGCCGTGACTAAGATTCCGATCAAAATAGCAATAACGGGCATAAGTCCTCCGTTCCGGCGTCTTTGAGGCTTAGCTTAGTTCCGGGAAAAACAACGCGGTATCGCGGAAAAAGCTCCGCACTATTATGCGTTTTTCAATTATTAATCAAGCCCCGGCTCAAAGGCGCGGATGTTATAATATATTTAAATGCCTTTTCTATTCGTAAAAAGGCGCGGCAAAAAACCGCGCCGAATTACTTCAGGACGCCTCCGAAAGCTTCCGTTGTTCAGAGGCGCGAATAAACTAATAGTGGATTTATGTCAAAACGACGCCGCCGTACCGAAGTATAGCGAGGGGTCTTGACAGAAATATGCCGTGAAAGCCTCGCGCTTACGGGCGGCAAGAGATTACCGGAGTTGCCGTTTATCGGCGGATCACTCCATAATGCCGCAGCAGCGCGCGCAGAGCGTGGGATGAGCGAGGCTTGCGCCGACCGTCCTGCTGACGACCCAGCAGCGCTCGCACTTTTCTCCCTGAGCCTTATCAGCGGTGATCTCAAGCTCTCCGCCGTTGTCCGCGATCTCGACCTCGGAAACGATGAATACATCCTTGAGCTCCTTTTCCGCCTTTTTCAGGAATTCGAGCTTTTCGCCGCCGGCGGCGAGGGTGATCTTTGCCTCGAGCGAGCCCTTGATGAGCTTATCCTTGATCATGGGCTCAAGCGTCTTTTTGACGTCGTCGCGAAGAGCATGGATCTCGTCCCAGAACGCCATGAAATCGTCGTCGGCGTCAACGGAAACCTTCTGAGGCATCTCGTTGTAGATGATGTGCTCTTTGTCGTCCGCCGCCGAATGGGGCATGAACTTCCAGATCTCGTCGGAGGTGTAAGCCAGGATCGGCGCCAGCATTCTCGTCATGGCGTTGAGGATGAGGTAGATCGAGGTCTGCGCCGCTCTCCTGAGCTTGCTGTCCGCCTTCTCGGTATAGAGCCTGTCCTTGAGGACGTCGAGGTAGAAGTTGGACATATCAACGACGCAGAAATTGTGGATGCTGTGGTATACGATATGGAACTCGTAATTGTCGTAAGCGGTCTTGACTCTGTCGATCAGGCTGTTGAGCTGAGCGAGCGCCCACTTGTCGATCTCGGTAAGCTCGTCGGCTCCGACCATATCCTTGTCGGGATCGAAATCGTAGAGGTTTCCGAGAATATATCTCGCGGTGTTCCTGATTTTTCTGTATGCCTCGGAACGCTGCTTGAGTATCTCAAAGGAGATGTTCACGTCTGACTGGTAGTCGCAGGAGGCGACCCAGAGCCTGAGCACGTCGGCGCCGTACTGCTTGATGACCTCCTGAGGGCTTATGCCGTTGCCGAGCGACTTGCTCATCTTCCTCTTTTCCATATCGAGGATCATTCCGTGAGTGAGGACGGTCTTGTAGGGAGCCGTGCCCATTGTCGCTACGGAGGTGAGAAGCGAGGACTGGAACCAGCCTCTGTACTGGTCGTTGCCCTCGAGATAAAGATCGGCGGGGAAGCTGAGATAGCCGCGGCGCTTTACAACCGAGGTATGGGTCGAGCCGCTGTCGAACCAAACGTCCATGATATCCTTCTCTTTATCAAAGCTCTCGCAGCCGCACTTTGAGCACTTCGTGCCCTTGGGAAGCAGCTCGGAAGCCTCGCGCGAGAACCACGCGTTCGAGCCCTCTCTGCCGAAAACCTCCGCTACGGCAAGCATGGCGTTCTTGTCGATAAGGGGCTCGGAGCAGTCTCTGCAGTAGAAGATCGGGATCGGAACGCCCCATTTTCTCTGGCGCGAAATACACCAATCCTTTCTTTCGCGCACCATTGAGGTGATCCTGTCCTTGCCCCAGGCAGGGATCCATTCGACCTCGTTGATAGCGTTTACCGCCTCGTCCTTAAAATCATCGACGGAGCAGAACCACTGATCGGTAGCTCTGAAGAGGATGGGAGATTTACATCTCCAGCAGTGCGGATACTGGTGGATTATCTTCTTGAGCGCGAAGAGAGCGCCTGTTTCATCGAGATTGATCGCGATTTTCTTGTTTGCCTCTTCCGTTGTAAGTCCGGCAAACTGACCTGCCTCCTCGGTGAGGACGCCGTCGCCGTTCACGGGACAGATCACGGGGATCTCGGGATAATTGCGGCAGACGTTGTAGTCGTCTACGCCGTGACCGGGAGCCGTATGAACGCAGCCTGTACCGCTTTCGAGAGTAACATGATCTCCGACGATGAGCAGGGATTCGCGGTCGAGGAAGGGATGCTGAGTTTTCATATACTCGAGCTCGCTGCCCTTGATGGTCGCGACTGCCTCGTAATCGGCAAGTCCCGCCTCCTCCATCGCGGATTTGTAGAGATCGGTCGCCATTACGTAGTATTCCTCGCCGCACCTGATCACCGAATAATCATATCTGGGACCGACGCAGATAGCGACGTTCGCGGGAAGGGTCCAGGTGGTCGTGGTCCAGATCACGAAGAACACCTTCGAGGGGTCGATGCCCATGGCGGAGAATTTGCCGAGGTCATCGGTCACGCGGAATTTAACATAAATTGAGTGGCAGGGATCCTCGGCGTACTCGATCTCCGCCTCGGCAAGCGCGGTCTTGCACTCGGGGCACCAATAAACGGGCTTGAGTCCGCGGTAGATGTAGCCCTTGTCCGCCATCTCGGCGAACACCTTGATCTGCTCCGCCTCAAACTCGTGATTGAGGGTGACGTAGGGGTTGTCCCACTCGCCGATACAGCCCAGACGCTTGAACTGCTCGCGCTGGTCGTTGATATAGCCTCTTACAAACTCCTCGCAGAGCTTTCTGAGCTCGACCGTCGAGATGTCGGCGCTGCTGCCGATGCCCGCCTTCTGTCTTGCCTTGAGCTCGGTGGGAAGTCCGTGAGTGTCCCAGCCGGGGACGAACGGGGACTTGAAGCCCGCCATGTTTTTGTATCTTACGATGAAATCCTTGAGGATCTTGTTAAGCGCGTGGCCGAGGTGGATATTGCCGTTCGCGTAGGGCGGTCCGTCGTGAAGCACGAACATCGGCTTGCCCTCGTTTTTCTCCATGAGCTTATCGTAGACCTTCTCGTCCTCCCATGCCTTGAGAGTCACGGGCTCGCTCTTGGGCAGTCCCGCTCTCATGGGGAAATCGGTATTTGGAAGGTTCAAGGTTTTATTATAATCCTGTGACATTTTTCGCTCTCCAAACTATTTTGTACTAATGAATTACTCTATTTAAGGCGGCGCCGCGCATATCGAGGTGCGCCAAACTTTCAAAACCATTTTGTCGGATCGCCGAAAAGCCGGCGTCCCTGCTATATAAGATTACTCCGCGGAAACGTCGTAGTTGTCTCCGAATTTGAGGTGACCGAATTTTGTCGGGCGGCGGGGCGCGACCTTGGTTCCGTCATCCTCGGTGAGCGCGACGGCGGGTCCGATCACGGGCGCCTGAGCGGGAGTGGCAACGGGAGCGGGCTGAACAGCGGGCTCCGGAGTGTAAACGGGCTCGTCGACGGGAGCGGCAGGCACGGGCGCGGGAAGGGGCTCGGTGGGATATTTCGCGTCGACCTCCTTCTTTCTCTCCTCAAAATCGGCGTTTGTGGGGAGCTCGTCGATCGCCTTGATGTGATTTCTGTAAAGCTCGATCAGCTCGCCTCTGAGGTTAACGGCGTCAGCCTGGAGCTGGAGGTAGTTTTCCTTCTCGAGCGCTGTCGCGCGGTTTGCATCAACAAGCAGCCCCTGAGCCTTCTCCTCCGCGTCGCGGATGATCTTGGCGGCTCTTTCCTTAGCCTCCTTGATGCAGGCGTCGCTCATTTTTTGAGAGGTGAGAAGGGCGTTTCTGACTGTTTCCTCGTCGGAACGGTACTCCTCGACGCGGGTCGCGAGACGGTCGATCTTGTGAACAAGATTCGTCTTTTCCTTCTTGAGCTGCTCAAAGGTCGCAATGACCTCATCAATAAAGGCGTCGACGTCCTCGGCTCTGTAGCCGCCGCTGAGAGTCGCCTTTCTGAAGCTTATATTTCTGATCTCATCAATTGTAAGCATTGTTCGCACTCCTTATCTGTAATGAATGATTGATAGCTTTATACGGTGCTTTTTTGTTTCGCCCGTAACACCGTTGATTTTATATTTACCCCTTCCGCGCACTGTAAGGGTGTCTCCCCCCGAGACGGCGCGGCTGATATTGGTACACTGTTCAAAGTTCAGGCTGACAAGGCCCGAAAGGATCAGGTTCTTGGTTTTTTCGCGCGAAAGTCCCGAAACAGCGGCAACCACGGCATCGAGTCTCTCGGAGCTGACGATGACCGTTAGCTCCTCGAAGCCTCTGCCCTCGGGAAGCCTGTCCGGGGAAGCGTCAAGGATCCTGACGCCCGCCCTGCCGATCTTCGTGATCTGAGAAGCGACGTAGTCCCTGATATCGCTTTTTACAAAGACGACGCATCTTCCGTCCTCGACCAGGATATCTCCTACCGTGTCGCGCTCGAGTCCCAGAGCCATAAGCGAACCGAGAAAATCGCGGTGAGTAAGCTTGTCCGCAGGTCTGAAGCGAAACTCCAGAGCGCTTATCGGAAAAGCCTCTTCTCCGATCTCCTCAAACGCGCTGAGTCCGAGCATCCTGCGTTCCGCGTTCTCATAACCGCCGAAAAACGTAAAGCCGGCAAAGCCGCGCGATTTCAGGTAACGCTCGCAGCTAAGCTGCTCTCCCTCGCTCAAAAACGGGAAGAAGTACGGCTTTCCGCGCTTCTCGCACAAAAACGCCGCGTCGTCGAGCTTTCGCCTGAGAAGTTCTCCCTGATCAGAAGTAGACACCGCTGTTTTCCAATTCGTCGAGAAGATCGTCTCCGGTGAGATCTACGTTGCTTGGAATGATTATATATGTATTTGAAGCGACTCTCTTGATCTTGCCGTTGTTGGCGTAGGCTACGCCGCTGAGGAAGTCAAGGATGCGTCTTGCCATATCCTTGTTGGTATCCTCAAGGTTGAGCACAACGGTGTGAGTCTTCATAAGCTCGTCGGCGATCGTGCGGGTCTCCTCTCCGAAGCGCTCGGGCTTGAAGATGCCGACCTGGAGCTTGGCGGTAGCGCTGATGTTGACTACCTTGTTTCTGGGATTGTTGTACGGCTGACTTTCACGGGAATCGCGATCGCGGCTGTCGCGGCGCGGAGCGTCGTCGTAGTCGTCGTCATCATCGCCTTCGTCGGCATAGCCGTACTCATCATACTCATACTCGTCGTCGGGAGCGTCCCACATACGTTTGAACTTATCTACTATTCCTGCCATTTTCTTTTCCTCCTGTTATGTATAGTTTCTCGCGCCGAAAAGCGACGAGCCTATTCTTACCATGTTAGCGCCGCAGAGTATCGCCTCGTAATAATCGGCTGACATACCCATCGAGAGAATACTCATATCTATATTATCTAATTTTTTTTGCGATATGTCAATAAATAACTTGTGCATATTATCAAAATATTTACAAATTTTATGTGAATTATCACAAATCGGCGGGATCGTCATCAAGCCCTTGACCGAAATTGAGTCAAATTGGGCGATTTCGGCGAGAAGCGGCTCCAATTCCTCCTCCAAAACACCCGACTTGTTCTCTTCCCTTCCGATATTGACCTCTACCAGGATATCGGTGACCTTGCCGCGCTTTTTTGACTGAGCGTCTATTTCCTTAGCCAGCCTCAGCGAATCGACCGACTGGATAAGCTCGACCTTGTCAATGATCTGTCTTACCTTGTTGGTTTGCAGATGCCCGATAAACTGGAGAGAGCAGCGCGAGAGGTCGTAGTCCTCATATTTTGAGAGCAGCTCCTGGACGCGGTTCTCTCCGATATGGTCAAGTCCCAGAGAGATCGCGTAATTGATCGTAGCCGCGTCGACCGTCTTGGTCGCCGCCAGAAAGGTGACATCCTCTCTCCTCCTGCCCGATCTCTCGGCAGCCTCGGCAATCCTCTCGTTTATCAGCTTATAATTGTATTCAACGTCACTTAATGACCTTGCCGTCATAAAGATCATCTCCCTTAACTATTACCTTGTCGTAAAGCTCTACCGTCTTGCCGTTGAAGAGCACGCCCTTCGCGGGTGAGGTGTCGCATATCACGTGATCCTTTTCGGAGTAGAGAATCGAGATCTGCTTGAACTGGACCTCGCTGCCGTAGAGGACGTAAACGCCCTGGACCTTTTTCTGCTCCTTGTGCGGGTTGTCGTTATCGTCATAGGTGACCTTGGTTACATAGTCGTCATGGATCGCACGCTTGCTTATCCTGAGTCCGGTGTAGGTTCCCATGCAGATCTCAACAGGCTCAGTCCTCGCCTGCATAAGACCGTCGTTCATGTAATCGCACATGAGCACGACCAGCGCCTTGTCCTGCGAATCGGCGGAGGTGATGCGGGTGACCTCGGCGGGGATCGCCTCCGTAGAAGCCTCGGAGAGCATAACGCTCACGTCGCCGTCGTAGATCTTCAGCGACAGCGCCTCCTCCCCCGTTACCTCGCAGGCGACGTACCATTTGACGTTGCTGATGATCTTTCCCGCGTTGTTTGAGGGAACGTCAGCCTTTTTCGCGTTCCTGAGATCGCTGAGCGTCATATATTTTATATTCCCGTAGTCGAAGGAGCTTTCATATCCGTCGCAGAAGCGGCAGAAATAACCCGCCTTCGGAGTAGTTAAGTTGCTTATCGCGTTGCTCGAGGCGCTGAGCGCGTCGATCTGCGACTGGAGCTGCGCTATCTCCTTGCCGAAATTATCGACCTTTCCGGTATAGAGAAGCCGCTGGTTTATGGGGATCATGAGCTGATCGCAGTCCGACTTCGCCGAGCTGATCTTTACATTGTTGACGTCGTCGAGCAGGGCTATCATCTTGCTGCGGACGTTGTTGTTTATTACGTCGAGGCTCATTGTGCCCGATATCGTGTTCTTCTGGATATATTCGAGAGATTCCTTACGCGCCCTGAGCTGATCGGCGGTGGTCTGGGCGACCGCGTCGCTCTCATTTGAGAACACCTTGGCGATCTCGCCGTTGGCGTTCACCGCCTCGCCGTTACTGACCGTATAGGAAAGAACTCCCGAGGAGGTATTTGAGAGAACGGTCTCGTCGCGGATTATCATTCCGTTGGTCTTTATTTTGTCGCTGACCGTCGCCATCACCGCGTTTTCCGTCGGATAGGAATCAAAGTTGGCGCTTATAAGCAGATAAGCGACATAAACCAGCGCGAGCACCGTCAGCGCGGCGACAAGTATTCTTTTAAATAATAGTTTATCCATAAATCAATCCCTTTTCTACAACAGCCTCCGCCTCGCTCAAAAGCTCCTCAAAGCCGCCGAGCTCGTCGGGATACAGCCAGTGGATCTCCGCGTCGCGCCTGAACCAGGTGAGCTGGCGCTTGGCGTAGCGGCGGGTCTCGCGCTTAAGGCGCTCCACGCATTCCCCGAGCGGCTTTTCGCCCCGTATGTACGGCGCGAGCTCCTTGTAGCCTATCGCCATAGCGGAGGTGGAGCTGAGCTCGCCCGAAAGCACCTGCCGCGCCTCATCCAAAAGACCCTGCCCGAGCATAAGCTCGACCCTGAGATTTATCCTGTCATAGAGCTTTTGGCGGTCGCGGTAGTTTATTCCGAGCTTTATCGCGGAATACGGACTCTCTTTTTCCCGCGAGAGCCTGTTTTGCTCGGTTATAGTCATTCCCGAGGTTTTGTAAAACTCAATAGCGCGGATTATCCTCTTGGGGTTGCGCTCGGCTTTGAGCCGCTGAGCCGATTCCGGGTCAAAGGCTCCAAGCTCGTCGAGCAGAGGCTCAAGCCCGTCGCGCTCATAGCTTTTCCAAAGCTCCCCGGTGAGCGCGTCATCACGTTTTTCTTCTGTAAAAGAAATATTATTGAGCAGAGAGTCAACATACAAGCCCGTGCCCCCCGCGATTATCGGAAGCCTGCCGCGGGATGATATATCCGCGACCGCGGCTTTGGCGTCTCGCACAAAGCAGGCGACGGAATAGCTCTCGCCCGGAGGGACAAAGTCGATCAGATGATGGGGCACTCCCCTCGTTTCCTCGGCGGAGGGCTTCGCGGTGGCTATCCGCATCCCCTTGTAGATCTGCATTGAATCGGCGGAGATCACCTCGCCGTCGAATTTTCTCGCCAGCTCGACCGCCAGACGGGTCTTTCCCGAGGCGGTGGGTCCGACGAGAGATACAACCTTGATCTTATTCAAAGAATCATCCTCTGCCAAACTGTCTTTCTATTTCGCTTTTCTTCATCGTTACGCAAATCGGTCTGCCGTGAGGACAATAGCGGATATCGGGATTCTCCTCAAGCGTTTTCACCAGATCGATCAGCTCCGCCGCGGTGCTGCGGTTGCCCGCCTTGATCGCGCTTCGGCAGGCGACGTTGTGATAGAACCAATCCATCCTCTCGGTGAAGATATCGTTCTTTCCCATGGCTATATAATCAGCCATCTCCGCTATGCAGTCGGCGACCTCGGAGGCGTCGATATACTGCGGGGCGCTGCGCACCAGCACGGTGCAGCTTCCGAAATCCTCGACCTCGAAGGAGCAGCGCGCGAACATCTCAAGATTGTTTATCGCGGCGTCGTACTCGGCTTTTCCGAGGGTGACGGCAACGGGCTGCAGCAAAAGCTGCGCCGAGGCGCCCGCCTTCTCAGCCTTGAGCCTTTCGTATATAATGCGCTCATGGGCGGCGTGCTTGTCTATGAGCAGCATTTCCTTTTCGTCTTTTTCAACTATTATATATGTTTCAAACAGCTCGCCGATATACTTTAACCTCGCTTCGGTTTTCGGTATCAGCGCGGGCTCGGAGTTTTCGTTTTCAGTTAGAACTATCCTCTCGTCGGTGAGAGTCACGGTCTCGGGGCGCTCCCCGGCTTCGGCGGTATCGTCATTCCCGCTCTTTGCCTCGGAAGCGCTCTCACGCGGAGCGGTGACGCTTTCGGCTTTTTCTTCAGCTCTTGACGCTTCGACAGCCTGCTTTGAAAAAGCCTCAAAGGGATCGCGGACGCTGTCGTCAAATCTAAGCTCCTCTCCGCCGGAGGGCTCCGGCTGCTTTGGAGCGGGCTTTACCGGGCTGAAATCGAGATAGGCAAAGGGATCCTTCTCCGCTGCCTTCGGCTGAGCAGGCAGGGGCATGCTCCCGGACTTTTTTTCTTCCTCAAGCCTTTTGATCACCGCACCGCCCGATTTAAAGGGGCTGACCCTTCTGATATCGTTGAACGCGGTGTCGTTTTTGAAATTGACCTCCTTGCGGCTGTCGTTTTTCATCAGCGAGGTCTTTACCGCGTGATAGACGGCGTCAAAAACCGGCCGCTCGTTGATAAAGCGGACCTCGATCTTCGCGGGATGAACGTTTACGTCGATTATCTCGCAGGGAAGCGTGAGGCAAAGCACACAGGAAGGAAATTTTCCGACCATTATCGAGCCCTTGAACGCCTCCTCGAGCGCCGCCATAGCCGTCCGGGACTTTACAAAGCGTCCGTTGATGAAAAAGCTCTGCATATTGCGGTTGGGACGCGAATGGACGGGCTTCGAGATATAGCCCGAAACGGTAATCGCGTCAAGCCTGTAATTGACAGGTATAAGACCCTGCGCGAATTCTCTGCCCATAACGGAGTATATCGCCGAGAGCAGCTTGCCGTCTCCCGAGGTTTTCAAAACCTGCTTGCCGTCGCGGATATATGTAAAGGCGATCTCGGGGTGAGAAAGCGCGGTCTTGTCAACGATATTCGAGACGTTTATCCCCTCGCTGACGTCCTTTTTCAGGAATTTGGCTCGGGCGGGGATATTGTAGAACAGGTCGCGGATAATGAAGGTCGTGCCAACCGGACAGCCCGCGTCGTCAAACGAGACCTCCTCGCCGCCCTCGATCAGATACGACGAGCCGATATCCTCGTTTTCGTTTCTTGTGATCAGCTGCAGACGCGATACGGCGCAGATCGAGGCGAGCGCCTCTCCGCGAAAGCCGAGGGTCGCTATGCTCTCCAGATCGCTCGCGTCCCTCACCTTGCTGGTCGCGTGGCGGAGAAAAGCCGTCCTCACGTCGTCCTTCGATATGCCGCAGCCGTCGTCGGCAACGCGCATAAAGGTGGTGCCGCCGTTTTTGATCTCGACGGTTATATGCCTCGCGCCCGCGTCGATCGCGTTCTCTACAAGCTCCTTGATCACGGAGGCGGGGCGCTCAACGACCTCGCCGGCCGCGATAAGCTCCGCGACGTGCTTGTCAAGCACATTTATAACACCCATGCTGTCACCGCCTTTCCGTATTTATATCAAATCATTTATTTCAAATCGTTTTTCAGGTCATTTTCTTTAGCTCGTACAAGAGATTCATCGCCTCAATGGGCGTCAGGGTATTGAGATCGACAGCCTTCAGCCTGTCGATGATAGGAGTCTCAGCCGAGCCGAGAAGCGAAAGCTGAGCGTCCTGATTGACGTATTCCTTCTTTATCACCGTTTCCGCCCTGCCGCTCTCAAGCTCCGCGAGGATCTCCTTGGCGCGCTCCGTGATCGAGTTGGGCACACCCGCGAGCTTCGCGACTTCTACTCCGTAGCTGTCGTCCGCGCCTCCCGGGACTATGCGGCGGAGGAAGGTTATATCGTCGCCGCGCTTTTTCACGGCGATATTGTAGTTCTTTACGCCCTCCATCAGCTGATCGAGAACGGTAAGCTCGTGGTAATGGGTCGCGAACAGCGTCTTTGCTCCGAGCTTCTTTTTGTCGGCGCAGAATTCGAGCACCGCGCGGGCTATACTCATGCCGTCAAAGGTAGAGGTTCCCCTGCCGATCTCGTCGAGGATCAGCAGACTGCGCGGGGTGGCGTTCTTCACGATATGCGCGACCTCGCTCATCTCGACCATAAAGGTCGATTGTCCGGACGCGAGATCGTCTGAAGCGCCGACGCGGGTAAAAATGCTGTCGACTATACCGACAGTCGCGCTTGAGGCGGGCACAAAGCTTCCCATCTGAGCGAGCAGGACAATCAGCGCTACCTGGCGCATATAGGTGGATTTTCCCGCCATATTCGGACCGGTGATTATAGCGGCGCGCTCGGTTTTCGCGTCAAGAAAAACGTCGTTCGGCACAAAGGAGGCTCCGCTGAGCACCCGTTCGACAACGGGATGGCGCGAGTCCTTTATCGAGATAACGGAGCCCTGATTCACCTCGGGTCTGACGTATCCGTAATCGGAGGCGACGTTAGCCAGAGAGGTGAGCACGTCGAGGGTCGCTATAGCGCGGGCGGTATTCTGGATCCTTTCGAGATTGCTCGAAACCGCCTCCCTTACGTCCTCAAAGATCGCGTATTCCATCGCTACCGAGCGATCCTTCGCTCCGAGTATGCGCGATTCTATTTCCTTTAGGTCGGGGGTGATGTAGCGCTCGCAGTTCGCTAGGGTCTGCTTGCGGATATAGCTTTCGGGAACCATGCTTTTGTAGGAATTCGTCACCTCGATATAGTAGCCGAAAACCTTGTTGTAGCCGACCCTGAGCTTGGGGATGCCGGTTTTTTCGCGCTCCTCGTTTTCGATCCGCGCGAGAACGGTTTTTGAGTCGTTCATATCCCCCGTCACGGAATCGAGCTCGGGATTGTAGCCTCGTTTTATCATTCCGCCCTCGCGCACGGTGAACGGCGGGTCTTCAACTATGGCTTTGTCTATCAGCTCATGCACATCCTCGAGAAGATCGAGCTTTTTATGTATAAGCCTGAGGTGAGAGGAGCAGCAGTCCTTTATCAGATTTGAGATCGCGGGCAGATCCTTGATCGCCGAACACAGCGAGCGCAGATCCCTGGCGTTTGCCGAGCCGTAAACGATTCGGGTCATCAGCCTTTCGATATCGAAGATACCCGAAAGCTCCTCCGTCAGCTCAAGCCTGAGCACGGTGTCCCCGACCAGCTCCTCGACCGCGCTCTGGCGGTTGTTTATTGTTGAAATATTCATCAGCGGGTGCTCGAGCCAGGAGCGCATCAGGCGCTTGCCCATCGCGGTTTTTGTCTTGTCGATCACCCAGAGCAGCGAGCCGCGCTTTTCCTTGGTGAGCATGGTCTGAGTCAGCTCAAGATTGCGCATGGTGTTGAAATCCAGCTTCATATACTGAGCCTCGCTGTAAAGCTCGATATGGCTTATCCTCTCGAGTCCGCTCATCTGGGTCTCTTTGAGATAGTTTATCAGCGCGCCTATCGCGCAAACCAGCACGGGCGCGTCCGCAAGCTTGCCGACCTCGTTCTTGAACTGCTCATTTACGGTTTTGAGGCAGACGTCGAAGCCGAATTTATTATCCTCGAGCATCTCAACGCCCGCCGAGAGCTTGTTCTTTATGAAGGAGGGCAGCGACTGGATCCTGACTATATCGCCGCCGATCAGGATCTCGCGCGGGAAATAGCTCGTAAGCTGATTCGCGAGAAGCTGCAGCGAATCTCTGCCCTTTATCTCGGTCGCGTATAATTCTCCTGTGGAAATATCGCAAAAGCAGATACCGATAACCCTGTTCGCCTGATAGAGCGAGCAGATATAGTTGTTGCGGCTTTCGTCGAGCATACTCTGCTCCATAACGGTGCCGGGGGTGATGACGCGGATTATATCGCGCTTAACAAGTCCCTTCGCCGTCTTGGGATCCTCGGTCTGCTCGCAGATCGCCACCTTGTAGCCCTTCGCGACAAGGCGGGCGATATAGCTCTCGGCGCTGTGGAAGGGAACGCCGCACATCGGCGCGCGCTCGTCCTGTCCGCAATCTCTGCCCGTCAGGGTAAGCTCAAGCTCCTTTGAAGCGAGCTTGGCGTCGTCGTAGAACATTTCGTAGAAATCTCCGAGACGGTAAAAGAGAATGCAGTCCTTGTTTGCCTCTTTGATTTGGAAATATTGCTTCATCATCGGAGAAAGCTCCGCCATGATCTCACACCCTTCTGCAATAAATCGTTTCTTTTTGTTCTGCTTTATCAGCCGCAGCCACCGCAGGTACTGCAGCTTCCGGTGCAGGAGGCGTCATAATCGGCGGTCTCGGGATCCTCGCCGTCAATAGATTTCTGAATTATAGCCATGATCCTGTTTGTGACGGTCTCAAGCTCCTGCTTCGCTTCGTTGTAGGCTATCATATTTTCGTTTGACATGATATCGGAATAAGCCTGACGCATCTCCTTGTTGAGCTGCGCGAGCTTGTCCTGATCCTTTTCGGTTTTCTGAGCCTCAACATTGATAGCGACCCTCTTGAGGTTAAAGGTCGAGATCAGCTCCTGGAGCTTCTCGTCGGCGTCAGCCTTCAGCTGTACCTCGTGAAGCTTCTTGTAAACATCCTCGTTCTGAATTGCTTTTCCAAGCTCTCTCGCAAGTGCTATAGTATCCATTTTTCATTACTCCTTTACGATTTCGCCCTTGAGTATCCAATTTCGGGCGCTTGTTATTTTCACGTTTCGGAAGCTGCCGACGAGCGATTCCCCGCCCTCGAGCTCCACTATTATATTTCCGCTTGTGCGGGCGTTTAATTCGCCTGTTTTTTCTTTTACTTCCTCGATCAGTACCCTTTCGGTCTGACCGACCATCGAGGCGCAGCGCTTTGCGGCGATCTCCTCCTGGATATCAAGCAGCTCCCTGAACCACTTGGATTTTTCGGCGGCGGGGATCGGGTCGTCCATCGAGGCGGCGGGAGTTCCGACTCGCGGCGAATAGATGAAGGTGTACAGCGAGGTAAACTCTACCTCGCGCACCAGAGACAGCGTCTGCTTGAAATCCTCGTAGGTCTCTCCCGGGAAGCCGACGATGATATCGCTTGTCAGGGAAACGCCGGGGATCCTCTCCTTGGCGTAGCTGACGATATCGAGATATTTTTTTCGGTCGTAATGCCTGTTCATCGCCTTGAGTATCCTGTCGGAGCCGCTCTGGAAGGGCAGGTGCAGGTGGCGGCTGATATGCCTGCCGCCCGCGATCGCGTCGATCAGCTCCCTTGAGCAGTCCTTGGGATGAGAGGTCATGAAGCGCAGCCAGTAATCTCCCTCGATCTCGTCGATCTCGGAGATCAGCGAGGCAAAGCTCAGCGGCTCGTCAAGCGTCTTTCCGTAGGAGTTGACGTTCTGACCCAGAAGGGTGATATCCTTGTAGCCCGAGCCTATCATTTCGCGGGCTTCGGAGATGATAACATCCTTTTCCCTGCTGCGCTCGCGCCCTCTGACGTAAGGAACTATGCAATATGTGCAGAAATTGTTGCAGCCGTACATGATCGGCAGCCAACCCTTAAAGGAACCGTCGCGGCGGATCGGAAAGCCCTCGTATATTTTTTTATCGTCGTTCCCGCGCTCAAATACCCGTCTGCCGTTGCATAGGGCGTCGTACATCAGCTCGGGAAAATGATGCAGAGAATGGGTTCCGAATACAAGTCCGACAAACGGAAAGCTCTTGTAAATGCGGTTCGCGATATGCTCCTGCTCCATCATGCAGCCGCAGAGTGCGATGAGGATATGCGGGTGCTTCCTCTTGATGTTCTTGAGCGCGCCCACATTTCCGAAAACCCTGTCCTCGGCGTGCTCGCGCACGGCGCAGGTATTGAAGAGGATGAAATCCGCGTCCTCGGGGGTCTCGGTGAAGCCAAAGCCCGATTTTTCGAGCATTCCCTTTATTCTCTCGCTGTCCGCGACGTTCTGCTGACAGCCGTAGGTGCGTATGAACGCGAGCGGCTTTTCGCCGAGCTTACGGATGTCCATGATCTCGGCGATAAGATTCATATATTCGTACTGCTTTTCGGACAGTTTATCAGTCTGAACAGGATTCTCAGCCAAATAAACGCCTCCTAACCCATTGTATTAACCATAGTATTATATCACAAAATACTGTATATTTCAATATTAAAACGACGATTTTTCTACTATATTTCGGTCGGTCAGGGTTTCGCGGCTCCCCAGACCCCTCCGTAGACGCAGGAAACGTCGCCCGAAATCACGGACTGCGCTATTTCAAAGTCGGTCTCGTAGCTGATATCTCCGCTGTAATCCACCGAGGCGGTGACCGCGGAAACAGATACTATCAGCTTTATATGATGGATGGAGCGGTTGACTCCGGCGGACTCCAGCTCGCTGACGAGCCGAGCGTTCACGCTGCCGGTGATGCAGTAGGTAAGCGGTATCTCGGGCCCGTAATTGGCTATGAGGCTCAGTCCGGTAAAGGCGCCGAGGGGGATCGTCATTTTGCTGTGCTTTATCTTTCTCAGCTCCTCCTGCGCCCGGTTGGTGACTCTCGATTTCAGGATGTCTATCTTGACCGAATCGGTCTTTATCTCCTTTACCGTTTTGCTGTCGTCGCTTTCGGGAACGACCAGATCGGAATAGGTGTAGCCGAGGCTGTCAAGCTCCTCGAGCACCGCGCTGTTGATGACCTCCTCGCTCGCCTGCTTCGCGAAGCTCGGAAGATAATCGGCGCTGAAATTCGAGATCTGCTTTTCAAAGCCCCTTATCAGAACAGCGAGCAAGAGGACAGCAAGAATTATCGCGATATGCCTGCGCCGCAAAACGAAGCGGCGGGCGCGCCTTCTTCTTCCGCAAATCAAAAAAATCACCCCTCGTACAGAATATACGAGAGGTGAGGCTGTTGTGAAATTATTCTACGTCGTCGTCCCCGGCGTCTTCGCATTCCTTGCAATCGCCGCATTCGTTCTCAAAGAGATCGGAAAAATCAAACTCGAGCAGCTCGCCGCAGTTGGGGCACTCGATCTCGCCCTCGAGGAGAACATCCTCGGAAACGTTGAGCTTCTGACCGCAGGCGCCGCAGGTTACCTCATAGAAGGGCGCGTCGTCGTCATAATCATCATCGTCATAATCATCGTCGTAGTCGTCGTCATCAAAATCGTCAAAGACCTCGGTCTCAACATCCGCGAGATCCTGATCTATCTCCTCGACCTGATCGGAAAGCTCGTCATAAAGCTCCTCCATATCGGTGAGGTCGTAGGCGATATCGTCGAGAACGTCAACTATCGCTTTGATAAGCTTGACCTCGGGCTTTGACTCGTCAAGCTGCAAGCCCTCGGCAAGACCCTTGATATAGGCAATTTTCTCTGTAATAGTCATATTTTTACTCCTTAGGCTCTTCCCATGTACTCGCCTGTTCTGGTGTCGATCTGGATGGTTTCGCCCTCGTCGATGAACAGCGGTACCTTGATCTCGGCGCCTGTCTCAAGAGTGGCGGGCTTGGTGGCGTTGGTAGCGGTGTCGCCCTTGAAGCCGGGATCGGTCTTTGTAACAACAAGCTCAACAAAGTTGGGCGGCTCTACGCCGAACACGTTGCCCTTGTAGGAAAGGATCTTGCAGACCATATTCTCCTTGACAAACTTGAAGCTGTCGCCGAGAACGCTCTTGTTGATGGGGATCTGCTCCCAGGTTTCGGTGTCCATGAAATAGTAGAGATCACCGTCGGAATAGCTGTACTCCATATCCTTTCTCTCGATGAAAGCGGTAGGATACTTGTCGCTGGGGTTGAAGGTTTTCTCAACAACCGCGCCCGTAATTACGTTTCTGATTTTTGTTCTAACGAAAGCGGCGCCCTTGCCGGGTTTTACGTGCTGGAACTCGATGATGGAAACAACCTGTCCGTCCATCTCAAATGTTACGCCGTTTCTGAAATCACCTGCAGAAATCATTGTATTTACCTCCTGATTTTTCTTTTACAGAATTATAACCTTATTGCAAAAGAATTATAAGGGCACCTCTAAAAATCTCCTGTTGTTCAGAGACGCGGATATTTTATAGTTGATTTTTGTCAAAACAACGACGTCAAACCGATATATAACGAGGGGTCTTGACAGAAATATGCTGTAAAAAATCTGTGCATATTGGCGGCAAGAGGTTTTTAGAGATGCCCTTTAATTAATTATACCTAATATTGACCGAAAATGCAAGCCTTTTATCTCAAATAATCGCTATATCTCAAATAATCGCTTTATAATGTTTTAATTTTCCGCCGAAATAGGCGGATCATGCCGAAAACAAAACATCCTCAGGCGCGGACGCTTCACGCTCCGAGCCGGAGGATGGATGATTTTTCCTATTTGGGATCAGAAGCCCAGCGCTTGAAAAACCAGGACCGAGGCTACCCCGCAGGAAAAGCCGAGGACAGCGCCGACCACAACATCCGTCAGATAGTGCACCCTCAGATAGATCCGCGAAAAGCTGATCAGGATAGCAAGGAACAAAATCGGCAGGAACACGATCATGCGGCAGCGCAGCATGGCTACGCCGACCATCGCGAAGGACGCCGTGGTGTGACCCGACGGGAACGAATAAAACCTCGGACGGTTGATTATCTGCTCGTCGTCGTCAAGGCTGTGGCAGGGACGAACGCGCTTGACCAGGTGCTTTATCAGTCCCTCGCCCATCAGGTGAGCGATGACCAGCGCGGCAAGAAAGTTGAAGCCCGTATTCCTCCACTCCCTGTTGAACAGAAACGGAAGGCAGATAACGAACCAGATTATGCCGACGTTCGCCGAGCGCGAAGCGGTTTTCATTATGAAATTCAAGACGGGGGAATGCATCTTGCTGATATTATCAAGAACCAGCTGATCAAGCTGCCGAATCTTATCTAGCATAGAAATCTCTCCTATGAAGCTCACAAAAGATCAATAATCCTATAGGCGCCGCCGCGAGATCCTCGATGCTGAAGCAAGCGGCATTGCCCGCATCTTTATTATACCATGACTTTCGTTAAAATTCCACCGTTTATTGCGAAAAATTCGCTCCTTTTCACGCGTTTCATTCGTACTCAATTCACAAAAAACTAAGCATTGCCCAGATACTCGGCAAGCTGTCTGTCATCCCAAAGCTTCAGATCGTCCGTGCCCGCGAGGTATTCGTTGTGATGCCGAAGCTCATGGTGGAGGATGTGCTCAAGCTCTCTGTAGAGCGCGTCGCGGTCGAGCCGGGAATAGACCCGCATGATCGAGCCGTAATATAGCACGATCGAATTTCCGATAGAGCTTTGTATGTACTCGCCGAGGATGAACAAATCGTTGTTTCGCGCCATCGGGTGAAGCTTGAGCCCGGGCACGACGCTTATCCCGCCGTTGAGCTCCCTGTAGAGCTCCCTCGGCACCGCGTCGGCGATCTCATCAAGCATGCAGGCGACTTCTTCAAAATCAAACATATTTAAAACAGAATATTATAATCAGTAGTCAAGATAATCCTTGAGCTTGCGGCTGCGGGAGGGATGACGGAGCTTTCTGAGCGCCTTTGCCTCGATCTGTCTGATACGCTCACGGGTGACGTTGAACTCCTTTCCCACCTCCTCGAGAGTGCGGCTTCTTCCGTCCTCGAGTCCGAAGCGGAGCCTGAGCACCTTTTCCTCACGGGGAGTAAGTGTCGAAAGCACGTCGGAAAGCTGCTCTCTGAGCATGGTATGGGAGGCTGCGTCCGCGGGCGCGGGCGCGTCGTTGTCGGGGATGAAATCACCGAGATGGCTGTCCTCCTCCTCGCCTATAGGAGTTTCAAGCGAAACGGGTTCCTGAGCGACGCGCATGATCTCGCGCACCTTGTCTACGGGCATATCTATCTCCTCGGCTATCTCGTCGGGAGTAGGCTCGTGACCGTTCTGGTGAAGAAGCTGGCTCTGCACCTTCTTGACCTTATTGATAGTTTCTACCATGTGAACGGGGATCCTGATGGTGCGCGCCTGATCCGCGATGGCGCGGGTAATCGCCTGGCGGATCCACCATGTAGCGTAGGTTGAGAATTTGAAGCCCTTGGTGTAATCGAATTTTTCAACAGCCTTGATCAGACCGAGGTTGCCCTCCTGGATCAGATCGAGGAACTGCATTCCGCGTCCGAGATAACGCTTGGCGATGCTGACGACAAGTCTGAGGTTAGCCTCGCTCAGGCGCTGCTTTGCCGCGACGTCTCCGCTTGAAATGCGGATCGCCAGCTCTATTTCCTCGTCGGAGGTGAGAAGCGGCACTCTGCCGATCTCCTTGAGGTAAACCTTTACGGGATCGTCGACAGCGGCGGAGGGATCGGAGGGTGCGGAAGGATCCTCGGACTTGCTCTCCTCGATGCTGAGGTCGAGATCATCAAGCTTTAGCTCTCCCATATCCTCTACGATCTCGATACCGTGAGCCTCAAGCGTGTCGTAGAGCTTTTCGAGCTTTTCGGGGTCAAAGTCCATCTCGCCGATCGCGTCGAGAATATCCTGGTTGGTCAGCTGTCCCTTTTGCTTTCCGAGCTCGATCAGTTCCTTTACGATTGATCTTTTGTCATGCTGCGCCATAAAAACTATCCTTTCTCACTGCTTTTTTTCTTTCATACGCTCAAGGCTTTGCCTGAGCTCGTCCGCCGTCATCCGTGAGATCTCCGCCTTGTCGGGCTTTTGACTCTCCTCCGTGATGACTTCGATATATTCATCGAGCGCTTCTCTTGTCATTCTAACGCTCGAGTGGTCGGCAATTATTCTGTAGAGACGGTTTGTTTCGTCCCGCGTCAGATCCGCCGATACGTTATTGAGCGGGTCAAGCCCGTTTGAAACGCGCTCCTGCAAATAGAGGTAATAGCGTTTCATCAGGCTGTTTCCGAACTGCTCGGCGCTCAATCTCTCCGAGATATATTTTGAGCTGTCCGGATTGCTTATAAGATACGCGATCAATGCTTCCTCGGCGGAGGAGCTGCGCGGCTTCGCTCGCCGATCGGTATTGATTTTGTCGTTGGCGCCGCTCAGATCGTCGCGGATACGCCTGAATTCCTTTTTGGAATCCTCAAAGCGCCGCCTCGAGAGCAGGCGGTCGACCTGACCCGCGAATGCGTTCTTGTCAACGGAAAACTCGCCGCAGATCCTAGACATATAAACATCCCGCTCGATGGGACTTGAAAGCGTGGCGATGAATTTTGCCGCCTCCTCCAAAAACCTCACCTTGCTGTCGGGGATCGACAGATCATAGCCGGATCTGAGCTTTTGGAGGCGGTAATCGACGTCGTTTCCGCTCTTTTCGATTATCGCCCTGAACGCGGCGGCGCCGTCGGCGCCCTTTGATTTAATAAACTCGTCGGGATCCTTTCCGTTCGGGACCGTGAGCACTCTGACGTTCAGCCCCGCGCCGCGAAGCAGCGGAATGGCTCTGGCGGTCGCCTTTTGTCCCGCCTCGTCCGCATCGTAGCAGATGATGACCTCGTCGGCGTAACGCTTCATGAGCATCGCCTGCTCACCGGTAAGCGCGGTTCCGAGGGTGGCTACGGCGTTTTGGAAGCCCGCCTGATTGACCGCGATAACATCCATATAGCCCTCGCAGAGGATCAGAGTCCTCTCCCCCGTATTTTTGGCGTTGTTCAGAGAAAACAGGTTCTCGCTCTTTTTGAAAACGGGAGTATCAGAGGTGTTGAGATATTTAGGCTTTTCGTCGGTCATTATCCTGCCGCCGAAGGCGATAACGTTTCCCCGAAGGTCTATTATAGGGAACATCACGCGGCTGCGGAAGCGGTCGTAAACTCCCTTTCCGTCCTTTCTGCCGACCGCGAGATTGGCGGAAACCAGCTCGTTGTTTGAAAAGCCCTTCTCCTTCAAATGACCGCAGAGCGAATCCCAGCTCTCGTCCGCGTATCCAAGCCCGAAATGCCTGATGGTCGCGTCGCTGAGCGCCCTGCCGTGGAGATAATCAAGTCCCTCGCTCCCTTCACGGGAATAGAGCGAACGGTAATAGAAGCGCGCCGCCTCGCGGTTCGCCTCATATATCCGCTTGCGCAGCCTCGACATCGTATCGTCATAGGAATCCTCGGGCATACTCATGCCCGCACGCTGGGCGAGATATTTGACAGCCTCAACATAGTCGAGGTTTTCTATCCTCATTATGAACGAGATAACATCTCCCGCCGCTCCGCAGCCGAAGCAATAGAAGGATTCGGTTTCGGTATAGATATTAAACGAAGGAGTTTTTTCCCCGTGGAAGGGGCACAAGCCCACAAGATTCCTGCCGCGCCGCCGCAGAGTTACATAAGAAGAGATTATATCCGTTATATCGTTGCGCTGCTTGAGCTCGCGGATAAACCCCTCGGGAAACGCCAAAAAAACTCCTCCTTTCATAATTGCCTGAATAAGCCTCTTAGGTGACCACTGATAAATTAGCCGTTGTTGTAAAAACAGCGGTGAATTATGCCGCAATATTTCGCGCTCGTGCGCGACAACGGCTCTTTATAAGGATATTACGCTTTTTTTGAGCGGATACCTCTTTATATACGCGATTTTTTTATTTTTTCAGGAAATCGCGACAAATTCCTCTCCGTCGGCTACAGCCTGAACCTCTCCGGCTGTCGCGTCGGCGAGCTTTTTGTTGAGGGCGGGCAGCTCGTCCGGCGAAATATGGAAGCTTATCTTGACCTCCGAGCCGAAGTCGCTGCCGTCAACGGCGGCACCCGACTCCATTATTACCGAGGAGACCTTTCCGTATCTGTTATATGAACAGCTCGCCTCGCAGACGCTGCAGAGGCGCATCGTAACGGGAACGCCCGCGTCCAGCGCGATCCTCGCGCCCCTTGAATAAGCGCGCGCCAAACCGCCCGTGCCGAGCAGGATCCCGCCGAAGTAGCGCGTAACCACTACGCATACGTCGGTTATACCGTTTTTGAGCAGCACGTCCAGCACAGGCATTCCCGCAGTGCCCGAGGGCTCGCCGTCGTCGCTGTAGCGCGTTATATTTCCCTCTCTCAGAGAATAAGCGTAGACGTTGTGGGTGGCGTTCCAGTGCTTTGAGCGCAGCTCGTTGATGAAGGCGGTCGCCTCCTCCTCCGTCCTGACGGGCTTTATATAGCCGATGAAGCGCGAGCGCTTTTCGGTAAACTCATCAAAGGATGACTTCTTAACAGTTTTATACTCATTCATGGTACCGCCCCTGACGAAAACAAGGCGACACCTCGGTGCCGCCCTTGTGATCATAACAATTATTTTGCCATATTGAAACGCTTCTTGAATCTGTCAACACGTCCGCCGGTATCTACCAGCTTCTGCTTTCCTGTGTAGAAAGGATGACATTTGGAACAAATCTCAACACGGATATCCTTTCTGGTTGAGCCTGTTTCAATAACATTACCGCAAGCACAAGTAATCGTTGTCTGTCCGTACTTAGGATGGATATTCTCTTTCATGCTTCTCACCTACCTACTTTACACAAATAACAGATAGATTATACTACATCCGTTTACAAAATGCAAGTCTTTTTTTGAAATAAATTGTTTTATTATTTCTTTATCTTAGAAAGACGCCGAATAAATCGTGATCAAAGCGGATAAATGAGAGGTTTTCGCTCTCCTCCTCAAGGCTGTTTTGCCTGCTGATGATCTCGATCATATCCTGATCCGAGTTCGTATCCTTTCTGATCCTGTTCATATCGTTTCTTTCGACTGAAAGGACATAAACCAGGATCCCGATAAGAACGGCAAGGACAACGCCTATTATCAAAAAGGCTTTCACAAGAGATGTTCTGCGCGGACTGTGCACGGATACGATCCGCCCTTTTTCGTCCGCCATGACCACGTTATGGCTGCGGCGGCGAAAAATACTGCGGCGATTATTATCGGAGGGGACTTTTTTCATAGGTCACCTGCTTTATCGCTTTATTACTTGATTGCTTTCGTGCTGATCTCCTCGTTTGCCAGCTCAAGGAACGCCTCGACGGACATCGCTCCGAGGTCTCCCCCGCTGCGGTGACGAACCGAAACGGTGCTCGCCTCGATATCCTTATCTCCGACGATTATCATATAGGGCACCTTTTCAAGCTGAGCCTCGCGGATCTTGTAGCCGATCTTTTCGCTTCTGGAATCTACCTCAACGCGCAGGCCCGCTGCGTCGAGCTGATTTCTGATTTCATAGGCGTAGTCGAGGTGACGGTCGGCGACCGCGAGCACCTTGACCTGGGTGGGAGCAAGCCACAGCGGGAACGCGCCCGCGTATTTTTCGATCAGCAGCGCGAGAGTTCTCTCATAGCAGCCGATCGAGGTGCGGTGGATGATGAAGGGATGCTTCTTCACGCCGTCGCGGTCAACATATTCCATGCCGAACCTCTCGGCAAGATAGGGATCGATCTGGATCGTGATCAGCGTATCCTCCTTGCCGTAAACATTTTTGATCTGGATATCGAGCTTCGGACCGTAGAACGCGGCTTCGCCGACGCCGATCTTATAATCGATCCCGAGGTTGTCGAGGATCTTGCCCATCATGCTCTGGACCTCGTCCCATTCCTCGGCAGTGCCGATATACTTTTCGGTATCGTTGGGATCCCACTGCGAGAAGCGGTAGCTTACGTCCTCGTAAAGACCGACGGTCTTGAGCATGAAGCCCGCTAGCTCGACGCATTTTCTGAACTCGTCCTCGAGCTGCTCGGGAGTGCACATCAGATGACCCTCGGAGATCGTGAACTGACGGACGCGGATCAAGCCGTGCATCTCACCCGACGCCTCGTTTCTGAAAAGCGTCGAGGTCTCGTTATATCTCAGTGGCAGGTCGCGGTAGGAGCGCTGCTTGTTGAGGTAAGCCTGATACTGGAAGGGACAGGTCATGGGTCTGAGCGCGAAAACCTCGTCGTCGCTCTCGGGATTGCCGAAGATGAACATTCCGTCCTGATAGTGATCCCAGTGACCGCTTATCTTATAGAGGTCGCTCTTTGCCATAAAGGGCGTCTTCGTGAGCAGCCAGCCGCGCTTCTGCTCCTCGTCCTCGACAAAGCGCTGCAGAAGCTGGATCACTCTCGCGCCCTTGGGAAGGAGGATCGGAAGACCCTGACCGATATAATCGACCGTTGTAAAGAAGCCGAGCTCTCTGCCGATCTTGTTGTGATCGCGCTTCCTCGCCTCCTCGAGCATTTTGAGGTGCTCCTCAAGCATTGAAGCCTTGGGGAAGGCGATTCCGTAAACGCGGCACAGCTGAGCCTTAGTCGCGTCTCCGTGCCAGTAAGCGCCGGTGCAGTTCGTGAGCTCGACAGCCTTGATCGCGGCTACGCTCATGAGATGAGGACCGGCGCAGAGATCGACAAACTCGCCCTGCTTGTAGAAGCTGATATTCTCGCCCTTGTCGGTGTGCTCCTTTGCAAGCTCGACCTTGTAGGGCTCGTCCATCTCCTCGAGCTTGGCGACAGCCTCGTCGGGAGCCAGCTCAAAGCGCTCGATCTCAATACCGGACTTGACGATCTTTTTCATCTCCGCCTTGATCTTCTGAAGGTCGTCGGCGGAGAAGGGCTTCTCAACGTCAAAATCATAGTAGAAGCCGCTTTCGATGGCGGGGCCAATCGCGCACTTCGCGGCGGGATAAAGGCGCTTTACCGCCTGAGCGAGAACATGAGAAGCGGAATGCCAGAAGGCGTGCTTTCCGTCGGGATCATCAAAGGTCAGCAGCTCAAGCCTGCAGTCGGCTTCGATAGGAGTGCGCAGATCGCAGACCCTTCCGTCGATCCTCGCGGCGCAAACCGATTTGTAGAGTCCCATTCCGATTGATTTGGCGATTTCGGCGGGCGTGATACCGTTGTCATACTCCTTGACAACTCCGCCCTTCAATTCGATGTTAAGCATTTTTCATTCTCCTTTTTCTGTGCGTTATACTCATACCATCCTCAAAAAACCGTCTTTAACCTCTGTCGCGCATCATCCCGCATAACCGCGTTGTCGTCCCCGGGCTCCCTCAAGGAGCCCCGCGTCCCTCGCGTTCTTTTCGCGGTATTATCCGCTGACGTCTGCTCAAAGCTTTTTGATTGAGAATGGCATCAGACCGAAAAGCCCGTTTTGTTTTCCGGCTTTCGGTTCATTGTTTATTGTTTTAAAAATGTAAAAAGCCCCAATATCCCCCGAAGGGAGATATTGGGACGATATTACTCGTGGTTCCACCCAATTTCGGCGTCTCTCGGACGCCCTCGTTAAGCCTTAACGCGGCGAACGCCGTGCCATTTCCTGCACAGTCTCAAAGGCGGTAAACGGCGGTTCCGAATATGAGGCTCTCAGCGTTTGCCCCACTCTCTGAAAACGGAGAGTCGCCGTTCATGTCCTTCTCACAGATTATTTATATTATATCACCTTGACGATAAAACGTCAACAGTTATTATTTGTTATTCAGCTCCTGAAGCAGCTTGTCAATATCGCTCAGCTGCTTGTCGATATCGCTCAGCTCGGGCTTTTTCGCGGGCTTCGCCTTGGGAGCAGGCTCCGCTTTCTCAACAGGCTCTGACTCGGCTGCGGGAGCATCAGAAATCTTTTCCTCCTCGTCGGGCACTGTGAATCTCGGTGATTCGGCAGCCTCGGTTGTTTCGACCGCCCTTACGGGAATGACGGGCTTCGACTTTTCCTTGGGCTTTTCTACCTCTATCTCAACTATCTTGTCATCCGAAGCATCCGTCTTTGAATCGGAGGATTCGACGGCTTTGCTGCTCCTCTGAACCTGCTCGTAGGGAGCGTCCTCGGACATATCGGCATTTATGCCGGGAATGATAACGCCCTCGGCGGTCTTGCCGACCTCGTTTTTGGTCATATACGGGATCGGTTCCTTCTCGTCGGCGTCGTTGTGATAGCCGATAATGAAATCGTCGATATCCTTCGCGGATTCATAATACTCGCTGACTCGGCGGTTTTCGGGAGCCTTGTCATCATCATTGTCGTCAGCCTTCACAAGCTCGCCGTATCCGTTGGTTGTGAACTGATCATCCTCGCCATCCTTGGGGAGACCGTCGATGATCTCAAGCTCATCCTTGGTATAGGAATTGGTGAACATCTCAACGATAAAGGAAAGCGCGTACAGAGCCAGAACGATCAGGGAAACCGAGCTGAACATGGAGATGACGCCGACGTTCTCCTGAACATTTGTTATAAGGCTGTAAACGCCGTGAGAGAGCATGAGCGCCACGCCGGGAAGTCCGTAAATAAAGCAAGCCTTTACGGGGTTTCTGCCCTTGATCCTCGAAACCACCATCGCATGAGAGAAGAAGTAAAGCGTGAGGAAGATATAGCAGAAAAGCGAGGTCAGATCGCTCGAGGAGATCGAAACCTTGGTAGCGTTGAGGAACTCAAAAACAAGCTCCGTGCAGCCCCAAAGAGCGGGGAAAATATAAAACAGCGAAAGATTTGAAATAGTCGTTCTGCCCTTGAAATGGATCGAGGACATGAGCATAAACGCTATAGCCGCGGGAATCGAGAAAATCAGGCTCACAATATTCACCGCGAAGTATTCCGACTGGAGCGCGCCCGGCTCCATAACAGGAGTAACGGCGCCCGCGATAACGGTAACACCCGAAAGGATCGCCAGAACGCCCGCGACAGGATTTTTCTTTACGGGATAGACGGGAGCGGTCTTGCGGTCAAGAATATTGATAACGACGCAAGCGATAAATAGGACAACCGCAATACCTATTACGATATAGGATATGGTCATCTTATCCATTCCCATGAAGTTTCCGCTTTCATCCACGCCGAATATACTCATAAGGCGCAGGGCAAGCATTGCCAGCGCGGCGGGAATGAAGGGAATGATAGAATACTTTACCTTCATACTGATTTTCACATAACCTTTCCGCCCACGATTGTAGCCTACCGTCTTACCGTGGGCAGTAAGAGGCGCGTACTCTGTATAACAAATCCGATAATGCCCCCCGCCGCTTTTGGCAGCGGCCATTATCCGAATTCGGCGGTGGGATACGATCCCCCGCTGAATCCGCAGTGCTGCGCACTGCTTGATTTGATAAAAGCTAAGCTTTGAAAAAACACCCCAAAGGGCATTTTATCCACTATGAGAGCATATTCTATTTTAAGCCATAAGCAAGTTAATGTCAAGATATATTCTTGGTTTTTGTTAATTTTTTATTCGGAGACTGCAAAATGAAACGAAGATTTATCGCTGTGCTTTGCTTTTTCGCGGCAATGGCGCTGCTCCCCGCTCTTTCCGTCGGAAACCTTATCAGACCGAATTTGTCGTCCTCGCCCGACGAAGCCGATTCCCCGCAGAAAAACGAGGTGATCGCCGGAGCCGCCTCGCTCTGTGAAGAGGATTTTTGCGACGAAGCGCTCAGAGCCTGCCTTATTATCGCGCACTGCAATCTCGCCGCAGGAAAGAAGCCCGGGAACAATAATTCTGATAAGGAATTAAAGAAAAGGCTGGCGGCTCTATATGATTCTGAAAAAGAATTATATCTCACCTTTGAAAACAAAGTAGTCGCAGTGCCGTATCTTTCACGTTCAAACGGAAAAACCTTTTCAAACAGCTCTCTGCCCTATCTCTGCCCCGTTGCCTCTCCTTGGGACTGCGTCGAAAGCTACGACGAAGCTCTCCGCTGCGAGGGCGTAAGCCTCAACGGTCTTAGCTTTCTGTGCCGAAACGGGATGAGCGCCGAGGAGGCGCTGCTGTGGTATCTTCCCAAGCTCAAGCTCACCGAAAAGCGCCCGGAATAATCCGAGCGCTTTTCATCATATTTTAGATATGCCGAACAAGCAATATCCGCCGAACGATCTAAAATCCATATCCGAAGTATGCTTCAAAACCGCCGAACGCGTCCAAAAACTTCACGGTTTTTGTTTTGTACGCGTCAATTAGGTATGAAGGGCAGCTCGTATTCGTCGAGCGAAAAATCAAAGGAGGAATCCTCCTTTGAGGCGGGCGTCTCGGATTTTTGAGAGCCGCCTTCGGATTTCTGAGAACCGCCGTCCGATTTCTGAGAACCGCCGTTTTGCGCCGAACTGTCGGAAACGCTGCCGCCGTAATCGTAATCCTCTGTTGTGCCGTCGCCGCCCTGAGCCGAACCGTTATTGTTTTCCTCCTTCTTCTCCTCCTTGGAAACATCCGAAGAAGAAGCGGGCTTTGAGGACTCCTGTTTTGCCGCCTGCGTGGTCGCGGTCTTTTCCTCCCTGCTCGTTGTCTGAACCGGCGCCGTCGTCACGGCAACAGTCGTTCCGTTCTTGTTTTCGTCGCTCTTTTCGCCGCAGGCGCTGAGAAGCAAGGCTCCCATCGCCAGAGCGACAGCTGTTATGATTATCCTTCTG
Organism: uncultured Ruminococcus sp.; assembly: GCA_902774325.1. Lineage (GTDB taxonomy): Bacteria > Bacillota > Clostridia > Oscillospirales > Acutalibacteraceae > Ruminococcoides. The sequence goes on from CACYIC010000003.1 coordinate 98,230, forward strand.
ATCATAATTACCTCCGTTTTGTTTTGAATTCTTTTATTTCTCTGTATTCCTTGATTATGCCTTTCGGGTGCGTAAACAACCCTTTTACCGGTCGATACACGAAAAGCACGGGATACAGCCATTTGTGCTTATAAAAGAACGGATAGTTGCTTTCCAGAGCCTTTCCGGAAATAAAAACCCGCTTCAGCAAATACCTTCGCTTTGACCCGTCGCTGTCGTCGCCGCCCAGATTCCGGTTATTTCTTTTATATCTTCGGGTCTCCTCCGTTCCGTAAACGCCGGATTCGATGTACTCAAATAAAGCTTTCCACTCATCATCGCTCAGCTTCTCAAAACCGAATGCTTTTTGGGCGACGCCTGTGATCTCACGCTCAAAGCCGAGCAAACCGAGAACTTCAAATTCCCTGTCGAGATATGCCCGGTCAAGCTTCTCGCCGTGCTTCGACAAATAGATATAAATATCCAGCAGAGAGCGCAGCCCGGTACCGCTGAAATAATAATGCTTGAAGGCGTGACAGATCAGATAGATGTAAAAATCCTCGTCTGTCATCCTATAGCCAAAGGAGGTTCCCGCTATCGGCAGCAGCTTTTCACGGATATTTTTGAAATAATCAAATATCTCGGGCATATCGCTTTGCAGAAAAAGCTCCCGGTGTATCTCAAACTCCAGAGTCGGCGGCTTTGAATAGGTATCGTGATTTGTCGTCCCGAACACATCACAGGAATAGCCCATCCGCTCCATTATCTCTTTGATTTTTCCCATCCCGGAGCTGTCGCAGAGGATATCGTTGTCGGACATCTCTCTCATCGCTGAAATCGGATAGTCGTTTTTTAAAAGGATGCCCTTCAGCGGAAGGTACCAAATCCCGTTTTTTTCAAGCTCCGCAAAAAGCTTTGCCCTTTCGATATCAAAGAGCGCCAGCTTGCGGATCGCTTTTTTCTTCGCCTGATCGTAAGGGTGCGGAAGAACCGTGACCTTTTCTAGCGCGAACGCGACAGCCGAGGTCAGGAAATGCGCACTCGACAGGTAATAAACCTGCTCCAAATCTATTTTCTCACAGATTTCGCGCTCCGGAGTTTTTTCATTCACCGCGCAGGAAACAAGATAGATCAAGTCCCTCGCCGTCTTAATATCTGAATTATTCATTAATCGACCCACTGACCCGTAATCGTCAATCATATCAATCGGAATAATAGTCTGATTGATAAGTAACCACTGATTAATTATCGCCTATTGCTCGGCACTCATCTTGCTTTAGTCTTTTCAACCATATTGCCCAAAAATCTGACGAAAAATCCGACTGCGCGATATGATCACCGTAATTATTCAGCGCTTATCTAAATGATAACAAGATTATATCCTCTATCAAACGATTTCGTCAAGCGCTTTTTCAGCACGATCCCTTAAAAAGGACCGCGAGCTTTTTTCCGCACAAGATCCCGAGAATACATGATACAACGCTGACGACCGCGTACAAAACGCCCAAAAACACCGAGCCGCCCTCAAAAAGCGTATAGGCTTCGAGCGAGAAGGTCGAGAAGGTCGTAAAGCCTCCGCAGACTCCCGTTTTCCAAAAAAGCACCGCGTTTTTTGAGCTGCCGTCATCAGAGCAGACTAAGCCCGCGATAAATCCGATAAGAACCGCGCCCAAAATATTTGTGATGAGCGTCAGAAACGGAAACTCCGTTTTGATCGGAATAAGGCTTATCGCGTATCTTCCGACAGCTCCCAATGCTCCGCCGAGCGCTACAAACAAAAACGACATAAAAAGCACCCGCTTCCGAAGATAATCAAAAATGGCGGCAAAAAGCAGTGACAATCGCCGCTTTTCCGAATCGTTTAATGGTATGATATCAATCAGTCCCGGGCTCAAAGAGCTTCATTTTGCTGTAAAGCTCCTTTCGCTTTGAGGCTTCCCTAAGCATTGAAACCGTTCCGCTGTTTTTTCTCCTGCCGCTGATCAAAAAGCCCAGATACCTTCCGCCCTCCGCGATCCAGCCAAGCGGCAGAAACACCTTGTACTTTTTTATCCATTGATAATCGGAGTACGTTTTTTTATTCAAGGTGCCGAAAAGCTGAGAAAAAAGGTTTTTATTGTCAACGGTTCTCTCGCCCCGGTTTGAAATGTACTTGATCTCGCGGTAGCGGTTGAGATCCTTTTTTCCGAAGTTACCGCCGCTGAGAATATCCCCGATAAGCTCTTCGAGCGTTTCCTCGCCGAACTCGCGGTTTTCAGCCCACGGCTTGTGAGCTATACCGAGGTATTTCTCACAAGCAGACGTGACGAGCTGAGCGAATCTCCAAACGCCAAAGCGCTCCAGCTTGTTTTTGAAAAGCTCAACGAAATCGTCGTTGTCGATTTTATCCGCAAATACCGACCAGTCGCAGAGGTGTCTAAGCCCTATTCCCTCGCTTGTGAGGTGAGAGATCATGTGCAGCAGCATGATAAGCCCGTGATGGAAGCCGTCCGGGATCATACACACCGCGCCGTCCGATTCGATTTGACGGGCGGTTTCGATGCAGCGCCCCATCTCCTCGCGGATCAGATCGCCCGCTTTGCCGTCGGGGATCCCGTTAATTGAGCGGTGCTGCTCCCAAATGCTTCCGGGATAACGGCTGAATGAAATATGGATGCTGTCCTCGTCGTCGCCGTGATCGACCTCAAAGCCCGCGTTCAGCACGACCTGCTTCGCCCGCTCGAAATCCTCCCGGTAAACCAAAAAATCAACGTCCCCCATTTCTCTGAGGGCAGGCTCCGGGTAATAGTAAGCGGAGGACAAGCCTTTTATGGCGACGTAAGGTATCTTGTTCGACGTCATCAGCCGATGAAGCTCGTCGTGCTCCATAAAGTTTTTGGTATTGGATATAACGCCGCCGAAAAAATCCTCCGCGATCTCGGGAAAACGCTCTGATAATATCTGACCGCAGTTTTCCCGCAAAAAAGCAAGCACAAGCATATAAACGGTTTGCGCTTTTGCTTCCTTGATGATTTCGGAAACATCCTCGGCTGAAAGCTTCGGCGCAGCGCCGCCGAACAATTGGCATTTAATTATATCCAACAACAATTTATCGTAGAATTCCGGCATCTGTAACTCCGTAAAAAGCGCCGGCGGCGCTCTCTCCGCCTTTGGAAAACTTGCAAACAAGCAGCAGGTTTCCGCAACGGCGGGTCAAAAATCATTCTGTCCGCTACCATAAGACTGCACGTTAAAAAAATTGCCATCATACGGAGCGTTGTATTTTATTTCATAAAAAAACCAAGCTTTTTCCGCTCGCCGAAATTGACAGCAGCGGAAGCCTTTTATGGCTGCTTGCTTTAACTTTTATATTATATCTATTTCGAGAAAAAAAGTCAACTGCGGCAAATCTTCCGTTTTTTTCATAATCTTCCGTTTTTTCATAAAGATTCGGAAAAACGTGACGGCGTTATCAGAACGGAAAAAAGCGACAGCTTTTTGCCGTCGCTTATCTTATCCTTTTATCCTGTTTTAATCCGGTAATTGAACCGAACCCTGTATCAATCCTGCTGCGGAGTATTCAGAAAGCTCTTCCACGCCTGCTTCCATTGTGCGCCCGTATATTCTGTGCCGTTTTCATTGATCTCCGTGGTCTGTACGGTTTCGCTGTAGACAACGATGTCAAAATCGGTGATCTTGTCGGGGTTGGATTCGTCAGGATCGTCGGAAAAGTCGGTCACGACTCCGTCTATCAGGTTAGGAGTCTTTTCGCCCGGCTGCAGGATCCCTTTGTAGTAAAAATACCCGCGAAGGATCGCGTCGTCGGCTGATGAGGTTTCGGGAACAAATTCCCAGTCGTCGCGCTGATCCGCTATGAACTCGCTCCAGCTCTTTTGCTGAGAAACGTTGTTCTTAGTATAAACTATCTTCGATTTGTCGCGGACGAGCGAATCGGAAAAATCGAGATAAACCCTTACAAACTGATCCGAGGTGCCCGAATTGACCACGGAAACCTCTTTTCGGAAGGTATTGTTCATCCCTACGTCCTCGGGTTCCGTAAACACCTCGCTGACGGTGTTTACATCCTCTCCGATGCTGAACTCGTTGGTCTGCTCGGTTCTGTTCTGAATATAAGCGAAAACGGTTATCACCGCCGCCGCTAAAATGACCGGAACGGCGATCGCTATGATTATTTTAGATCTCTTTTTCATCGCCGCCCGCCTTTCATTCATTTGCCTTGTTCTTGACTATTGTATAGATCGCCTGAATCTCCTGCTCGCTGAAACGCTGCTTGGTGAAATCAATTTCTCCCTCGGGCTTGAGGTTATCGGCTTGGATGCCGTAGGCGACGACCCCTATCTCGGTTCCGCCGACTATTTCCCTGTCGATGAAGCTCTTGAGCTGCACCTCGTCAAAGAGAGTCAGGGTTTCCTCATTCGGTCTGAGCTTTTTGTTATAGCCGAAAACATACTCGTCATAATATGTCGTTGTTCCCTCGACCGTTTTGCTGCGCGAATACTTTGAGTCAAGAAGGATCCATCCGTCAACCGTTTCGCCGTCGGCGTCGTCGGAATGGTATTTGAAGTCGACCTCTCTGCCCTCCGGCGCGGTAACGCTCTTTACGTTATCGGCGGCGGGAGAAACGGGAGCGTTGGCTATGAACCTGAACATCTGCTGACGTCCCGCCAAGCCGTTCGGAGTTCCCTTTTGGTTCACGCCGTCATCCGCCTCATAAAGAAACGTCGCGCTGTCTATGGGAACTGTTATCTTCATAAACACGAATTCATCCTTGGAGCCGTCGTTCGTGAGCTTCGGCGCCTTTTCAAGTCTGCTTCCGGGAACGATATCGTGCGGTTCATCCGGGTCGAAATCGCCCTCGTCGAGCTCTACGCTGACGTTTCCGATCGTGATCCGGTTATCCTTTACCTCGTAGTCAATAAAGCTCGCCATAGTTATCCCGATGAAAACCAGCAGAACTGCGCTCAGGGCGGCAGCGATAATTAATACTAAACGTTTCTTCATCCGAAGCTGCCCTCCCCTTCAATCAGTTCCCAAATCGGGTAAATGTCAGAGGCGGTATGATCGGGAATATCTCTTTGGATACCGAAGCCCTCTACCTTGATATTGTGGCTTTTTGTCTTGTCATAATCCTCGTTGAAATTCCAAAGCTTGACCTTGTCAAAAAGCGGCTCGGTGATCTGATTCTTTGTCAGAAGCATCAGCTCCGTACCCTCCGCGTTCGTATAAGCGTAAACGTAAACAAAAACCTTGTTTTCAGGATCGTATTCCGTATAATCCTCGCCGTTTTCGGAGAGCAGCTTCCATCTGCTGTGAACCAGCTGCTTCGGTGAAAAATCGGTATTCGCCAGATAGGTTTCGGGATCTGTCCCCTGCCCGACCATAAATTTATACATCGGAACATCACCGGTCGCTCCCCGGGGCGTGCCGTCGTCATTATCGACCATCTGAGTATCGCACGGAACGGTTACGCGGATATAAACGTAGCCGTCGGTGCGCTCGACATTTGTGATCTGAGGGTTCTTGAAGAACTCATCTCCCGGCACAACATCGTTCGCAGTATGCGGATCCCACTTGGTTTCAGTCAGTAACACGTCGAAGCGGCTTCCGATGAATTTGTTGGTAGTCTGATCCTTTGAGGTGAAGTACGCCATTGTGGAGCCGATCACAATGAGCGCGACCGCAGACAGAAAAACTGTCAGGGACATAAAATGCTTTCTTTTGGGTTTTGCCACGGTGATCAGCTCTTCTCGCCGCCGTCCGTATAATAGGATCTGTTTTGATCGTCGTTTCTGAAAACTACTGCTGTCATAATCCACAGACAGCGCGTTCATGGCGTTAGCGAGATAAGCCTCCGCCGTATCGCCCTGAGCGCCCTCCTTCTTATACTCAAAATTGTAGAGTCTAAGCAGGTAATAGGTCGCGTAGGGCAGCTTAAGACTCGAATCGTTCGCGTCGACCTTTGTCATGGTCAGTCGGCTCATGTTCTCCTCGTTGGGAATACCGTGAACCGACGGAACAGACTGAGCGCTGAAGCCCATTGCCGTGAATCCGGTGAGCTTTTCCTTTGCGGTATCGGCGCTGAAATCGGAGCCGTTGAGCTTGAGCCTTCCGTTGGCGTCCTTCGATAGGGCGTCCTCGGTATAGGATACTCCGATCTGATTATTCGCGTCGATATACACGCTGAATCTGAACTTTCTCGCGCCTGTTGACTGATAGCCGGTCGGCGGGGTTTCCTCGATCAGGTAATAATCATTCGGCTCGAGATCAGAGATCGAGATATAACCGTTTTGGTCAGATGTGATGGTTACGTTTTGGTTGGTATCAACTACCCGGTAGCTGCCGTCGGAAGAAGGATCCGTCTTTTCGACGTAGATTTCTCTGTCCGCTATGTTCTCGCCCAAGCCCGAGCCGTCTCTGTAGAGCTTGAAAGAGGCTCCGGCGAGAGTTGTCTTGTTGGTATTGGTGACATCATAGCTAGTGCTGTCATCCTTTGAATTTTCGGCAAGCAGTCTCATCTGACCGCCGAGCCACATTCTTACGAAAGCGTCTACGCTGCCGGTGTTGACTGCGGCAACGTCCTTGTTGACTGTCTGACCGGGGATCCAATCTACGGGAGGCTGGAAATCCTCGACGATCGATACGTTATAATTAGCGGACGCGCTGAGGCGGTTGGTGACTTCATCCTTGGATGCGAACCAAGCGAAGGTCGAACCCGCAACGATAGCGGCGGCAACTACAACAGCACCGATCAGTACGCGTTTTTCTTTTGCGGACTTTTTCTTCTTTTGAGTTGTCATTAAAATCTTCCTTTCTTTATATTATTCGGATTTGATATCCTCCTTGTCCTCGCCGGCGACGGAGGAATTCTCGGAATCGGCTTTGTTTTGAGCGGCGGCTGTTTCGGCTCCGGCTTCCTCTTTGGGAGCTGTCTTTTCGGCAAGCTCCTTTTTGTCGGAAGCGTCCCCTTCGGCTTCGCCCTCGATTTGTTCGGCGTCATCCTCGGAATCTTTCTTTTTGGCGGGTCCAAGGTAAATTCCTATAAGCTTGAAGAACACGAATATCAGAATTATTATCGGTACCACGAAGTACCAGCGCAGCTGGACGAAACGAACGACATATCCCAGCTTGGGAATGCCCAGCTTCACCGTTCCGATCACTCGTCCTTCATCAATAAGGAATGAGTCCTCGCTGTCATTCGCATCACCCTTTGTCCTGAAGCAGGTAACGCCCGAGCCCTGATAATCGGGGATCTTCTCAACGACGCGGTGCGTCAGGTAGGCGTCGCTGTAGGACGACGGGTTAAATGTAATGACGTCGCCGACATTGATATTGTCGGCATTTTCTATCTTCACGAATACCATATCACCAACGCTGTAAGCCGGTTCCATCGACGGAGTAAGAACCGTGTAATATCGGTATCCAAATAGAGACTTGTCAGGTGTGGCTGACGAAGCAAAAAGCAGTGCGGCGATTATTATCGCGGCTGACAGCAGATATATAAATATAGTCCTTATCAGCCTGAATACGCGGAATCCCGCGCGTGAGCCTCCCGTCTGCTCACTTGTTATGGAATTATCCATTTTTACAACACCCCTTTTTGTTATTATTGCTTCTTCGCGGCGATGGTCTGTCCCTCGCCCCGTTCAGGCGGCAGTTTTTGATCACAAGCTTTCACCACTAAAAAGACAAAAGCGGAGACTTTTAACCCCGCCGCGAATACTAATGAAAAGAGCGGGACTTTGAGTCCCGCCCTGTCAGTATTGATTTGATTTTAGCGATTTTCGGCGCTGCCTTAAAACGGTACAAACGGCAGATCGTAAGTGCGCTTGGTGGTAGGCTGAACTACCTCCTGACCTACCTTATACGGCACGCTGATACCGGCCACGTACTTCTGGACTATCGTCGCGTCCTTGATATTCACCAGATTGTCGCCGTTTACATCAGCGAGCTTGAGGGTCTGCGTGCTAAAAGCAACAAGCTTCGCGACATTTTTCTGGATCATCGTCACGTCGCTGATGTCGACTTTTCCGCTGCGGTCGGCGTCGCCCAATATCGAGCCTGCAGCCGAAGCGCACAGAGTCGAGGCAAAAAGAACCGCAAGGACAGCCATTATTGCGAATACTCTTTTCATTTGAACTCACTTCCTTTAAATACTATCATGATTGTAACACATAATCAAGCTGTTTGCAAGCGTTTCCCGGAAACAAAAATATCTTTATTCAGCTCCGGCGAAGGCTTTTATCCGAAATAATTCGCCGCACTTTTGTAATACAGGTAAAGCGATTTCATGAGCTGTCTCAGATTTTCGTCGTTCCCGTCTCTTGTCAGCACCGCTACGATATAGCACATCGGGCTGTAAGTTATTGTGCCATGTTCGCCACAGATAATTTCAAAAGCATCATCAAGCTCATTCGGCTTTATTCCGCGGATGCGTAAGACAGTCATATTACCGGATGACGCGGTTTCCGTATTATAGATTTCCGTAGAATCCTTGAAGCAGGAGAAGCTCAGAGCTCCGCTGCTCTTAAAGTACAGCGAGAACGTGGTCTCGGTTTTGAGCGAAAGCGTCGTACCCACAAAGGTTACAGCTTCATCCAGATTAGAAGAATACAAACAAGAATACATATCGGACAAGTAGTTTTCCGGCAATCCTTCCAATCCTTCGGGAATTGGTGGTTGAGATTCGGACACACCGAAATAGTACGCCGCCCAGTCACCGTAAAGCATCATGCTTTCTACAAGATCTTTCGCCGCTTCATACTCTTCTCTGTCATCAGCATGATCAATGAGATACTGCGCGTAATCCCTGACGGAGTACTCGTAATACCCTAATGTATTGCCGTTATCAATGAGCTCTGCCTGGATAGGCGAATCCATGTTTTTCGCGGCGACATTATATTTGAATTTATAGTATGTCTTTCCGTCGAGCGTTTCCGTTTCCGCATTGCTGACATAAACCTCCACCGGGTTTATCTGACTGCCGTCCGTATCTGTCAAACTCATTTTCAAATAGCTCGTCTCGCTTTCGACAACGCTCTGATCAAGCTCAAAATAGAAATTCAGCGCGATATCGCCATCCAGACTGATGCTGTGACCTGCCAGACGCGTAATGTAGATGTAATTGTTATCCCATTGGCCTGAGGATTTCGGCACGCTTAGATCTGTTTCGGTGATCCTATAATTGTTTTTTCCTTCGACCGGCGAGAGATCCTCTGTTTGGTTCCAGACACGATCATCGCTGCTGCTTTGATTCCAGCTGTTTTCTTCATAGGCGGGATTCATTCGGACAAAAATAACATTGTGCCAGACTCCCTCCGGTATGATCGCCTCATAGACTCCGTCACCTTCTTTGTAGGTCATATCCGCCCAGACGCTCTGTCCGAGATTGTTGAACAGATAAATCGCGAAACGGGCGTCGTCCTCTTCCCATGCGTTGGGCTTCAGATAGAGCTTGCCCGAAAACTCGGCAGGCTTGGTTTCGGTTATTGTTTTTGTGTAGAGCTGATTATTGAAGGTCACAGTCGCGGTATAAGTAACCGTGTTGTCACCGTTGTCCTGCTGATTAACATCCGCGACCACGGTTTTCTGCTCATGGCACTGAGAGCAGGTAAAGACGGCATAAGCCGAGCCGTTGTTGTTGCTCCATGTCCAGGAAGGCTGACCGTAGGTGTGGGTGCAGGTAGGAGTATAGAGATCCCACGTGCCCCAGGTGGTCTGATCATTGCTGTCTTCATCCCAAACGCCGTTTGCAACGGTATATCGGTTATAGTCGGTCGGAATAGCCAGATCGCGCGTCTGGTTCCATTTATTTGTATTCTCCCAGTTATTGGTGTCGGTGCCGGGATTCATTCGTGTGAAAATCACATTGCTCCAGCTTCCCTCCGGAATGCTGCCGCTGTAAAGGCTGTCGCTGAGCTGCGTCATGTCGACCCAGGTGTTTCCGCTGTCGCCGAAGAAATACATCGCGTACCGTGCGTTATTCTCCTTCCAGTTGCTGTTGGGTACGAGATAAAGGGTGTCGATGGCGGGAGCGGGAGTATCGCCGCCGGAGATGTCGCTGAGATTATAAACGACCGCTATGCCCTTTGCGCCTACAGTGCCGCTGATAGTGCCGTTCTGAACAGTGAAGGATCCGCCTGTAACATGGTCGGTATAGGTGCCGTCCGCCATGCCCTGAGCCGAAAAGCTCACGCTGCCGCCGCCGTCAAATTTGGATATTACGATACCCTTGGTTCCGCGGATGTTGTAGGCGATATTGCTGCCAGAGGATCCAAGGGATTCCGACTGCCCGTCAAATACATTCTTGAACTTGTTGACCTCGGCAACCTCGGTGGATTCCCATGTCGTATCCGTACTTGCCGCACCCATAGTGTTGTTAGGACGGGCAAAGAACAGCGAGGTAGAGCCTGCGCGCGAGCCGATTATCGCCCATGCGCGCGTTATGATGCTGTCGTCAACATACTTTGTGGTGTGATGGTCATAGTCGCTGTCTTGATTATAGAAATATCCCGAGCTTGAGTTGCCCATATAGGTATCATGCGACTCCACCCAGAGAACACTATCGGAGGCTGTAAGACCGGACTTACCGTTGCCGCCGTTTGATTCGTCGTTTTGGATTCCGCTTACCATCTGATCGGCAACGTTCCAGTACGCCTTGTCCAGCGCATGATCGCCTGTCACGCTATCGGTAACAGCCATAAACTTAGTATAGTTGGAAATCTCGGTACCCGCATAGCCGAGGATCTCGCCGTAAATGAACGGCCGGGGCTTGTCATTATCTTCACAATAGGTATTTACGCCATCGATCACATTGGGCCAGAAGTCGCCTTTGCAGTTGCCGGGATCGGACGGAAGCTCGATATGCTTTGCAGTGTCAAAGCGGAAGCCGTCAACGCCGCAGTCGACGCACTCCTTGAGCAAAGCGAGCGCCTTGTTCTGCACGATGCTGTTCTGGGTATTGAGGTCGGGCATACCGAGATGATACTGGGTCATAGTATATCGGCTGTTATCATTTGTTTTCGTATTATTCGTATGGTAGAAGTCGGAGTTCTTCATGTCCGAATCAACGTATTGGTTCAGGTAGCTGTAGGTGCCGCCCTCGTTGCCGTTATTCGCCATGTGATTGGCAACGATGTCGACTATCACCTTGATCCCATAGTTATCAGCCGTTTCGCACAGGGAAGTCAGTTCATCCTTTGTTCCGAGCCAGGAGCTGCCGTCGGAAACCCTGAAGCCCAAAGGCTGATAAAGCTTCCACCACTGACCGCTCATGTCGGTGTAGGATAAACCGTAATCCCTAGGCGGCTGGACGGGCGAGGTCTGCACCGCGGTATAGCCCGCCGCGTAGATCTCGGGCAGCTTTGCTTTGATGGTGTTGTACGACCAGCAGAAGCAGTGCAGGACGGCGCCGCCCCGAATGGTCTCCTGTGCAAGCTCCGGGTTTGCCGAATAGTCATAGTCCGTCGCGGACGCGCCGAAGCTTCCTATCGCGAGAGCGGAACAGAGCACGCACGCCGAAAGGAAAAGGCTTACAAGTCTTTTTGAAAGTTTCATAAATGGATCACTCCTTGAAATTAGTTTTCTCCGACTTTCTTCATCTGTTATTATACATTAAAAATCTAAAATTTACAACAATTATGCTATTCTTTTTTTGATTATTGCAAAAAATTGCAATAATTCGACAAGCCGGACTCTGCTTTTCGGGGGAAATGTGAAAGAGATTTTTATTTTTTTCTTTTTTATCTTTATTCCGGGAGAAACTTGTGATATAATATGCTTCGTATAGGGTCAAAAGGAGGTCTGATCATGAGAATCGGATTTGACAACGAAAAATACCTGGAGCTCCAGTCGCAGCATATCCGCGACAGGATAGCAAAGTTCGGCGACAAGCTCTATCTTGAATTCGGCGGAAAGCTTTTTGACGACTACCACGCCTCGCGCGTGCTGCCGGGCTTCAAGCCCGACTCAAAGCTGCAAATGCTCATGCAGCTCAAGGACGAGGCTGAGATAGTGATCGTCATAAACGCCGACGATATAGAAAAGAACAAGGTGCGCGGCGATCTGGGGATCACCTACGACCTCGACGTACTGCGCCTTATCGACGTTTTCCGCAGCAGAGGACTCTGCGTCAACTCGGTTGTGCTCACCCGCTATTCCGAGCAGCCCACGGCGCTCAAATTTGAGAAGCACCTGACCGAAAACGGCGTGAATGTCTATCACCACTATTCCATACCCAATTACCCCACCGACGTCGATCTGATCGTCAGCGACGACGGTTACGGAAAGAACGACTACATCGAAACCACCCGCCGCCTGGTCGTGATCACCGCTCCCGGTCCCGGCTCGGGCAAGATGGCGGTCTGCCTCTCTCAGCTCTATCACGAGCACAAGCACGGGATAAAGGCGGGCTACGCTAAGTTCGAGACCTTCCCTATCTGGAACCTCCCGCTCAAGCACCCGGTAAACGTAGCTTACGAAGCGGCGACCGCCGACCTCAACGACGTGAACATGATCGATCCGTTCCATCTTGAGGCTTACAATATAACCACCGTCAACTACAACCGCGATATCGAGATCTTCCCCGTCCTCAATACGATGTTCGAGCTGATACTGGGCGAATCCCCTTACAAATCCCCCACGGATATGGGCGTTAATATGGCGGGAAACTGCATAATCGACGACGAGGCTGTATGCTACGCGGCTAACCAGGAGATCATCCGCCGCTACTATACTGCGCTCTCGAATCAGATCAAGGGCGACGGCTCGCCCGACGAGGCGTACAAGATCAGCCTGCTGATGAAGCAGAATAAGCTGAGCACCTCCGACCGCGCCGTTATCGCGCCCGCTCTCAAAAAGGCTGAGCTGACAGGCGCGCCCGCCGCGGCTATCGAGCTTTCGGACGGAACGATCATCACGGGCAAGACCTCAAATCTTCTCGGAGCCTGCTCCGCGATGCTGCTCAACGCGCTGAAAACCCTGGCGCGCATCCCCGAGGAGGTCGATATCCTCGACGCCGCGGTTATCGAGCCCATCCAGAAGCTAAAGGTCGAGACCTTCGGCTCAAAGAACCCGAGGCTCCACACCGACGAGATCCTCATAGCCCTGTCGATGTCCGCCGTCACCAATCCGACGGCGAGGGTCGCCATGGAGCAGCTGCCCAAGCTCAGGGGCACCGACGCTCACGCCACGGTCATCCTCTCGGAAACCGATAACCACACCCTCAAGAAGCTCGGGATCCACCTCACCACCGAGCCCGTCTACGAGACAGAGCGCCTTTACAGAAAATAACAAAACCGATAATGTCCCCCGCCTTTATAGGCGGCGTCCGTTATCTGAATTCGGTGCTGCGCACTGCCAGCTTTGATAAAAGCAAGGCTTTGAATCTTCGGGTCGGCTTGCCTGTTGGCGAACCGACCTTTTTTCACGCGCCGGAGCGCTCCCGCGTTTTTCAAAAAAGCAGAGATCGATCACGCGGTCCGATTTTCAAAGGAATCCGTATCGCACTTGATTTTCACGGCGCGAAATGCTACAATAATATGTATCGAATAATACTAAACTCAAATAAAAAATAGACAATCTTTGCGGTCTATTTTCCGCAATACTTCGTTGTCGTCTCGTCGTCGCTCGCTGTGCTTGCTGACAACNNTCCCCGGTTATGGCGCCAGCCTTGCGGCGTCCTTCGCCTCGTCTTGCGAAAAATATCCTCGCAAATCTTTGTCCACTTTTTATCTGAGATTAGTATAAACGACGACACGCCGTCGTCGTTTCACCAAAACACAATCAAGCTTGTTTGAGGCTATCTACAGACACAAAAAGCAACAACGGAGGACGGATATGCACTACGACGTGATAATAATCGGCGCGGGTCCGGGCGGTATATTCACCGCCTTTGAGCTGACCGAAAAGCACAGCGATCTAAAAATTGCCGTATTCGAGGCGGGGCATCCGCTGAGCAAGCGCCGCTGCCCGATCGACGGAGAAAAAATCAAAGCGTGCGTCAACTGCAAGAGCTGTTCGATAATGAGCGGCTTCGGCGGCGCGGGGGCCTTTTCGGACGGAAAATACAACATCACAAACGACTTCGGCGGCACTCTGCACGAATATATCGGAAAAGCAAAGGCGCTTGAGCTGATGCGGTACGTCGATAAAATCAATATGGCTTACGGCGGCGGAGACTCAAGGCTCTACTCCACCTCGGGCACTCACATCAAAAAGCTCTGCCTGCAAAACGATCTTCATCTGCTCGACGCTTCGGTGCGCCATCTGGGAACCGACGTCAACTATATCGTGCTTGAAAACCTCTACAAGCATCTCAAGCCGTCGGTAGATTTCTATTTTGATACGACTGTCGAAAGTATCTCCGAGGACGGCGGCAAATACACCGTCCGCGCCGGAGAGGAAGGCTTCACCTGCGACAGATGCGTTGTTTCGGTAGGCAGGAGCGGCAGCAAGTGGATGGAGAAGATCTGCCGCGAGATGGGCGTCCCCACAAAATCTAACCGCGTGGATATCGGCGTGCGCGTCGAGCTTCCCGCCGAGGTTTTCTCACACCTCACCGACGAGCTTTACGAAAGCAAGATAGTTTACCGCACCGAGAAATACGGCGACAGGGTGCGCACCTTCTGCATGAACCCGAAGGGCGCGGTTGTCACCGAGAACACAAACGGCATTGTCACCGTCAACGGTCACAGCTACGAGGATCCGGAGAAGCAGACGGGCAACACGAATTTTGCCCTGCTGGTCGCCAAACATTTCTCGGAGCCCTTCAAGGATTCAAACGGCTACGGCGAGAGCATCGCGAAGCTGAGCAATATGCTCGGAGGCGGCGTTATCGTGCAGCGCTTCGGCGACCTTATCAGGGGCAGGCGCAGCACAAAAAGCCGCATCGACGAGAGCTTTACCGTCCCGACCCTGACGGCGACCCCGGGAGATCTGAGCCTGGTGCTTCCCAAGCGCATCCTCGACGGGATAATCGAGATGATCTACGCGCTCGACAAGATCGCGCCCGGAACCGCTAACGAGGACACCCTGCTCTACGGCGTAGAGGTGAAGTTCTACAATATGGAGGTCGAGGTCGACGAAAACCTCGAGACCGAGTTCAAAGGACTTTACATCATCGGCGACGGCAGCGGCATAACCCACTCGCTTTCTCACGCTTCGGCGAGCGGGGTTTTTGTCGCCGACAAGATACTTGAACAGCTTAAATAACAGGAGGAAAATCAATGAAAAAGCTTATCTCTGCCCTTCTCCCCGCTCTTCTGGCGGCATTAGTGATATCCTGCTCCCTGTCCGGCTGCAGCTCGAACGGCAGCGACGTTTCCGGAACAGAGCCCGCGACCGAAGCGGCTACCGAAGCGGTGACCGAAGCGGCGACCGAGGCAGCGACAAAGGACCAAATGGCGAGGCTCAAGGATGTTTTCTTTGACATCACTTACGAGGTGCCCGATCACAAGAGCTTTGAGGACAGGGAGGTTACCGACGAGGACAAGCCCTACTCCGTGCGAGGCTACACCTGCGACGGCTATATGCTTATCCTGACCAGAATACCCGACAGCAAATCCGAGGAGCTGATTGAAAACTCCGAGGCTTACCTCGAGGAGGATTTCGGCGGGATGACCTTCATGACCTACTACGACGGAGAGAACGGCAACGCCATAGCTCAGAACGGCAACGACGTTTATATTGTCCGCTGCATGATTAACGGCGGCGAGACCTCCGAAAAGATGGAGCAGGCGTTCTCCGATCTGCTTCACTCGATCACTCCCATAAGATGACCGAAAGGGTCGGTTCGGCTTCAAGCCCGAATCGACCCTTTTTGTATGATATAAAATCACAATGCTCCGCATAACGGCAATACATTTTCAGATCAGTCATTTTTGCAGCGGACAGAACGATTTTTCCCACCGCGGTATCACAAATCAAAAAACTCGACTATCCTCTTTATAGCGAGCTCCATTTTTCGGGGATCCTGAAAGCGGTGATCCGCTCCCTCGACCGGAATGAATTCGATCGAGTTTTTCTCCGCGAAGTCCCTGACAAAATCAAAGCTGACGATCTCGTCCTTTGTGCCTTGAAGTATTATCAGGCTGTCCGAAAAGCCGCTGAAATCGCGGCAGCTTATATCCTCCCTCTCGAGCTCCTCCACAAATTCGCGGGTGACTCTCACCTTTCGGTCAAAGCCTGCCATCACGGGCTTGTTCCTCATGATCATCCTAAGATCATCCTCCGGCATAAGTCCCGTGAAAACCGCGTGCATATTTACGGCGGGACAGCGGAGCGCGAGCTTTAGGAAGGGGCTTCCGTGCTCATTGATGTATTTGAGCATGAGATAGCCGCCGAAGCTGGTGGCGTAGCCGTAGAGCTCCTTTGTTTTGAAGCGCGAGGCGGCGTATTCGCAGACAAGGCGGATATATATATCGCAGTCGACGAGCGAGAGCTTGTTTCTCGCGTCGTCTCCGTGGGCGGGCAGATCGAAGGTTATAACCCCGAAGTCCTTGTATTTCCTGAGCAGATAATCAGCCATCTTCTGAGCGGCGCTGTTATCCTTGTGACCCGTGAAGCCGTGACAGCAGACAAGCACGCGCCTGACGCTCTTTGGCTCGGCGCAGTAGAGCTTGCACCTCACGCTCCTGCCCGATTCGTTTATGCTGAAGTATTTTTCCATGACCGGCATCCCTTTCGTTTTTTATGATTTCAATATCTTTATAATTTCAATATGTCGCTATTATAACACTATTCGCGGATTTTTTCAACAGCGCGGATCAAAATGCCTCTTCCGCTGCGCAAAAAACGCTCCTATCCGTCCTTTCTTTGAATATCGGTAAAAATCCCGGGGAACTTCAAGGCTGATCCCGTCAATTTTTTGTCAATATCGTCCCAAACCTTGATTTAACACTTGACTTATTTGGTCATCTAAACTATAATATATACGGAGAATACTGCTCTCCCTTTTAAAAAATGAGGCGCGTCTCGGATCGCGCGGCGCCGCCTTATATTATATTAATCTAAGGAGGAAAATGCGTATGTATTACACAGCAGAAGTATCGAATATGTGTCCCATAGCCAAGGGCGCGTATCACGGTCCCGCACCCATCCCCGAAGAGGGCAAGTGGGTACAGGCAAAGGAAATCAAAGACATTTCCGGTTTCACTCACGGCATCGGCTGGTGTGCGCCTCAGCAGGGCGCGTGCAAGCTCACCCTCAACGTCAAGGAAGGAATCATCGAGGAGGCTCTGGTTGAGACAATCGGCTGCTCCGGCATGACTCACTCCGCGGCTATGGCTTCCGAGATCCTCATCGGCAAGACCCTGCTCGAGGCTCTCAACACCGACCTCGTCTGCGACGCCATCAATACCGCCATGAGAGAGCTCTTCCTGCAGATCGTTTACGGCAGAACCCAGAGCGCGTTCTCCGAGGGCGGACTGCTCGTCGGCGCTTCTCTTGAGGATCTGGGCAAGGGTCTGCGCTCGCAGGTCGGAACAATGTTCGCTACAAAAGAAAAGGGTCCCCGTTACCTTGAGATGACAGAGGGCTACTGCACACGCGTCGCTCTCAACGCCGACAACGAGATCATCGGCTACGAATTCGTAAGCCTCGGCAAAATGATGGATTTCATCAAGGGCGGCATGGACGCTAACGAAGCTCTTGAAAAGGCTAAGGGTCACTACGGACAGTGGGATACCGCGGCTAAGTATATTGATCCCCGCAAGGAATAAGGAGGTGTGCAGCATGAGTTTATTTGAAAATTATGACAGACGAATCGAAAAAATCAACGGCGTTCTGGCTCAGTACGGCATCTCCTCCGTTGAGGAAAGCCGCGAGATCTGCAAGAACGCGGGCTTTGATCCCTACGAGATCGCAAAGGGAATCCAGCCCATCTGCTTTGAAAATGTATGCTGGGCATACTGCGTAGGCGCCGCTATTGCTCTCAAGGCGGGCGCAAAAAACGCCGAAGAGGCTGCAAGATACATCGGAATCGGTCTGCAGAGCTTCTGCATCGACGGCTCCGTTGCCGAGAACCGCAAGGTCGGTATCGGACACGGCAACCTCGCCGCAATGCTTCTGAGCAATGATACCAAGTGCTTCGCTTTCCTGGCGGGTCACGAGTCCTTCGCCGCCGCAGAGGGCGCTATCGGTATCGTCCGCAACGCCAACAAGGTCAGAGAGCAGCCCCTGAGAGTTATCCTCAACGGCCTCGGAAAAGACGCCGCTCAGATCATCTCCAGGATCAACGGCTTCACCTACGTTCAGACTCAGTTTGATTACTTCACCGGCGAGCTCACTATCGTTAAGGAAACTCCCTATTCCGACGGCGAGCGCGCTAACGTACGCTGCTACGGCGCCGACGACGTCCGCGAGGGCGTTGCCATCATGCACAAGGAGGGCGTTGACGTTTCAATCACCGGTAACTCCACCAACCCCACCCGCTTCCAGCATCCCGTCGCGGGCACCTACAAGAAGGAATGCAACGAGCAGGGCAAGAAGTACTTCTCCGTTGCCTCCGGCGGCGGCACAGGCAGGACCCTGCATCCCGATAACATGGCGGCAGGCCCCGCTTCCTACGGCATGACCGACACCATGGGCAGAATGCACTCCGACGCGCAGTTCGCAGGCTCCTCCTCCGTTCCCGCGCACGTTGAGATGATGGGCTTCCTCGGCATGGGCAACAACCCGATGGTAGGCGCTACCGTCGCCGTTGCTGTCGCTATCCAGAACAGCCTTAAATAACCAAATCATAAAAAATACCTCATAAAAATCAACCGCCGTTCGATCCGAAACCGAACGGCGGTTGTTTTTTTATATTCATCAGTATTCGTCAACTGCCTGAGCCTCTATTTTCTTGTCGTTATCATGCTTGGCAAAGAAATTGCAGATATTAAAGATACCGCCGAGCGCGAGCGCGACTCCGACGAACCGCAGCGTCCACTCCATAGCGCTGAAGGGGTTGATTATCGCGACAGCTCCGAGAGCGAGGATCACCGCCGAGAGGATCATATAAGGTATCCATGTCGCGCCGCTTTTTCTCAGCACGACAACCGCGAAATACATGGCGGAGGCTCCGTCGAGGATTATGACCGCTCCGAAAATAAAATACACAAAGGAAATGACCCAGCCGGGAGCGGCGATACAGATGATTCCGAACACCGCGAAAAGACCCGTCACTACGATCTCAAATATCGCCGCCGGGGTTTTTTCTCCTATGAAAAAGAATATCGCACGCACCACGCAGAAAGCGAGAACAGCGACGCCGATGATTATCAGCGCGATTTTCATGTAATCCATCGGACAAACGATCATCCCTATCCCGAAGATGAGAATGACAATGCCGACGGCGAGTCTGTTTGTGATCGCGGATATTATCCTGTTTTTCAGTGAGTGTTTATTTTTGTAATCGCTCATACCAAGCCCTCCTTTTTCTATAATTATACCATCAGCTTCAACAAAAATCAATACTTTGCGCCGATTGTATTATATATATTTGTCAAGGAAAAGCTGTTCGATAGGTATCAGCCGAAAAGCTCCGCTCGATTTCTTGAAAAGTATGAGGCAGTTCGCCAAATCCCCTCGCAGACCAAAAACAAGCCGAGCACCGCGCCCGGAAAAACCGCTCCTCCCCTCGTCCCCGAAAGGAACCACGCTCCGAGCGCAAGGCAGAAAACGCCGCGCGCGGCACAGACCGCGCTTATCCTTCTGAACGCCCTTCTCACTGACGCGAACGCCGCGGCGCAGAGCAGGACTCCGCAAAACGCCTCGGTAAAGACCGCCGTGCCGCCGCATCCGAGCATAAGCGCGCAGTACAAAACGATCGAGCAGGCGAGGATCGCAAGCCTTGTCCTCTCGCGCGAAAAGCTCCAGCCCGATTTTTTCAGTGCCCTGACGCAGATCATCACCTGAGCGGCAAGCAGAGCCGCCGCCGAAAACGAGGCGACGGCGACGGGAGCAGCGGGAGGAAAAAGGCAGCACAGCGCCCCGATGACCGCGAGCGCCGCGCCGATATATTTTGAAACGCCCTTCAGAATCAGGCGAAGTCTCTCGAGCTGACCCTTATCGGCGGAATCGTCCCGAGCCGAGGCAGCTGTCCTTTCTCCGATCTCAAACAGGCGCCCAGCCGCTCTCTCAAAGCTTGAAAGTCCCCTGAAATCGCTGAGCAAGGCGTTTTTTCTGTTTGTAATCAGAGAAAAAATCGAGTCGATATAGCTCTCCCTGCTCTTCATGTCGAGCTTGTCGAGGGCATTGTTCATCGAATCGCACAACGCCGCCGCGTTTTCGTCGCCGCCCGCCGCTTCCACAGCTCCGAGAGCGCCGACCTCCCAGGTCACAAGAGCGTGCTGGAAGGGTCCCGCCGCGCTGCTTTTCACCCTTTTTTCCCTGAGCGTCCCGCTGTTGAAAAGCCCTCCCACCACGGAATACTCCGGACGGAGAACAAGACATTTTTCGGAGACGCCCGCTGTAAGCTCGGGAGGAAGCACCTGCGGGCAAAGCCCCGGTCCGTCGTTGAGATAAACGAAGAGCAGCCCGCTCTGAAGCTCCTTTTCGAGCATAGCCGCCGCATACAGCGCGAGATTCGCTCCCTTTGAATGACCTCCGAGCACGACCCTCCTGCCCGAGAGCAGCTCCCGCCTCAGATACTCCAGAGCAAGCTTTTGAGCGCCGACCTCCCTAAAGCCGAGCATGAAATTCTCCTTCCAGCCCATGAGAGTGCAGTCCGTCCCGCGGATAGCCGTGAAAACGCGGTCGCCCAAATCGAAGGTCACAGCCGCGAACTGGGTGCTTTTCTCTCCGTCAAGCACCTCGCTGAAACGCAGCAGACGCAGCCTGCCGAAGCGCTCGGAGGCTGCCGCCGCGCCGAGCAGCGCCCTGTCCTCGTCTGTTTCAAAAACCAGCTTGTAATAGGGTCCTTCCGAGGAGAGCAGCCCGCCCAGATTATCCGCAAGGCTCTGCCCCTCGCGGTAGTGCCTGCCCAGATCCGCGTAAGCAAGCTGACAAAGCACAAAATTATCCGCCTCGTTGAGCTCCGCGCCCGAGAGAGAAATATCCCCGCGCCACTCGATGTAATCCTTTAGCGAACCGCCCATACAATCACCTTTTAAACAAAAACTCAATCAATAGTATTTGCAGGTCAGCGCTGATTATTTCATCGTGATGACAAAAAGCGGCGACCGATACATCAGCAGCGGTCGCCGTATAAAAGCATCATATATTTTTTTTCGACTATTTCCTCGTAAGCGACGTGAGCGGCGGAGCTGTCCATATTGCAGGTCAGAACAAAAAACCTCGTCAGCCCCAGCAGCTTCTCGAAATTGTTCAGCATTTCAACCGCGGTCTCGGCTGAAACGAAATGAGCGGTCTGGAAATAGAGCTTTTGGATTATCTCCTTGCTCGCGGGCACGCGGACGGAGTTTTCCTCTCCCCTCTCGACAAAAACGACCGCTTTGAGCGGATAGGTTTCATTGAGCGCGATCCCGCTGCCGCCGTCGAAGGGCGTTCCGCAGACGAGCGCCCCATCCTCAAGCAGCCTCACCACCGGCTTGTCGTCATTCATTATATGTACGCGCTCGCCGAACTCCCGCAGCCACAGGCGGGTATGGGTCGATTTTCCCACCCCTGAGTCAGCGGAAAACAGGTAGGCTCCGCCGTCGCAGATCAGCGCCGATGAATGGATCAGCATGGTCCCGAAGGGGATCGCCTTGCGGCAAAATTCGGAGGAAAGCGCAAGATTTTCCATCTTGCCGACCGTAACTCCCTCAGCCGCGCGGCTCATCATGCTGTCAAGCGTTTTTTCGGACACGCTTAGCAAAATGTCGGTTTGCCGCTCTCCCCCATATATAAACGGCTTTGCCAGCCGCTTTGTTTCATCATATACCGGACTCAGCTCGGTCACCAAATCCGCGATCAACAGCCTCATATCATCTTCCTCCGAGTCTATTATACAAAAAAGAGGCGGCGGGGTCAAGTTTAGATAACAAATAAAAAGCAGCCGATCCTCGCGGTCTGATTTCTGTCGTAAATCGGTGAATAACGCGAAATAACCGCAGGCTGATTTCCGATTAACCGAAAGTTTCCCGGGCAAAGGACAAAAAGCCTTTTTCTATTGCGATTTAAAGCAATAACGTGTATAATGATACCAAGTAAACCGAATCCGTATTGCAGTCCGAGCCGCGCGAAGCGGCGGGCTGCGAACCGAACAGGAAGATCAATATGGCAAAAAAAGAACCGAGCTGGAAAACCGACCCGTCGAGCTTCTTTCATCCGAACACACACTCCGCGTTTTTGATCGTCTGCTCGGTCGTGTTGGCGATCGCGGTGGGTATTTTCTTGTTTTGCTTTTCGCTGACATACTCGGTCATTACCGCGCCGTATCACGTGAGCGTTGAGGCAAAGCTGGAAAAGATCACGGAAGGCGAAATCGAGAAGTGGAAATATATCGAAAGCAAGCAGGACGAGCCTAACCCCAACCTCCGCGCCACACGAACCTACAAGGAAAGCTACAGCGTATATCACTGGAAATACTATGTCGACGACATCCCGCACACCTACACCTCCACAACGGAGAGCGGGATCGTTGGAAACACCCGGGAAATGAAATTCTGGAGCGACGACGGCGTTGAGTATTACCGTGACTCCACCGGCTTAGGCTACATTTTCATGTTTGTTTCGGCGCTGTTCGCGCTCGCCGCGCTGTTTATCATAATCCGCATCATAATCATCAAGATCATCATGGCAAAGGATAATATCGGTAAGAAAAAGCGCCGCGAAGAGGCAATGAAAAACGCGCCGCAAACGCCTGAGCTGATAAATCTGGGCAATTTCAGCGGCAAGCGCGTGATCCTCCGGGACAATCGCGGCGATTGCTTCGAGGGCGTCGCCGAGTATTTTAACAAGAACTTATGCGAGCAAAGGTACGGCAGGCGTGAGCCCGCGATCAAAATCGCCAATTTCCTCTTTTTCCGCTCGGACGTCAAGGACGTAGTGTCGGTGAAAAACGCCCCGTTCACCTCGCCCTTCGGCAGGATAGAGGAGCTGAACTTCCAAAGCGGTATTCAAAAAATCGAGGAGGAGCTTTTCTGCAAGGAGGATGAGCATGTTTACCGCATGCTGCTCTGCCTTGAGGAGCATATCGTCCGCAAGGGCGAGTCCTGCGAAGGACTCCATGACGTCTTGATAAAGCTGCTAAACACCGAGCTCTCCGACCGCTCCCGCAGAAAAGCGCAGGAGCTTCTGGCGCAGATCCAAAGCCGGGCATAATAGAGTCGGTGGGCGCTCTCTCCGCCTTTGGAAAACTTCCAATAAGCAACAGGTTTCTGCAACGGCGGGTCAAAAATCGTTTTGTCCGCCGCCATAAGACCACCAATGCAAAAAATATCGCCATTGTACTAAACGTTGAAAAATCAAAAAGGCATCAAATCATTATCAAAGCCGAAAGGCAGAAGAAAAACGAGAGCTTTCGTTTTTCTTCTGCCTTTTTTATTGGATAGGATTACGCGGGCTGCTTTCCGAGCGTCACATCATATTTCGCAAGGTACTTTTGCAGGTGGGTCACGTCGTTAATGTCGACCGTGCCGCTGCCGTCGGCGTCGGCGTTTACGAGGGCTTCGCCCTCAAGGGTGATAAGCCCCGCAAGGTGCTTTTGTATCATTGTCGCGTCGCGGATATCTATCCTGCCGTCGAGGTTCACATCGCCGATGAGATTCAGCCTTGGGATCGTCTCGGTGTTCGTGTCGGTGTAAACCGCGCCGTTGAACACCACTATCGCGGCGGAGGTGCGGACGCCGCTTTCCTCGTAGGTGGCGGGCTTGGTGATTTCGGAGAATACGCCTGCCTGACGAATCTGCGTATCGTCGCCCTCAACACAGGTAAAGCTTGCGAAAGCGGTTCCGTCGCTGTTCCATGTCCATTCGGGCTGACCGTAATGATGTCCCGTCGCGGGGATCGCCTTGGTCTTTTGGTCGGTATAGGTCTCGCCCTCAAATGTGACCGTCGCGGTGTAGGTTCTCACGCCGTTTTCCGTGCAGGTCTCGGGAGTTGTGACCGCCGAGGTAACGGTTGCGCCGACGGTCTGAGTATCGTCGTTTTCCCGGCATTTGAAGGTTGCGGAAGCCGTTTCAAAGCCGTTCCAAGTCCATTCCGGCTGACCGTAATGATGACCCGTCGCGGGGATAGCTTCGGTCTTTTGGTCGGTATAGGCTTTGCCCTCAAATGTAACCGTCGCGGTGTAGGTTCTCACGCCGTTTTTCGTGCAGGTCTCGGGAGTTGTGACCGCCGAGGTTATGGCGGCGCCGACGGTCTGCGTATCGTCGTTTTCCGGGCATTTGAAGGTTGCGGAAGCTGACTCAAAGCCGTTCCAAGTCCATTCGGGCTGACCGTAATGATGACCCGTCGCGGGGATAGCCTCGGTCTTTCGGTCGGTATAGGTCTCGCCCTCAAATGTGACCGTCGCGGTGTAGGTTCTCACGCCGTTTTTCGTGCAGGTCTCGAGAGTTGTGACCGCTGAGGTGACGGTTGCGCCGACGGTCTGCGTATCGTCGTTTGCTTCACATTTGAAGGTTGCGTAAGCCGTTTCAAAGCCGTTCCAAGTCCATTCGGGCTGACCGTAATGATGACCCGTCGCGGGGATCGCCTCGGTCTTTTGATCGGTGTAGGTTTCGCCCTCAAATGTACCTGTCGCAGTGTAAGTGCGAACGCCGTCCGCAGTGCAGGTCTCGGGCGTGGTGACCGCCGAGGTGATGTCCGCGTCAAGCTCACACGGCTCAAGATCGCAGCTGCCGCACGAGATACTGAGCGTCGCCGAATTGAAGCCGTCCCAGCTCCATGCTATGGTATCGTGCTTGTCCAAGCCGATGAACCTGCAGCTGTTGTTCAGATTTCTCACATGATTTCTCAAAGTGACAGCGGAATGAGGCGCGAGGAAGGTCACGTTATCGTCGTTTCCGAAAGCGGTTGAGTTAATGACGGTGATATCCTCCGCTCGGCTGACGACCTTTTCAAGGCTTCCGCAGTTGTAAAAGGCGTACATTCCGATCTCCGTCACCGACGCGCCGAGGTCGATCTCGGTCAGGCTCGCGCATTCCCTGAACATATAGCCGTTCAGCTTTGAAACGCTTGCGGGGATCGTGACGGCTTCAAGCTGCGAGCCGTAGAACGCGGAGCTTTCGATTTCCGTCACCGAATCGGGTATATCAATTCTTTTCAGCGAGGAGTTGTGGAACGCGCCTTCGCCGATCGTGGTCACGCTGTCGGGGATAACAACTGTTTCAAATCCGTTGCAGCCGTCAAAAAGATTCGAGGGGATCCTCTCCAAGCCCTGTTCCAGCGTGATATCGCTCAGGCTTGAGCAGCCGCTGAACGAATAGTATCCCGAGGAAGTCAGGGTTTTGGGTATTACGATCGACTCGATCGAGACGCAGTTTGCGAACGCGCTGCTGCCCGGCGCTTCAAGCGCGTGAGGAAGGTTCACGTCCTTCAGGTTTGAACACCCGTAGAAGGCGTTTGCTCCGATCCTCGTAACGGTTTCGGGGATCTCTATTTTCGTAAGTCCCGTGCAGCGGTCAAACAGACTATTCGGTATCGCCGTGATCCCGCTTTCAAAGGTGACGTTATCAAGCTTCGGGCAGTCCCTGAACGGAGAGGACGCGCTGCCGCCCTCGTCGCAAAGAGCCTTGGGGATATTGACCGCAGAAAGCTCGTCGCAATTGCCGAAGGCGTTGCTGCCCAGCCTGCTAACCGTACCGGGCAAAGCGACCTCGGTCAGCGCGTCGCAGTTATAGAACGCGTAATCGCTGATCGCGGTAACATTTCCCTTGAAGGTCACGCTTTCAAGCGCGGTGCAGCGGTTGAAGGTCGAGCTGTTGATCACGGTAACGCCCGCGGGTATCTCGATTTCTTCCAGCGCGGCGCAGTATTCAAACGCGTATGAGCCTATCGTTTCAACGCTGTCGGGGATCACCGCGTTATTCAGCGACGAGCAACGGTAGAACGCGTTGGTTTCAATATCGGTCACGGTGTCGGGGATCACGACCTCCTCAACGCTGCAATAGCTGATAAAGTGATGTGGGACGCGGGTCGAGCCGTTTTCAAAAGTGACCTTCTTTAAGCCCGTGCACTCATAGAATACCGGAGAACCGCTGTTAGTATTATTGGCGAGGTTCTTCGGGATAGTCAACGTCTCCAGCGAATTGCAGTCTCGGAACGCGTAGCCCTCGATTTTTTCAAGCGAATCCGGGAAAACGATCTCGCCAAGGCTTGAGCAGCCGGAGAACGCGTCGCTTTTGATCAGAGTAACGTCTGTGCCGAGGTCGACCTCTTCAAGCGAGGCGCAGCCTCTGAAAACGCTGCTCTCAATCGTTGTAACGCTGTCGGGTATCTCAACGGACTTGAGCGCGCCGCAGTTATTAAACGCCTGCGTGCCGATCTCCGTCACCGAATCCGCAATGGTGATCTCTGTGAGCGCGCCGCACTCATAAAAAGCTTCTCTGCCGATCGTTGTCACGCCGTTCGGGATCTCAATGCTCTCAAGTCCGCTGCACCGTGAGAAAAGGTGCGCGGCGATCGCGGTCGCGCCCTGTTCAAAGGAAACGTTTTTCAGCGCGGAGCACATTGCGAATGGACCGTAAACCGAATTGCCGGCATTTGTAAGAGCTTTGGGTATCTCAACGCTCTCGAGCGCGGTGCAATTATAGAACGCCGATTCGTCAAGCGTCGTCAGAGAAGTTGAAAGGGTGAGATCGGAAAGGCTTGTGCAGTTTGAAAACGCGCTCGAGCCGACGCTCAATACGGAATCGGGCATTTCGACGGTCGTGAGCGAGGCGCAGTTATAAAACGCGCGACTGCCGATCGAGGTCACAGTGTCGGGTATCTCGATCTCCCCGATCTCGGAGCAATCTTCAAGCAGATTGTCAATTATCTCGGTCGTCCCCTGTTCAAAGGTGATCGTTTCAAGGCTCGAGCATCCACTGAAAATCGAGTTTCCGGCTTTTGTCAGCGAGGTCGGTATCTCAACAGACGAGAGCGAGGAGCAGTTTCTGAACGCGTAGGACATAATTTCAGCAACGCCTGACAAATCAATGCTTCGGAGAGACGAGCAGTCGGTAAACGCGTAGTCCTTTATGGTTGTGACCGAGCCTGAGAGCACAACGGTCTCAAGCGAGGTGCAGTTTCTAAAGGTAATACTCTCGATCGCAGTCAGATGATCGGGAAGCGTAATCTCAGTCAGCGCGGCACAGTCTGAGAACGCGTTATTTCCGATACTCAGCAGGGAATCGGAAAGCTCGACAGAGGTCATATTGGTGCAGCCTTGGAAGGCGGACGCGCCGACTGACGTCACCGTGTCCGGGAGCTCAATCGCAGCGATACCCGTACATCCCTCAAAAAAGTAGTCGGGAACAGTCGAAAAGCCTTCCTCAAAGTTGATCGTCGTCAAATTCGAGCAGCCGTTGAACGGACCGCGGAACGTCATCCATGCTCCGGAGTTGGCATAGCATTTGGTGACGGTCGCGGGCAGAGTGATCTCGGTGAGCGCGGTGCAGTTGTAAAACGAGGCTCTCGCCAGATCCTCGAGATTCGCGGGCAAATCAACATTCACCAGATTTGCGTTGTCGGCAAAAGAATAATCCGCGATAAACGTGACCGTGTCGGGAAACGTTACCGAGGTCAGAAAAGCCTTGTTCCTGAATACTTCACGGCGGATACCCGTTACCGTGTAGCCGTCGAGCGTGTCAGGAAGCGTCAGCTCGCTGTCGCTTCCTCTGTAGGCGGTGATCTCAGCCGTATAGCCGTCGTCGTCATTTCCGACGAGAGTATAGCTGTATTCTCCGCTTTCAACTATCGTTTCCGCCGATACCGACAAGGGCACAAGCGAAAACGCGCTAAGGGTCAGTATCAGTACCAGCAATACCGATATTGATTTTTTCAACATTGTCCTGTCCTCCTTTTTATGTATGCGATAAACCGGGTGTGCTTTCATACCCGACAAGAAGCTCCCCTTCGGTGAAACGGCGCTGAGCGGCAGTCAAGTCAGGGATATCGACGCTCACGCCGACAAGAGTGCATCCCGTCAGGCGTTTTCTGCTATAATAATAATTATACTGCAATTTTGCACAATTTTCAAGATTGTCAGGGGAATTTTTGTCGATTTTTGCGATAAAGTATATTTTTAGCTCGGTATTATACTAATCTCAGATAAAAAGTGGACAAAGATTTGCGAGGATATTTTTCGCAAGACGAGGCGAAGGACGCCGCAAGGCTGGCGCCATAACCGGGGAC
>CACYIC010000004.1 GCA_902774325.1 uncultured Ruminococcus sp.
GAGATCAATCACAAGTACGCATATCAGGTAGACTTTGACAGCGACGAGTTGATTCGCAAAGCAATCAAGCATATTGATGAGAAACTGTTCGTTTCCGAGTTGCAATATACCGCGACTATCGGAAGCCAGAAATCGGAAATGAATCAATATGAAATCGAACGCGGCGCGTCTTTTGGCTCGGTCAAGTCAAACACCAAATCGCTGCGTCATACAGAGATCAGCCAAGTCAAATATGATTTGATCGGCAAAATCGCAAAGGGAACCGTTCTTACCCGTAAAACCGTTGCGACAATCCTCAAGGGTATCCGTGAGGATAAGCTCTATATGTATAAAAACAATCCGGAGGAATTTATCAAGAAGGTCACTCGGTTGATTAATGAAGAAAAGGCGACAATGATCGTGGAGCACGTTTCCTATAACACGATCGCGGGTGAATACGACAGCGATATTTTCACAGCGGAAAAGAATACGCAGGGCTTTGACAAGGCGTATAAAGCAGAAAAGGCTATACAAGATTTCATTTTTACAGACGGTACGGCTGACAAAAGTATTGAGCGCAAATTTGCTGAGGATTTGGATTCTGCCAACGAGGTTTGCGTTTATGCCAAGCTGCCAAAGGGATTTCATATTCCGACGCCGGTAGGTAATTATTCTCCGGACTGGGCAATCGCGTTCAATGAGGGAACGGTCAAGCATGTATTCTTTGTTGCAGAAACAAAAGGAACAATGGAAAGCTTGAATCTCCGACCAATCGAACAGGCAAAAATTTCATGTGCAAAGAAGCTGTTTAATGAAATGTCAACAAGCAAGGTGAAGTATCACGATGTGGACAGTTATCAGAGCTTGCTTGATGTGATAAAGACTTTGTAGATTGTCAGACTTAGAACTCTTTTCTTAAGCTTAACACAATATATTGATGTTTTTAAAATATTTACACACAACATATTGACAGGCGTATATAGATGTGGTATAATATGTTTATATCAACTAAAGGAGTGCTACCATGCTTAGAAGACTGAAAGAATTACAGTTCATCTCATCCATCTGTTGGGAACTAGCGCGTTAGTGCGCTGTCGCACAAATGGATGTCCTGTGATTGTACCGTAGTACAGTCGATAATTTCGAATGTATCCCAAAAGTGCGACCTGTCTTCTTTTTTCGGACAAAGGTGAATATCTTACATATACTTCAAAAAGCCATATTTCATTGTATCATTACCATTTTATACCAAAAAAGAGGACCGATCAGAAAGGGGGGCTTTTTATGAATAATAATAGCCTTACCTTTATCCGAGATCAGAAGACTGAGCTCAGGGTCCGGGATACAATTGACTAAAACCGAAAAGGACTATTCGGTAAAAGAAATTGATAGGCTTATCGAAAAGGAGTTATGTGTTCTTAAGCAAATACGCAAATTCGGTAAAGATAAGCCCTACAAATCAAATAGGAAAAAGGGGACCGTATTCAACCCCGGTTTCGGCGCGGTAATTGTATTTTTGAGTGAAATCAACAACCTCACAATTGCTGATATCGCTGAAAAACTGCTTGTGAATGAGAAGAAAGTACGTCTGTGGCGATTTGAAAAAGCAACGCCTTCATTTTATGAGGCAGTTAAGCTTTATGTGATTTTCAACCTTCAGCCCTTACACATTTCTGCATTCCTGATTCTGTTTAATTATGCTTTTAACTGCGAATCAAATGTAAACAATGACGCGGAGATTTATGCGGTAATTAACTGTCAAAACCTTCCGGAAGAAACCATACTGAACAGAATAAGCGCCCTTTCATTCAACCATTGAAATTTGAGCTATCCATATTATTATGGGTAGCTCATTTTTTACTGTCAAATTTCCAGCTGAATTGAACTAAAAGCAACACGCCCCTTGATAAGCTTGAATGCCTGTCAAGGGGCGCTGAATTAAGTTTATGCACTGATTATATTGTTTTTAACGAGCAGCTTCGGGTCAGCTTTCAGTACGCTTAGAAAACGCCTTGCCGCTCCGATCGGTTTGTTGGTTCCGGCTTCCCACGCCTCAACCGTCTTGACCGACACGCCCATAACCTCGGCAAACGTAAGCTGCGTCATACCGAAACCGAGTCGGATGTCCTTAATTTCTTCCGAGCTGAAATCGGGAACAGGGCTCACCGTGCATTTCGCCGTCCGTGTCTGAACATTGCCTTTTTCATATTCGATTGCTTCATTTAGTCCTTTTAAAATACTTTCGTAAACGCTCATGATATCATCTCCTGATTGTAGCTTCCAAAATCTTAATTAGCTTTTTAACTTCATTCCGCTCAGATTTTGATAAATTATCTTTCTCATCCTTAGAATATGCGGTGATCAGATAAATACGCTCATAAACCGCAAAATCCACATAGCAAACTCTTGCGCTGCCGCTTTTTCCTCTGCCTTCAAAGGCGATTCGGATTTTTCGCAAACCGCCGGTACCTTGTATCACATCACCCTTTGTTGGATTGATCGTTAGTTCCTCCTGCAAGGCTTTGAGCTCTTTGTCGGTAAGCCCCATTTCCGCCCACTTCCTGTCAAACTCAGGAAGCATTATAAATTCTCTTGTCATAACGTCACTTCTTTCAATTCTATTATACCCTATTATATAGGGTGTGTCAAGATGAATCCACTTTATCGAATAAATACTTTTTTCTATGGGCAGAACGGTAAACGGAAAAATACGTCCTATTTAAAATCACGCAAATCGCAACAGAAAACTATAATGATTGCATTATGCATTATATTTAAAGTTCAAAAGACAATAAAGCACAAAACCAATAGGCTGTTTTGGGCTTTTACAATAATA
Organism: uncultured Ruminococcus sp.; assembly: GCA_902774325.1. Classification (GTDB taxonomy): domain Bacteria; phylum Bacillota; class Clostridia; order Oscillospirales; family Acutalibacteraceae; genus Ruminococcoides. The sequence continues at coordinate 2,816 of CACYIC010000004.1, forward strand.
AGAAATCGTAATATAATACACATGATGAATCGATTCTCAAAAATAACTTTATGAAAGGATGAATGATCATGTTCGACCTCAGCAAACTCATTATCGACCCCAAGTCCTTCGGATCTACACTTTTCCTCACTTCTGTGAAGCCCGCATACGATTATAAGGACGGTGTACGGGTCTCAGATACCCCCTATGCTTTCAAGTACGAGATCTCGCTCCCCGAGCATCAGCTCGACAAGCTCTCAGTTAAAATCGAGGGACCTCCTCAGATGGAAACGCCCGAGTCATATCTTGAGGTCGGCTTTGAGGATCTGAAGCCCAGCCTTTATTGGACTCCGAATGGATATCAGCTCAAGGTCACCGCACGTAGAATTTTTCCCGTGAACGGGAAGAAGAATTGATCGCTATTACCGGCGCGGCGGACAGCCCGTTTAGGGCTGCCGTCGGGTCGGCGGCGCCATAAGCTAGTATTACCCTTATGGCGCAAAAAACGCAAAAACACAAAGGAGGAATAATTATGACAATTCAGGAAATGCAGGAAAAGCAGGGAATGCAGGTAAAAGCAGTCCATGTAACTATTAACAACCCGCTTGAAAAGGGTTATACGGACGAAAAAATCGATCAGTTGATCGTAAGTTTGAAACCCATTTTCGCCGCGTACTGCCACGAAATAGGCGCGAACGGAACACCTCATGTACATATTTATTTACTTTTCAGGACTTCGCGTCGTTTGAGAACGATCAGGAAGAGATTTCCGAAAAGTCACGTGGAGAAAGCTTACGGAAGTCCTGAGGACAATGTCCAGTATTTAAGGAAAGATGGCAAATTTGCGGGGACCTCCAAATCTGAAACCTCAGTTGAGGGTTCTTACCGCGAATTTGGTGAGATCCCTCAGAACGGATTTCTTAACGGCACCGATATGGCTGAAGTTGTTGAGCTTTTAAAGGAAGGCTACTCGATTGCCGAAATCATTTCTGAGTATCCGAAGTACACGCTTCGTGTTAATCAGTTGGAAGCTGCAAGGCAGGCTTTTCTTGCGGACCTCAATAAAAAGAAGCTGCGTGCAGTTGAGGTTGTCTACAAATATGGCGCGACCGGAACCGGCAAGACGCGGAGCATCTACAAAGAATTCGCACCCGAACAGATCTGCAGGATCACTTCGTACGGGAAGAATGGTACTAAATTTGATGCGTACACATCCGAGGATGTGCTTGTTTTCGAGGAATACGCAAGTCAGATCCCGTTGGAAGAGCTCTTGATTTACCTCGATATTTATCCGGTAAATCTTCCCGCGCGTTATACTGACAGAGTAGGGTGTTATACTCACATTATTTTCACCAGCAATCTTCCTCTCGAAGCCCAGTACATAACCGAACAGCACCAGAAGCCCGAAACCTACAAGGCGCTTCTTCGCCGTATCAATTATATCGAACATTTTAATTCTGACGGAACCGTTGAGCGCTACATGTTGAATGAAGTTTTTAAGCCTGAAAAAGATAAAAATGACGAGGAGGAAAACGATGAATAACAGGTCATACAAACGCCGTTTATTCAACAGCACTTTCAGATTTGTCATCAGACAGTATTTTCTTTCCGGAATTAAAAGCTGCATTCGCTCTCCGATAAAGCTCGCTCTGATGCTTTTATTCTCTTCCGTTTTTCTCTTTACATGGGTAAAGAGAGACAGTTATATCAAACCCGGGACATTCTTCCCGGGTTTGAACGAATTATCATTTGTGCTCTTTTCTATACTTATTATTGCGGCATTTATCATTGCTGCGATTATCCTCATGATATTGTTCGGAATGCCGAAAAACGCCCGGAAATTCCACGACAACTTTCAGCGTGCAGGGATGATAAACAGTTCCATGGAGGCCCCGGCTCTGATGTCAAGAAGCTTCGATCCCTCTAATCACAAGATACAAAGGCTGGAATTCTTTACAAAGGGACTCCCTCTGTCGCTTTGGCAGGACAACAAAGAAAAGATCGAATCTGCCCAAAATATCAGCATCGACAGAATAGAGCGCGGAAAAAATAATCAGACAGTTATCGTTTATGCGGTTGACGGTAAATATCAACTTCCCGATATGATAAGGTGGTCGCCCGAAAAGCTGAGCGATAAAAGTTTTGTTGTGGTTTTGGGCGAAAGCATAGCCGACCGCGTTGAAGTGGATCTGTCAAAAATACCTCACCTTCTTATCGGTGGTTCGACCGGTTCCGGAAAAACACTTCTTATTAAATCCATATTGGCTCAGTGTATCATGAAGGGCGCGGTCGTTTACATAGCAGATTTCAAGGGCGGAGTTGATTTCAACAAGTCCTGGAAATCCCGTTCATATATTATAACCGAACATGAAGAGCTTAGCAAGTACCTTAATTACTTGGTTGACGAGCTTAACCGAAGAAAGCTCCTTCTCGTTGAGCATGACTGTACAAATGTTGACGAATACAATTTGAAATTCAATAAGAAGCTTCCGAAAATCGTATTTGCGGTAGATGAAGCGGCAGAGCTCCTGGATAAAACAGGTCTTGACAAAATCCAAAAGGAAAGAATTTCCCGTTACGAAGCTGCTCTCTCGACATTGATCAGGCTTGGCAGAGCTTTCTCGATACACGTAGTGCTCGGCACACAAAGGCCGGATGCGAACGTAATCAGCGGACAGATCAAGAATAATATAGATTTCAGGGCCTGCGGGCGTGCAGATAATGTACTGTCCCAGATAATACTTGATAAAACAGACGCAAACGATTTGATCCCGAAAAATGCACGCGGACGTTTCTTAACAAACACAGATGTGCTGTTCCAGGCATATTACTTTGATGACAGGAAGGACTGGTAATACCATGAAAATCAAACACTTTGACAATCCGACAGTATTTACAAAGCATGAAGGCGCGCTTCTTTTGATTGATATGCTCTATCAGAAGGGCAAAATCAGTATAGAAACCTACGAAAATATCAAGCGTCACAGAAAAAAGGCAGAAAAAGAATTAAAAAGCTCTTGAAAAATATGTTAACTGGAGATATAATGTCGTAAATAAGATAGGTTATCAAGGGAGTTGAGATGCAGTGAAAGAATATTCAAGTATTTCTGATAAAATGAACCCTAATCGTCCTCGCAGGATCGTGTTTTACGGCAGAGTATCTACCGAGCATGAACAGCAGCTTTCTGCCTTACAGAACCAGATGCAGTGGTATGACGATCAGTTAAAGTATCACCCTAATTGGCAGCTTGAAAACAAATACATAGATGAGGGCATCACAGGAACAGCCGCAAAAAAGCGACCGGCATTTCTTCAGATGATGGAGGACGCAAAAAACGGTGAATTTGATCTTATTGTAACCAGAGAAGTCTGCCGTTTTGCGAGAAACACTGTTGATACACTTGTCTACACAAGAAAGTTTAAGAATGAGTACGGCATTGAGGTCTATTTTGTTGAGGACAACATCTGGACGATGGATGGTGACGGTGAGTTAAGATTGACCATAATGGCGACGCTTGCCCAAGAAGAAAGCCGTAAAACCTCCGAGCGCGTCAGAGCGGGACAAATGGTAAGCAGACAAAACGGCGTTCTTTATGGTAACGGCAATATTTTGGGATATAACCGCGAAGGAGATACATATATTATCAACGAGGAACAGGCTGAAACTGTCAGACTGATTTTCGATATGTACAAAAGAGGTTTCGGACTTACAAAAATCTGCCGTGAACTCACAAAAATGCAGCGTAAGGACGCACAGGGAAATGTTAAATGGGTCGCCTCAAAGGTCGGAAGAATTCTCAAACGCTCGACCTACAAGGGAGTTATGGCATATAACCAATCCCATGTTAACAACTATCTGGAACAGAAAAGGATCAACAATAACGACAGGGATACTTACATCTATGTTAAAGGTGATTTCCCGCCGATCATACCACCTGAAGAGTGGGATCTGGTACAGGAGATTCTGCGATCAAAAACCAACATGCTCAGCACAAGAAAAATCGGCAAAAAGCCCTCTCAGGATATCTGGCTGCGAAAGCTGAAATGCATCTGCGGCAGTAATTACAGGAAGAACAAATGGCGTGTAAATAAGGACGGCAGAGATTGCTACGGTTATCAATGCTACAATCAGGTAAACAATGGCAGTAAGCAATTCAGAGAGAAAAACGGCCTTGATACCGAAGGCTTCTGCGATATAAAAATGATCGCCGACTGGAAGCTTGATTTGATGGCAAAGGAAGTAATCGGCAGCATTTGGCACGACAGAACAGAGTCCGTTCTGGAAGCATATCAGCTCATAAGCCGATACATTGTTGAAGATAACTCAGAGCAGCAGAAAAAGGCGAACGAGTTGAGAGAAGGAATAAGCAAGCTTAAAAATAAGCTTGAAAACCTGATTGAAATGAGAACCGAGAATGAAATCAGCAAGTCCGAATATATGAAAATGAAAACGAAATTTGAGACTCAGCTTTCCGAATTACGAACCGAATTGGACGTGTTCAAAGACGAACACAAAACACCGAACGAGTTCAAAAAAGAGCTTGCCGAAATCAAAGATATCTTGGACAATGCTATCGACTTCTCACAACCAACGCTTGAGAATTATATCATCGACAGATTTATTTACAAAGTTGTCCCCGTCAGCAATGACCGCTTCAAATGGTTTGTTCGTTTATCCGACGACTCCCCCATTGAAGAAATATTTATTGGAATTGAGGGAAGGAAGAACAATCCGAAAGTAGTTCTTAAAAAAGATGATATTCACCTTGCTACCATTCAAAGCAACACAGGCTGCTATCGCTAACAAGTAATTTGATTTTATTCGGGCGCCGCGCCTGAAATGATTAAATACACCAACCCGATCCGCCGGGGACAGAGATGTCCCCGGCGGATTTTTTTGCAGCAGCGAGAACGCGTTTCTTTGCGTGATACTAATTATCAATAGAAGGTAAAAGATTATTATCGAGGATTTTTGGGGACACGTCGGTTTGAGGCAGTGGGATTTTTTTGCGCATATTATTTCTGAATTGTGCATAATCATATTGAAAATATCAGGCAATCATGGTAATATAGGGTCAATAAATAAACGGAGGGATTTTATGAGCAAATTCAAAAAATCATTGGCTGTTATACTGTCCGTTCTCATGATCCTGAGCGCTTTGCCGCTCGCTTCACTTTCGGTCGGCGCGACATCGAACGCCTACACCTTCGTCAAGCCCGATTTGATCGAGCTGACGCCGAACGCCGAATGGACGGCGGTGCAGTTCGATATGTCACAGCTCGATTTTACGCTTGCGGGCGACCGCACGCCGAGTAAGCTGCGGCTGGTTCTCGAAGGCGCCGAGAACGGCGTCAACGATGTAGCGGGAACGCTCACGAATCAGGAGGACAGCAGCAAGACCATTCACTTCGGTATGAGCAGCACCGAAAACACGCAGACAGTGCATTACCAAAGGATGCTTGACTGGAGCTGCGCGAATGATCCGCAGATCATGTACTTTTACATCTCCGCGGACGAGTGGAGCGCGGCGGTACCGGGCACCTACTCGGGCACTGTCTCCTATCATTTTATGTGGATCTATTCGACGAATCCAAAAACAGGGGATGATTTTGACTACGGCACCATCCCGATCACGGTCACCATCCCCGAGCCGGGTCATCCCGTAACCGTGACCGCCGAGCCGTCTGAGGGCGGAACGGTGAGCGGCGCGGGAAATTATGAGGAAGACGCGCAGGTCAACCTGACCGCGACGCCGAGCGACGGCTGGCGCTTCAAGGAGTGGCAGGTCGTCAGCGGCGGCGTGACGATCGAAAACAACAGCTTCACCATGCCCGATCATGCGGTGGAGGTCAAGGCGGTCTTTGAGGAGAAGCCAACCTATCCCGTTACCGTGACCGCCGAGCCGTCTGAGGGCGGAACGGTGGAAGGCGCGGGAGCTTATAAGGAAGGCATGCAGGTCAACCTGACCGCGACCCCAAGCGACGGCTATTTCTTCAAGGGATGGCAGGTCGTCAACGGCGGCGTGACGATCGAAAACAGCAGCTTCACCATGCCCGATCACGCGGTGGAGGTCAAGGCGGTCTTTGATGAGATCATCCCGCCGCAGTACGATTACAATTCCGATACGAAAGAGCTTCACCTGATCTCGGGCGATTTTGATGATTGGCATATATGGGAAAACGGAAACGTGCCGATAAACGAGGTGCTCAGCGTGACCGCCGAAGAGGGCGTGCGCTTTGTCGGCGACTGTACTTGGCTGTTTTACGATTTCAGCGCCTGCAAGAGCATGGAGCTTTCCGCCGTCGATACCTCGCTTGCGACGGATATGAGATGTTTATTTGAGGAATGTTACGCTCTCACTTCGCTTGACTTGAGCAACTGGGACACCGACGCCGTTACAAATATGAGTGATATGTTCCATAACTGCGAGAGCCTGACCGATCTCAACTTCGGCAGCTTTGACACCGGGAATGTGACCGATATGTTCCAAATGTTTAGCGGTTGCAAGAGCCTTGTCGCGCTCGATCTCTCCGGCTTTGACACCGCGAAGGTCCGGAATATGGAACAAATGTTCCGTGAGTGTGAGGATCTGGTTTATCTCGACCTGAGGGGCTTCAACACCTCCGCCGTCACCAATATGTGGGGAATGTTCTTTTCTTGCGAAAAAATAACCGCGCTCGATCTTTCCTCCTTTGACACGCGCTGCGCAAACTATACATCCGATATATTTTCCTGCTGTCTTTCTCTGTGCAGGCTCACCCTCTCGCCGCATATAGCTGTGACCGAGAATATGGCCCTCAACAACGGGGGCAACCGCTGGGTCGCGGAAGGCAGCGAAGGGGAAGTTGTTTCGGGCGACGGTGGAAGCGCCGTGATCGCCGCGCCGGAGCAGGTCACGACCTTTGTTTGGCGAAATATGCCCGAAAGCTTCTTCATCGGACATTCCGTCAGCCTTGACGACGACATCGGACTGAACTTCTACATTAGCAGAAACTATTTTAGTCCGGACGGAACGGTTCAATTTGAGTGGTTTTTCAAGGGTGAGAAAAAAACCGCGTCCGGTGTGATTGTCCTGGACTATAATGCGGAAAACCGCTTACGCGCGACCTGCCATCTCTCCGCCGACGAGATAAACTGTGCCGTCAAGGTGATGCTTAAACATAAAGGTGATTACCTCTACGACGTCTTTTCCGCCTCCAGATTCGCTTATCGCATCACAGACCAAACCGATGAGCACGCCTCCGTTTCGGATATCAAAGTCGGCAATCTGAGCCTCGGCACAAAGAAGGCTTTCTCGGGATATGAGGTGAAGCTGTATCTCAGCGTTGACAAGGGCTATATTCCCGACCAAATCACCCTCACCGCGCAGGACGGCACGGATGTTCCCTGCACGCTCTCGAATAAGGACGGTGAGTATATCGTTACCTTCACCATGCCCGAGCAGGCGGTTACGCTCTCGGGCAGCTCAACGGGAATTCTCATAGGCGATACGAACATAGGCGACACGAACCGCGACGGCAGGGTGGACATCCGCGACGCGACAGCGATACAAAAACACATCGCGGGGCTTATAACCCTTGAGGGTTCAGCCCTCGCCGCCGCCGATACCGACGGCAGCGGCACGGTAGACGTGAACGACGTGACCCATTTGCAAAAATATATCGCGAAGGTTGACGGAATAGTTTTAGGCATCCAACCAACCGCATAACAAAAAAGCCTCGGCGAACGCGACGCGTTTTGCCGGGGCTTTCATAACGAAAAAATATTCAATCAAGGCGCGCGCCGTGATTTGTGCGGCGTTGCCTTTATTTCGATTTTTTATAATCCGCCAGCAGTTGTTTGACGCTGCGGTATTCATAGTGGTACTCGTCGACCATCTCTTCAAAGAAATAGGCGACCAGCCTGTTCTTCCCTCTTACCTTTTTCAAAAAGGTCTTTTGGATCGGGAAAGAGTAAAAAGCCTTTTGTACCTTTTTGCCGTCTCTGACCGTGCGCGAGATGAATTCCATGCTGTCAAGATACGCTTTTTTCGGCGACGGGGTACCGAGCGCCTGAGCCGCGTATATTCCGGACTGCATCGACATATAAAGTCCCTCGCCGGAGATGGGATCCGTAAACCCGCCGGCGTCGCCCAGAAGCATAACGTTTTCGGGAAGCCTGTTCTGAGGGATCAGCTCGCCGTACGGCAGAAAGGCGCCGACATATCTGACGCCCTGAGGGTCGACTCCCAGCTCTGACAGAAAACCGGTCAGGAGCTTTCGGTAATCCGCGCCCCTGCGGAACTGATCGGCTGCGCCGACGCAGACCGTTTCTCCGTGCGGGAAAACCCAGATATAGCCGCTGTTAAGATATCCGAAATAGAGATCCACGCTGCTTACCTCAAGCTGCCTTGCGGGTATATATGCCTCGATGCCGAAAGCCAGCCCGCGCCTGTCGACGCGCAGCTCCTTGTGCGCCATGCTAAGCGCGCCGTCGGCAAAAAGCAGGTAATCATAGCTCAGTGCTTCGCCGTCCGACAGCGTGACGGTGTTTTTCTCATAGTCGATTTTCAGATCCTTTTCGCCCTCGAGCATCGTTCCGCCGTTTCGTTTGTATTCCTCAACAAGAGCGTTGTCAAAATGGCGTCGGTTCACAAGTCTGACAGGCTGCCTGAGCGCGGACTCGGTAAGCAGCTCGCTCCGGTCAAAAAGCCTTATTGTATTGGCAGAGCAGCAGAAGATCCCGTCCGTATTTTCATCGCCGAAAAGCGCTCGGATCAGCCTGTAGGTTTTGGCTGTTACCAGACCCGCGCAGGTTTTATCGCGCGGAAATACCGCTTTGTCGATGACGCATACCTCGGCTTTATCCTTGAGCAGAGATATAGCCGCGCCCATACCCGCGGGACCGCCGCCGATGATTATGGTATGAAAATGCCGCCGGGTCATAATATCCCTCCGTTTTTACAGATTGCTCAGCGCTTTCGGCGCCTCCGCTGCCCGAAAGAGCTTATAATATCAAAGCGTCTTGTGCTCTGTTCTGGCGATAACGTCAAGCTGCTGCTCCCTTGTGAGGTCGATGAACTTGACGGCATAGCCCGAAACTCTGATGGTGAAGTTCGCGTACTCGGGCTTTTCGGGATGCTCCATGCAGTCCCTGAGCTTTTCGACTCCGAATACGTTGACGTTCAGATGGTGAGCGCCCTGGTCAAAATAGCCGTCGAGGATATGCCAGAGGGTATTCTTTCTCTCCTCAAGATCATGTCCGAGAGCGTCGGGGCTGATCGTCTGGGTATTTGAAATGCCGTCGAGGGCATAGTCATAGGGAAGCTTGGCAACCGAGTTGAGAGAGGCGAGCAAGCCGTTTTTCTCGGCTCCGTAGGAGGGATTGGCGCCCGGCGCGAAGGGCGTGAAGGCTTTTCTGCCGTCGGGAGTCGCTCCCGTAGCCTTGCCGTAAACCACGTTTGAGGTGATGGTGAGGATGGAGGTGGTCGGCTCGGAATTGCGGTAGGTGTGATGCTCCCTGACCTTTTTCATAAACGCCTTGAGCAGCCAGATCGCGATTTGATCGGCGCGCTCGTCGTCGTTTCCGTAGCGCGGGAAATCGCCCTCGACCTCATAATCCCTTATAAGGCCGTCTTCGTCGCGGATAGTTTTCACCCTGGCGTATTTGATCGCGCAGAGAGAATCGACAACATGAGAAAAGCCCGCGATACCCGTGGCGAAGGTCCGGCGGGTATAGGTGTCGATAAGCGCCATCTCCGCCGCCTCATAGTAGTATTTGTCGTGCATATAGTGAATGAGGTTGAGCGTGTTGACATAAAGCTCAACAAGCCAGCTCATCATGATATTGAACTTGTGCATTACCTCGTCGTAGTCGAGATACTCGCTTGTTACGGGGCGGATCTCGGGGCCGACCTGCTCATGAGTATTGAGGTCGATGCCGCCGTTGAGAGCGTAGTTGAGGCATTTGGCGAGGTTGGCTCTCGCGCCGAAGAACTGGATCTCCTTGCCCGTTTGAGTCGCGGAAACGCAGCAGCAGATGCTGTAGTCGTCGCCCCAGACGGGACGCATCACGCAGTCGTTTTCGTACTGGATAGACGAGGTGTTGACCGAGATCTTAGCGGCGTACTTTTTGAAGTTTTCGGGAAGGCGCGACGACCAGAGCACGGTGAGGTTAGGCTCGGGCGAGGGTCCCATATTCTCGAGGGTATGCAGGAAGCGGTAGTCGTTCTTGGTGACCATGTGCCTGCCGTCCGTTCCGATGCCCGCCATCTCGAGCGTTACCCAGACGGGATCGCCCGAGAACAGCTCGTTGTAGGATGGGATGCGGGCGAATTTTACCATGCGGAACTTGAGCACGAGGTGGTCGATAAGCTCCTGAGCCTCGGACTCGGTGAGCGTGCCCTCCTCAAGGTCGCGGTTGATGTAAATGTCGAGGAAGGTGGAGATCCTGCCCACGCTCATCGCGGCGCCGTTCTGGGTCTTGATCGCAGCGAGGTAGCCGAAGTAGAGCCACTGAACCGCCTCGCGGGCGTTCTTAGCGGGCTGAGAGATATCGAAGCCGTAGATCTGAGCCATCCTCTTCATGCCCTCGAGGGCGCGGATCTGATCCGCGATCTCCTCTCTGAGGCGCAGATGCTCCTCGCTCATATTTCTGTCGCCGCAATAGAGCCAGTCCTTCTTCTTCATCTTGATGAGGAAGTCGATTCCGTAGAGAGCGACGCGGCGGTAGTCGCCGACGATCCTGCCTCTGCCGTAGGTATCGGGCAGACCGGTTATGATATGGCTGTGGCGCGCGCGGCGCATTTCGGGAGTATATACGTCAAAGACCGCCTGATTGTGGGTCTTGTGGTACTCGCTGAAGATCTTTACAAGCTCATCGTTGACCTTGTAGCCGTAGGTCGAAGCCGCCTGCTCCGCCATTTTGATACCGCCGTAGGGCATAAAAGCGCGCTTCAGCGGCTTGTCGGTTTGAAGCCCTACAACCTTTTCGAGCTCCTTCATGCTCTCGTCGATGTAACCGGGGCCGTAGGAGGTCAGAGTCGAAATGACCTCGGTTTCGCACTCGAGGACTCCGCCCTTCTCGCGCTCCTCCTTCTGGAGCTCCTGGAGTCTGTCCCAGAGCTTGCTTGTAGCCTCGGTGGGAGCCTCAAGAAAGCTCTCGTCGCCGTCGTACATCGTATAGTTTTTCTGAATGAAGTCGCGGACGTTTACATCCTCGGTCCATATTCTTCCCTTGAAGCCTCTCCATTCTTCTCTCATGATATTACTCCTTCATCGCAGCAGCTCAAAGCGAAAAGCTCAAAGCTCAAAGTTATTTGACGGAAGCGCCGCAAGACAGCAGGGCGTTTCCTCTTTTGTATACCGATTTTGTATGCCGACAGTATTAGGGGCGCGGGGTCAAACCGAGTATCCTTTTGGCGTTCTCGATCCTCTCCGCGTCCGGAGGAGCCGTATCCCTGAGCGTGTACTCCAGTCCGAGCCTGTCCCATTTAGGGACTCCCAGAGAGTGATAGGGCAGCACCTCGATTTTCTTCACGTTGGAAAGTGTGTCGATAAACTGCTTTGTTCGCCGCAGATAAGCGTCGTCGTCGGTTATTCCCGGGACGAGAACATGGCGTATCCAAACAGGCTTGCCCGCTTCCGAAAGAAAGGTCAGCATTTGCAGTATATTTTCGTTATCGGCTCCCGTGAGCCTCCTGTGCTCCACGGGGTCGATATGCTTGATATCGACCAGAAAAAGGTCGCAGACCCTGCAAAGCTCTCTGAACCCGGAAATAAAAGGCTCGGTCAATTTGAAGGGCTGTCCCGCGGTATCCACGCAGGTATTGATCCCCCGCCGCTTCGCCTTCTCAAAAAGCTCGGTCAAAAAATCCAGCTGGAGCAAGGGCTCTCCGCCGCTGACGGTGATCCCGCCCTCTTTTCCCCAATAGGAGCGGTAGCGCTCAGCTCTGTCCAACAGCTCGTCGGCTGTTATCTCGGCGCCCGCGCCCGTTTTCCAAGTATCGGGATTGTGGCAGTAACGGCAGCGCAGAGCGCAGCCCTGTAAAAAAATCAAAAATCGGATCCCCGGTCCGTCAACCGAACCGAAGGTTTCTACCGAATGGATGCGTCCGACCGGCATAAAAGCCTCCCGTACAATATATTGTATCGTTATTGTTACGAATAACAGTATAGCACCTGGGTAAGCTTAATTCAAGGGATTTTCGCCCGCAAAATAATAATCGGCGAAATATTGAAAAGCGCGAAAAAAAGAGTTATAATAGTGTTGATTTTAACAAGGAGCGGAAGCTATATGAAATATAATCTCCACACCCACACCGAAAGGTGCAATCACGCGGAGGGCAGCGACAGAGAATACGTAGAGGCGGCGATAGCGGCGGGCATCGAGGTGCTCGGCTTTTCCGACCATTGTCCGCAGTTTTTCCCCGTTGACGACTACTACAGCTTTTTCAGGATGAAGCCCGGGCAGCTCGAGGACTATGTCAGCTCCGTCCTCAAGCTCAGAGAGGAATACAAAAGCGATATAAAGATCCTTCTCGGTCTGGAGGCGGAGTATTATCCCCAGACCTTCCGGCGGTTCTCGGATTTTATAGCGGATTTTCCGCTCGACTACCTGATACTGGGAGAGCACTTTATCGGCAACGAATATGATTATGACAGCTTTTACGAGGGGAAAAGCGACGAGGAGCTGCTCAAGATCTACGTCAACCAGGTGATCGAGGGTCTGGAAACAGGAGCGTTCACCTATCTCGCCCACCCGGACAATTTTTATTTCAGAGGCAGGAGAAGCGTTTACCGGAGCATTATGAAAAAGCTCTGCGACTACGCAAGGGAAAAGGAAATACCGCTTGAATACAATATGCTCGGCTACCTGAACCGCAGGAATTACCCGAATCCTCACTTCTGGAAGCTCGCGGCGGAAACCGGCAACAAGGCGGTTATCGGGTATGACGCCCACAATCCCCGGGCGCTGCTCAACGAAAGGGCGTTCAGCGAATGCCAGATCAGCCTGAAAAAGCTCGGCGTCCGTACCGTCGAGCTCGGGGAAATGCGGCTGACTCCGTGAGTACGCGAAAATAATCAGTTTTGGAGAAATGACTTATGAAAATGTTTTTTACTGTTTTAATCTGCAAGCTGCTCCGCTTCGCCGGTAAGCTCATCGGCAAGGGCAGCAGCTTTCCCGGTCAGGTCGCGCTCAAACTCTGCCCCGATATTCTCAGCCGCGTGACCCTTCCCGAATACATAATCGCGGTGACAGGAAGCAACGGCAAGACCTCGACCGTTGAGATGATAGCCCATATCCTGTCCGAAAGCGGAAAATCCGTCGCCTGGAACCGCGAGGGCTCAAACCAGATCGAGGGCGTTACCACTCTTGTGCTCTCAAACGCCACGCTCTCGGGCAAGGTCAAGCGCGATATACTGCTGATCGAAAGCGACGAGCGCTTCGCACGCTACACCTTCAAATATATCAAGCCGACTCACTATGTCATCACGAATCTGTACCGCGACCAGCTCACCCGCAACGGTCACCCGGAATGGGTGTTTGACGCGCTCAAGGACAGCATCCACCCCGAGACCAAGCTGATACTCAACGCGGACGACCCGCTGGTTTCCTGCTTCGGCGCGGACAGGGACGACGTGATCTACTTCGGCGCGGACAGGCTTTCGACCGACACCGACGAGCTTGTGAGCGTCTACAACGACGGCGCCTATTGCCCCGTGTGCAAGTCGCCCATGACCTATACCACCCATCACTACAACCATATCGGTCATTACGCCTGCTCCTCCTGCGGATATCACCGCCGCGACACCGCCTATACTATCACGGCGGTCGATCTGAAAAAGGGAGAAATGGAGATCGACGGCAAATACAAGGTATCGCTGGCTCTCAAATCGCTCTACAACATTTACAATATCCTCGCCGCCTACACGGTAGCCCGCGTGGTCGGTACGGACGGAGCGAAAATCGCCTCCGTTATGAGCGACTATGTCATGAAAAACGGAAGGGTCATCACCTTTACCATCGGAGAGCGCAGAGGAACTCTGCTGACCTCAAAGCACGAAAACAGCATTTCCTACGATCAGTCGCTGCGCGTCGCCTGCGCCTGCGAGCAGGGCTGCGACGTAATGATAATCGTCGACGCGATCAGCAGGAAATACTTCACGAGCGACGTTTCGTGGCTCTGGGATATCGACTTTGAAATGCTCGGCAGCGACAATATCCACGAGATCGTTCTCGCCGGCAAATACGTCAACAGCCTCGCGGTCAGATTCTCCTACACCGATATACCGAGAGAAAAAATAAAGCTCTTTGAAAGCATCGAGGAAGCCGCCGACTACCTCCAAAACGGCGGAAAGGAATATATTTACGCGATCACCTGCTTCTCCGACAAGGGCAAGCTGCTGGCAAGGGTAAAGGAGGATCAGCAATGAAGCTTCTGCACTGGTATTACGACATAATGAACCTCTACGGCGAATACGGAAACGTCAGGGCGCTCGAGAGGATACTTCAAAAAAGCGGCGAAAACGTGACGGTCGAGCGCCGGACGCTCGGCGACAAGCTGACGCTTTCGGACTATGATTTTATCTATATCGGCTCCGGCACGGAGCGAAATCAAAAGGTCGTGCTCAACGATCTGAGAAATTACCGGGAACAGCTCGGGGACGCGATCAAAAGCGGCAAGGTCATGCTCATGACGGGCAATTCCTTTGAAACGCTGGGAAAAGCCATCACCGACGCTCAGGGAGAAAAGCACGAGGGGCTCGGGCTTTATGATTTCACCGTCACCGAGCAGAACAGGTCGCGCGAAACCGCCGACGCTGTTTTTGAGGCGGACTTCCTGTCCTCTCCGCTTGTGGGCTTCATCAATAAATGCAGCGAGATACAGGGGATCGCCAAGCCGATGTTCTCAGTTAAGCTCGGGCTCGGAAACGAGAAGGGCTCGCGCGGCGAGGGAATGCGCGACGGAAACCTCTTCATGACCCACCTCACGGGTCCCGTGCTGATCTCAAATCCGCATTTTCTTGTTTATCTGGCGTCCCTAATCCTGGGCAGAGAGCCGGAGAGCGGATATCTCGAATATGAAAAAAAGGGCTACGACGTCTGCGTTACGGAGCTTATGAAAAGCGAGGAAAAATAGGCGACCCGCGACACGATAAACGAACGAGGTGACGATATGGCAAGAAGCTTCAGCTCGGGAGACTCAAGACAGATCATCCGTGAGCATGAGCGTCTGCTCGGCTTTTTGAAAAACTCAATAAACGAAAAGAACCGCGCGGCGGACGAGGTAAGGCGTCAGTTTCAGACCCTGCTCGCCCGCGGCGGCTTCTCGAATATCATCCGAACCGAAATGAAAAATAACGCTCCAGCACCTCCCTCCTGGGAAACGGAGCGTTTTTTCAACAGCCTTTGCGCGCTTGCGCGGCGCGATCACTCCGCCGCTCAGTCGGAACAGCTTTTGAAGGTCTACGGCGCCTCGCTCGATTCGGCGCTCTCCGACGCGAAGGCTGGAAGCGGCGGATTGAGAAGGCTTTTTTCTTCAAATGAAAAAAAGAACAGAGCCGATCGCGCGCTGAGCTACCTCAGCTCGATCCTCTCGGGCGATTACGGAAATACAGCCCGAGGGCTCGAAAGCGAGAGCGCCGCCGCTCAAAAGCAGGGCGCCGCGGCTTCGGCGGCTGAGATCGCGGGCAACAAGGCTTATTACCGCTCTCTGATACAGAGAAACGTCCCCGAGGTTTTCACCGGCGGCTCTCCCTTGCGGGAATTTGACTCGGTTTTGCGCGAGCTCGATAAAATAGGCGCGGGGCTCAGAAACGCGGAGCAGGCTGTTAATCTGAGCCGCGAGGAAATAAAAAACGCTGTAAAGGCATTTAAGGGCAGCGAGGGAATGAAGATCCTCGACGATGTGCCGGTCGAGGAGATCAACCGGGGCAGCGAAAAGCTGCGCGTCAAATCACTCCGCGACGCAGGCTATAATACCATGGGAGATATCCACCGCGCGAGCGTCGGTCAGCTCAGCTCCGTGAACGGGATCAGTCCCGAGGGAGCGCAGCGAATCAAGGAGATGGCCGCGAGCTTTCTCAACCATTCAACCGGCTCTGCTCATGTTCGACTGAGCGCCGACGACAAGACCCCCGCCGCGACGAACCTGGTCTGCGCGATCTGTCTCTACCGCGCCAAGCGCGAGGGCATAAAGCGGTTTGAACAACTCAGGAGCGATTACTCCGAAAATATCAAAAAAGCGGAAAATACTCTGAAAAGCGTCGGCAGCGGCGCGGTCTGGCTTTTTTACGAGAACGACGACAAGCAGAAGGTGATCGACAGCTACACCTATCTCGGCAGGCTGATAAAGGGCGATTACGCCAAAACCGCCGCCGAGGTCGGCTCCCTGTGCTCGGGTGCGGCGAGGGTCGCCCCGGACGCGGCGTGGAAGGACTTCGAGCAGCACACCGTTGAATATATGAACGTTCTCGACGAGCTCGCTCCCGACGCGCTTGGAAACGAGAACGATATCTACGGACTGCCCGAGGAGCTGGCGCAGGCGATAGCGGAGCAGCCCGTGCTCACCGACGGACTGAGCTGCACCCTGCGTCCTTACCAGACCTGGGGCGTAAAATATATCCTTCATCAGGGCAGGACCCTGCTTGGAGACGAAATGGGTCTGGGAAAAACCGTTCAGGCGATCGCCTCGATGGTTTCACTGCGCAACAGCGGAGCGACACATTTTATGGTGGTCTGCCCCGCCAGCGTGCTCTCTAACTGGTGCAGGGAGATCGAAAAGCACAGCGATTTGAAGGTAACAAAGATCCACGGCTCCGACCGCGCCTCTTCGTTCGCGGAATGGCAGGAGAAGGGCGGCGTCGGCGTCACGACCTTTGAAACAACCGCTCATCTCCCGCTTGAGGACGGTAAAAAATTCGCCATGATGGTCGTTGACGAGGCGCATTATATCAAGAATCCCGAGGCGGCGCGCTCCAAAAACGTCCGCGCGCTCTGCGCTCACGCGCAAAAGCTGCTTTTCATGACCGGTACTGCGCTCGAAAACAAGGTCAACGAGATGATCGAGCTGGTCGGCGTGCTTCGCCCCGAGCTTTCGGAATCAATATCCGGTATGGCGTTCATGGCTTCGGCTCCTCAGTTCAGGGAGGCAGTCGCGCCGGTCTATTACCGCCGCAAGCGCTCGGAGGTGCTCAAGGAGCTGCCGGAGCTGACTCAGAGCGAGGAGTGGTGCAGGATGACCGCCGCCGAAAGAAGCGTTTACGAGCAGGCTGTGCTCGACAAGAGATACGCCGACGTGCGCAGGGTCTCCTGGAATGTCGGAGATATCAGCCAATCCTCAAAGGCAAACAGGCTCAGGGAGATAGTTGAGGAGGCGCAGAGCGAGGGCAGAAAGATAATCGTCTTTTCCTTCTTCCTCGACACAATAAAGAAAATCGCCGCGATCTTCGGCGAAAGCTGCGTGGGACCTATTAACGGCTCTATACCGCCGCAGCGAAGACAGGAGCTGATCGACGAGTTCGACAAGGCGCAGCCCGGCGCCGTGCTTGCCGCCCAGATCCAATCGGGCGGAACGGGTCTTAATATCCAGTCCGCGAGCGTCGTCGTGCTGTGCGAGCCCCAGTTCAAGCCCTCGATCGAAAACCAGGCGATCTCGCGCGCCTACAGAATGGGTCAGGCAAGGAACGTTCTGGTGTTCAGGCTGCTCTGCGAGGATACCGCCGACGAAAAAATAATGAAGCTGCTAGAACAGAAGCAGGCTGTTTTTGACGCCTTCGCGGATGACTCGGCAGTTGCGGAAGAAACCTTTGAGCTTGACGAAAAGGGCTTCGGCGAAATAGTCAGAGAGGAAGCGGAGAAAATCCAAAGCAGAAGGACGGAGCAGGGGGCGGAGGATAATGAATAACGAATAGTGAATAATTAATAATTGCGGTCGGGCAGACAGGTCTGTTTTTTTTCAAATCTGTCGCGCCCGATTTAATTTATTATGCCGCGGGCTTCTCGGAAAGATTTCATCTCTTAAACCAAAGCTTTGCTTTGTTTCCGACCCGTCTGACGAGCATTAAGCCGGGACTTTACCGCGCGATGTCGATTAGTTACCGAGAAAAAAACTTTTATTCCATCTCAGACGTATCTAACGAGCTAAATGCTAAAACTTTACCGCGCGATGCCGTTCAGTTACCGAGAATTGAACTTTTATTCAATATCAGACCTGTCTAACGAGCTAAATGATAAAAACTTTACCGCGCGGTCTAACGAGCTAAATGATAAAAACTTTACCGCGCGATGCCGTTCAGTTACCGAGAATTGAACTTTTATTCAATATCAGACCTGTCTAACGAGCAAAAATACTTGAAAAATGCGGGAAATGTTGTATAATAGGAATGTTATGATATAAAAGTAATATGGAGGAATCAAGTATGGCTGAAAACAAGAAAATGGTCGAGGCGATAACAAGCCGCGACGAGGACTTCGCGAAATGGTATACCGACATCGTAAAGAAGGCTGAGCTGGTTGATTATTCGGGCGTAAAGGGCTGCATGGTCATCCGTCCGTACGGCTACGCTATCTGGGAAAACATCCAGGCTGACCTGGATCGCCGCTTCAAGGAGACGGGACATGAGAATGTATATATGCCCATGTTCATCCCCGAGAGTCTTTTGCAGAGGGAGAAGGATCATGTAGAGGGCTTTGCTCCCGAATGCGCGTGGGTCACTATCGGCGGTCAGGAGAAGCTCACCGAGCGCCTTGCCGTTCGCCCCACATCGGAAACGCTTTTCTGCGAGCACTACAAGAAGGTCATCAAGACCTACCGCGACCTGCCCAAGCTTTACAATCAGTGGTGCAGCGTTGTGAGATGGGAAAAGACCACCCGTCCGTTCCTGCGCACCTCGGAATTTCTCTGGCAGGAGGGTCACACGATGCACGAGACCGCCGAGGAAGCAAAGGAAGAGACCCTGAGAATGCTCAAGGTTTATACTGATTTTTACAAGGAAACTCTGGCGATACCCGCGGTCGTCGGTCAAAAGACCGAGAAGGAGAAGTTCGCGGGCGCTGAGGCGACATATACGATCGAGCCCATGATGCACAACGGCGTCGCGCTTCAGGGCGGCACCTCGCATTACTTCGGCGACGGCTTTGCAAAAAGCTTCGGCATCACCTATACAGGCAAGGACAACAAGCTCCACTTCCCGCACCAGACCTCCTGGGGCGTTTCGACTAGAATGATAGGCGCGCTGATCATGGTTCACAGCGACGACGACGGACTTGTGCTGCCGCCGAAGGTAGCTCCGATCCAGGTCGCGCTGATCCCGATCGCCCAGCACAAGGAGGGCGTGCTTGACAAGGCTTATGAGCTCAAGGCGGAGCTTGAGAAGAAGTTCAGGGTCAAGCTCGACGACAGCGACCACGCTCCCGGCTGGAAGTTCGCGGAATACGAGATGAAGGGCGTACCCGTAAGAGTAGAGATAGGTCCGAAGGACATCGAGAAGGCTCAGTGCGTCGTAGTTCGCCGCGATACAAGAGAGAAGGCGTTCGTGCCGCTCGAGGGACTGAGCGATTATATCGAAAAGCTGCTCTGCACGATCCACAGCGATATGTATGAGCGCGCGAGAAAGAATACAGAGGAAAAGACCTTTACCGCGACAAGCTTTGACGAGTTCGTTGAGATCGCGGCAACAAAGCCCGGCTTCATCAAAGCGATGTGGTGCGGCGACAGCGCCTGCGAGGACAAGCTCAAGGACGTTACCGGCGGAGTGAAGAGCCGCTGCATCCCCTTTGAGGAGGAGCGCCTCGCCGATACCTGCGTCTGCTGCGGAAAGCCCGCAAAGCATCAGGTTTTCTGGGGAAAACAGTACTAATAGATTTTAGCGTGGTGATAAAATGCCTATAAAGGTACAAAGCAATTTGCCTGCCATAAAGGTTCTTGAAAGTGAAAATATTTTTGTGATGCCCGACGAGGTCGCGCTCAGGCAAGATATCCGTCCGCTCAAAATCCTCATTCTCAACCTCATGCCGACCAAGGTGACTACGGAAACACAGCTTCTGAGACTGCTCGGCAACAGCCCTCTGCAGATCGATATCGAGCTTTTGCAGATGGCGAGCCACACCTCTAAGAACACCTCTCCGCATCATCTTACGACGTTCTACAAGACCTTTGACGAGGTCAAAAGCAACACCTTTGACGGAATGATCATCACGGGCGCGCCCGTTGAGCAGATCGAGTTCGAGGAGGTCGACTACTGGGATGAGCTCTGCGAGATAATGGAGTGGTCTAAGCGCAACGTCTATTCCACCTTCCATATCTGCTGGGGAGCGCAGGCGGGTCTTTACTACCATTACGGGATCAAAAAGTATCAGCTTCCGGAAAAGCTGAGCGGCGTATACAGGCACAAGGTCCTGACTCCGCTCCATCCGCTGATGCGTGGCTTTGACGACGAGTTCGTGATCCCTCATTCGCGCTATACGACCGTGCGCGAGGCTGATATCCGCCGTCAGCTGGGACTTGAGATACTGGCGACAAGCGAGGAGGCGGGTCCCTCGATCATAGCGGGCAAAAACGGCAGGCAGGTTTATGTCACGGGTCACGCGGAATATGACCGCGAAACGCTCGCGAACGAGTATTACCGAGACTGCAACAAGGGCATCCATCCCAAGATCCCCTGTAATTATTTTCCGAATGACGACGCCGCGCTCACGCCTCCGATGGTCTGGCGCAGCAACGCGACGCTTTTGTATACCAACTGGCTAAATTATTTCGTTTATCAGGCGACTCCCTACGATCTGGGCGAGCTGCTTCGTAACCGCTGACATTTCAAAGGACGGTGAGATTATGCGCAAGGAAAAATACAGTATGCTTTGCGATTTTTATGAGTTCACAATGGCGAACGGCTATTTTAAGAACGGCTTCTTCAACAAGAACGTCTACTTCGACGTTTTCTTCCGCAAGGTTCCCGACAACGGCGGCTTCGCGATCGCCGCGGGTCTTGAGCAGGTGATAGAATATATCAAAGAGCTTCACTTTGACGCGGAGGATATCGAATATCTGCGCTCAAAGGGCATTTTTGACGAGAGGTTTTTGGAATACCTCGCGGATTTCCGCTTTTCGGGCGACATATACGCGGTACCCGAGGGCACTCCTGTTTTTCCTAACGAGCCGATCTTCACCGTCAGAGCGCCCGCGATCGAGGCTCAGCTGATCGAGACCTTCGTGCTTCTCAGCCTCAATCACCAGACGCTTATCGCGACCAAGGCTAACCGCATCGTCCGCGCGGCTCAGGGCAAAGCGGTGATCGAGTTCGGCTCGCGCCGCGCCCAGGGAGCAAGCGGAGCTGTGCTCGGAGCGAGAGCGGCTTATATCGGCGGCTGCGTCGGCACCGCCTGCACGCTCACCGACGAGCTCTACGGAGTTCCCGCCGGCGGAACAATGGCTCATTCGTGGATCCAGATGTTCGACAGCGAGTACGAGGCGTTCAAAACCTACTGCGAGCTCTATCCCGACAACCCGACCCTGCTCGTCGATACCTACAACACCCTGCGCAGCGGCATTCCCAACGCAATCAAGGTATTCAAGGAGGTCCTGCTGCCAAAGGGTCTGACAAAATGCGCGATCAGGCTCGATTCGGGCGACATCTCCTACCTCTCGAAAAAGGCGAGGATGATGCTCGACGAGGCGGGACTCACCGACTGCAAAATCACCGCGTCAAACGCCCTCGACGAAAAGCTCATCAGGGATCTGATGATGCAGGGCGCGAAGGTCGACACCTTCGGAGTCGGTGAAAGGCTGATAACCTCCTCCGGCTCACCCGTTTTCGGCGGGGTATACAAGCTTGTCGCGATCGAGAATGATTACGGCGAGATCGAGCCTAAGATCAAGGTCAGCGAGAACACCGCCAAGATCACAAACCCGCATTTCAAGAAGGTTTACCGCTACTACGACAACGAGAGCGGAAAGGCGCTCGCCGACGAGCTTTGTGTGTTCGACGAAACCGTTGACGACAGCAGACCGCACACCATCTTTGATCCCAACGCGAGCTGGAAAACCAAGACGCTCACCAACTTCACCGCCCGCGAGCTGCTTGTGCCGATCTTCAAAAACGGCGAGTGCGTTTACGACTGCCCCGATATCGCTCAGATCGCCTCATACTGCCGCGAACAGCTCGAGCTGCTCTGGGACGAGGTCAAGCGCTTTGAGAATCCCCACACCTACTACGTCGACCTCTCGGAAAAGCTTTACAACATCAGAAGCATCCTTCTGAGCGTTCACAAGATCAGCGGATGACCGCGCGAATCAAACCAAAAAGATTGTTCTGTCTTTAACTGAAATAAAGCCGTCTGTCATCATCCAAAGTGATGATGACAGACGGCTTGCTTTGATAAAAGCAGATCTTTGAAAAAAACAGGGCAGACTGGTTTGATTTGATCAAACGCCGTCTGCCCTGCTTTTATTGTTGAATATTTTTTCTGCTCGGTCAGCCCTCGTCCGCCTGGAGGGTGATTTGGATTTCGTAATCCTTGTTCTCGTTCTGGCGGTAGAAGCTGAGCTTGACCTTATCGCCTTCCTTGTGCTCCTCGAGAATCGTATAGATATCCGAGAAGGAGGCGATCTCCTTGCCGTCAAGCTTGGTGATGACGTCGCCCTCTTTGAGCTCGGTGTTCGCGCAGGGACCCTTAGCGTCGATCGCCTGTACATAAATTCCCGAGGGAAGCTGAACGTAGCTGTCAAGATCCGAGGTCGCGATTCCGGTGATTCCGATTCTGACCCTTCCCGCGACGTAGCCCTGATGGATTATATCGTCAACGACGGTCTTTGCGGTGCTGCTGGGGATACAGAAGCACATATTGTCATAGTAGCTGTTGGCGATCTTGGCGCTGGCGATGCCGACCACCTGACCGTAGATATTCACCGCGGGACCGCCCGAATTGCCGGGATTGATCGCTGCGTCGGTCTGGATGTACTTGACCATATTCTTTTTTGAAGCGTCGCGGTCAAGCGCCGAAACTATGCCCTTGGTCATGGTGTTCTGGTAATTGAGTCCGCCGGGATTTCCGACTACGATCAAATCGTCGCCGACCTTGAGCTCTGTTGAATCCGCGAAGTGCGCCGCCTTGAAGTTGTCGGCGTTTTCCGCCTTGAGCACGGCGATATCGGTGCGCGGATCGACTCCGACAACGCCCGCCTTGAATTCCTTGCCCTCGGAATTCACCACCCTGATAAGGTAGGCGGTGCGACTGTTGCCCACAACATGAGAATTCGTGATGATGTAGCCGTCCTCGCTGATGATGATACCGCTGCCGAAGGAGGCTGTATTGGTGTCCTCCTCATCGTTGTAGCAGAGGACGCCCACAACTGATTCCGAAATATTGTTAAAGGCGTTCTCGGCTGTATATTCGTCGCTCTTATCGGCGTCCTCAGGCTTCTCCTCAAGCTTGAGCGAAAAGTTCTTGTCGGTCTTGTCGCTGAAGTCGCTCTCGTTGTGGACGGGCGGGTCGGCTTCCTTTTCATTATAAGGAACAGTAAAATCCGGGAGCGTAAAGCCGTTGCCGTTTTCCGGAGGGAGCTCCCTCTCGGGAGCCCTGTTGCCCGTCGAGAGAACATAGAAGAATATTCCCGCGAGGCTGCCCGCCAGCAGAACCGAGAGCACGATGATCACCGCGATAAGTCCCTTGTTCGACTTGGGCTTTTGGGCTTTTTGCTGAGGCTGATAAACCGTCACCTGCTCATAAGGATTGACTGATGAGGGCGCGGGGGGATAGCTTGCATTATCGAGCGGAGGCTGCTGCGGCTGCTGAGGCTGAGGCTGCTGAGGCTGAGGCTGCTGAGGCTGAGGTCGCTGCGGCGGATAAAATGGCTGCGCCGTATTCTGCGGATACGGCTGCCTCTGAGGATTTTGAGGGTACGCCGGCTGCTCCGGCACGCGCTGCTGCGCGTTGGGGTTAAAATACTGCGCCTGAGAATAATCCGAGGGCTCCGCGAAATCATAGTCGCGCCGAGGCTCTCTCGGAAATGACTGCCTGCCGTGAAAAGCTCCGTCCTGATAGGTCGCCGTTTGCTCTACGGGATTAAAGTCATGTTCCGGCTGAGGCGAGGGGTATTTCCCCGGAGCCTGCGCGGGGATCTGCTGACCCATAAACTCGGGCGCTGCCTGAGCTTTTGGAAGCTCCTGCGCGGGTACAGCCCTCTGAGGCTCTCCGAACGGGCGCTGATCGGGATATCCGGCGAAGCCGGGTGCCTTGGGATACTCCGGAGCCTTCTGAGGCTTGGGATATTCGGGCGCCGATGGAGGCGCGTATTCCGGAGCGGGTCGGGGATCGCTTTCGGGCGCGGCGCCTTCGCGCTGCATCAAGGGGCGCTGAGGATTAAAGGACTCCGTGGGATTCTGCGGCGGCATTTCGGGAACCTGAGGCTGTTCTCCCGGCTTTTCGGTGAACGGGCGCTGAGGATCGTTGCCGTAAAAATCATATTGATTGTCCATAACGGTCACTCCTTTTCATTTTCGGTATTGACACTATTATACAACTAAAAAATTCTAAAAGCAACTGAGTTATGGTGATTAAAACCTGAAAATTGTGTGAAATTTGAAAAAATCACAAATCCCAATCAGAAAAATATAGTTTTTTTCCCGAAAAAACTTTTATTTTCTGCCAATACGTGATATAATTATTGTAACTCGACAGGAGAAGACGTTCGCCTGCCGAAATATTATCACAAAGGAAGATGAATATGCCATTAGTAAACGCGAAAGAAATGCTCACCAAAGCAAAGGCAGGCCACTACGCTGTTGGTCAGTTCAACATCAACAACCTTGAGTGGACAAAATCCATTCTCCTCACCGCTCAGGAGCTTAACTCTCCCGTAATTCTCGGCGTTTCCGAGGGCGCTGGCAAGTATATGTGCGGCTACAAGACCGTAGTCGGCATGGTGACCGCCATGCTCGAGGAGCTCAACATCACCGTTCCCGTCGCTCTTCACCTTGATCACGGCTCATACGAGGGCGCCAAGAAGTGCATCGAGGCAGGCTTCAGCTCAATCATGTTTGACGGCTCCCACTATCCCATCGACGAAAACGTTGCCAAGACCAAAGAGCTGGTAGCGACCTGTGAGGAGCTCGGTCTTTCGATCGAGGCAGAGGTCGGTTCCATCGGCGGCGAGGAAGACGGCGTTATCGGCGCCGGCGAGTGCGCGGATCCCGAAGAGTGCAAGAGGATCGCCGATCTCGGCGTTACCATGCTCGCGGCGGGCATCGGCAATATCCACGGCAAATATCCCGAGAACTGGGCGGGACTCAGCTTTGATACCCTCGACGCTATCCAGAAGCTCACAGGCGATATGCCTCTCGTTCTCCACGGCGGCACCGGAATCCCTGCGGACATGATCAAGAAGGCTATTGAGCTCGGCGTTTCCAAGATCAACGTCAACACCGAATGCCAGCTCGCGTTCGCGGCGGCTACCAGAAAATATATCGAAGAAGGCAAGGACCTCCAGGGCAAGGGCTTCGATCCCAGAAAGCTCCTCGCTCCCGGCGCTCAGGCGATCAAGGACACCGTCAAGGAGAAAATGGAGCTCTTCGGTTCCGTAGGAAAGGCTTAATCCGCTCCGCAATCAAAAGCAATCCGCACCGCGGTATTGCCTTAAAAACGCATAACAAAAGCGCTCGGTTCATCGAATCGGGCGCTTCTTTCTTTAAGGGCGCCTCAAAAGATCAGAGGCGCCCTTAAGCGTTTTTCAGCTTTGCTTCCTTCTATCGAGAAAATCCTGCAAAATGATCGTGGCGGCAACGGCGTCTACCACCGCCTTGCGCTTTTTACCTCTGGTATTCGTTTCGTTCAGATAGCTGTGCGCGGTGATCGTCGTTCCGCGCTCGTCCTGCATTACCACCTCAACTCCCGTCAGCCTGCCGATCTCGTCCGCCGCAGCCCTGGCGTTTTGCGCGCTCTCGCCCTCGGTCCCGTCCATATTCTTGGGAAGTCCGACAACAATGAGCTCCGCGCCGACCTCCTTCGCTGTTTCGGCGATCCTTTCGGGGAGCCTTTTGGTTGATTTTTCAAAAATCACGGTGTAAGGTGACGCGAGAAACTCACTTTTGTCGCATACCGCTATGCCCGTTCTCGCCTTTCCCAAATCGACCGACATTATAATCATGAGAAAACTCCTTTCGACTTGTTTACAACATTATAGCGCAAAAGCGGAAAAGATACAATCCTTTTGTGCGAGCGCCGTGCCTAAATTCCAAAAAGGCGCAAAACTACCGCTAAAAGAGCACCGCCATAGTGACAAAAACGCGGGGCGGTTTCTTTTATAATGGAAGCATAATACAACGCAAAGGAAGTTGAAAGCATGAATACAATCAGAGCGGCGCACAGAATACCCGCCGCGGCAAATACGGGAATACTTAAAGGCGCGGCTGCGCAGCTCATCTATTTCGGCTGCGGGGTGCTGGTTTCGCGCGGAGCGGTCCCGGGGGCGCTCGCGCCCTTCGGAGCCTCCTTTCTGGCGGCTGTTCCGATCAACAAGCTGCTGGCTTCAATGCTGGGCACGGCGCTCGGATATATCCTTCTGGCGCCCACGGACAGCTTTCGCTATCTGGCTGTCGTCGTCGCCGTCGGCGCGATACGCCGGCTTTTTTCAAGCCTGGACAAAATCAACGGGAGCAGGTTTTTCGCTCCGCTCGCCGCCTCTCTGCCAATCCTCGCGACCGGCGCGGCGCTGTTCTTCGGGAGCACCGGAACGCTCTCGGAGCTGTCCTTTGTGGTGATCGAGGCGTTTCTAGCCGCGGCAGCCGCCTACTTCTTCTCCGAAACGGTGAGGCTGTCGCTCGGCAAGAGAAGCCTGCAAAGCTTTACCCAGAGCGAGAGCGCCTGCGTCGTTATGTCCGCCTGCGTGCTCCTGCTCTCTCTCGGAAGCCTCGCGATCGAGAATGTTTCCGTGGGAAGGATCCTCGCGGTGACGGCGGTGCTCCTCTGCGCCCGCTACGGCGGAGTCAGCGGCGGCGCGGTGAGCGGGATCTCAACAGGCGCGGTTTTCAGCCTTGCGGGAGCCGAACAGGGCTTTATCTGCGCGGGCTACGCCTTCGGCGGACTGACCGCCGGGCTGTTCGGCACTCTCGGCAAGCTCGGGAGCGCGCTGGGCTTTTTGATCTCCGACTTCTTCATGAGTTTGGCGCTCGGCAGCGGGAGACTCACCGCCGCTACTCTGATCGAGAGCGCGGCGGGCGGCGCCATCTTCATGCTGCTGCCCAAAAGCGTCGGCGGCTTTATTTCTCCCCTGTTTGAGCGTCCCCGCGCCGAAGGACTCGGCGATACCCTCAGGCGCGGCGCGGTCATGAGGCTGGGCTTCGTATCAAAAGCGATCAAAAACGTTCAAAACGACGTTGAAAACGTTTCAAAAAAGCTCGGCGTGATGACCGCGCCCGGCTTTGAGAGCGTCTGCGAGGACGCCGCGCGAGAGGTCTGCTCGGGCTGCGGGCTGAGGATGTACTGCTACGAGCACGAGGGCGGCGTTACAAAGGACGACTTCTTCCGCCTGCGGGAGCCGCTCGCTGAAAAGGGAGAGATCAACGAGAGGGACGTAGCCTCCGCGTTCCTGAAAACCTGCTGCAAAAAGGGCGAGATCGCCCGCAGCATGAGCGAAAGCTACAAGCGCCTGCTCTCGAGGCAAGAGGCGAGGCGCAGGGTAACGGAGCTCAGAGGCGTAGTAGCGGGTCAGTTCGCAGGCGTCGGCGAGATACTCGACGACCTTTCCTGCGAGCTTGAAACGGCGATGAAAACCGACAGCGCCGCCGCGGAGCGGATAACCTCGCGGCTCAGCGAGCTCGGGCTTCCTCCGCGTGAATGCGTATGCCTGACAGACGGCTCGGACAGGATGAGAGTCGAGCTGACTATCGAGGGCAAAACCGCGCGGGAGCTTCAAAAGAGCAAACTTGCCCGCGAGATCTCGCGCTGCTGCGGAAGACGGCTCGATTCCCCCTCTGTTTCGGACGAGAGCGGCAGGCTCAGGCTCACGCTCTGCGAGCTGCCCGAATACGACGTTGAGATCGGCACCGATCAGCACATTGCCGACAACGGCAAGCTGTGCGGCGACTGCATCGACTATTTCAACGACGGCGGCGGCAGAACCTACGCGATGATCTGCGACGGCATGGGCACGGGCGGCAGAGCTGCGGTGGACAGCAATATGGCTGTCAGCGTCATGGGCAGACTGCTTCGAGCGGGCTTGGGCGCGGACAGCAGTCTGAGCGTGGTCAACACCGCGCTGATGGTAAAAAGCGAGGACGAAAGTCTCTCGACGATCGACCTCGCCTCAATTGATTTGTATACGGGAGAGCTGATCCTGCGCAAGGCGGGCGCTCCCGCGACCTTCATACGAAAGGGCGGCAGAGTCACCGCGAGGGAATACGGCTCGCTGCCCGCGGGCATTCTTGAAAGCATTGAATTCGCGGGCGATACGGTAAAGCTCGCGGCGGGAGACATGGTGGTTATGGTTTCAGACGGCGTTATTACAGGCGACGAAAAATGGCTTGAGCAGTTGATAAAAAGCTGGCGCAAGGGCAGCACTCAGGAGCTTGCGCAGGCGGTTGTTGAGGAGGCGATACGCAGGCGCGGGAGCATGAAGGACGACGACATCACAGCCGTGGCTATAAAGCTGATCGAAAACGAGGAATAATACTAATTTTCAATAAAAACTCGACATTCTTATCGGTCTGATTTCTATTGATAACCAGTATAAAAAGCGCCGGTGGGCGCTCACGCCCGCCTGTTCAACCCTTGGCAATCACGGCAACCGTCTTCAACGGCGGGATCAAGTAATTACATATAAAACAAGCTCCGCCCCGGCGGCTGCTGTCGCAGCTGTCGGGGCGGATATTATAGAAGTGAATAATTGCTCATTATGAAAAAATTAATAAAACAGCTTAGCCGCAAGACGCTGTACTAATGAGGCATCGGAGACGTCCACCTTATCGTCGCCGTTTATATCGGCGGTCTCGCTTTGGACTTCGGAAAACGCCGTAAGCTTTGCGGCGTTCATCCGAATAAGCGTAGCGTCCGTAATATCAGCCTTGCCGTCGCCTTTCACGTCGCCCTTCATGCTCCCGCGCCTGCGTATCGCCTCCTCAACAGCCGCAGGGCAAGCTCCCGCACAGGCAGCGGTGAATAAGATCAATCGGCAAGCGCGCCCGATAACAGCTTCTTTTTCACAAATACCAACCTTTCTGTCTTTGCGAAATATGCTTGTTTGAGTCTGAGTAAAACAAAATCGGCTCTGTTATTTTTCAGTCGAGCTCTAGGCGCATGAGCACCAGCTCCTGCCAACCCGTTTGCCTTGACATGAAGCCCCGGGGATTTCTCCCGTACTCGACAAAGCCGAGTTTATTATAGAGCGAGAGGGCGCTTTTGTTATCCGCGACCACCTCGAGCTCAAGCTGAGAATAGCCCGCTCTTTTCGCGCATTCGATACAGGCTCTTGTGAGCGCGCTGCCGATCCCGAGACCCCAGTATGCCTTGTCAATGCCGATCCCGAATTCGGCGCGGCGGCGGGTCTTGTAATTCCTTCCGACAGCTTCTATGCCGGCTGTTCCGACGATCTTTCCGTCAAGCTCGGCAAGCAGCTCAACCTCGTTCCCGCTCTCGTCCTTTTCCTTCATATACTTTTCCTGATCCTCGACCGTGAAGCTGATCTCGTCGGGATAGGTGAGCAGGAAGTCGGTCTGCTTGTGAGTTTTCTTGAACACCTCGAGCGACGCCTCTCCGTCCCGCTGCGTCCCGTTTCTGAGAACGCACTCCCGTCCGTCCTTCAGAATAATTTTCTTAAAATATTTCAACGGTCTCAAGCCTCCCTCCTATTGTGAATAAATTTTCACGCGGATATTATTTTAGTTATATTATAGTAAGCATTTTTCGCTTTTGTCAAGAGAATTCATGAAAAAGCCGGCGGGCGCTTTTCAGCCTTTGCGCCGGCGGGCGCTCTTTCCGCCTTTGCGCCGGCGGGCGCTCTTTCCGCCTTTGCGCCGATTGGCGCTTTTTCCGCCTTTGCGCCGATTGGCGCTTTTTCCGCCTTTGCGCCGATTGGCGCTTTTTCCGCCTTTTGAAAACGCAGAATAGACCGCAAACTTTCTTCAACGGCGGGTCAGAAGTTGTTCTGTGCGCTGCCATTTCAAAATGAATCTCTCATAAACGGAACCCTGAAATTCGATAGCATATAATAAATCGCTCATAAACTGAACCCAGAAATTAATATCAAAAAAAGAGCCGACTCAAGGTCCGTTTGGACAACGAGTCGGCTCTTGTGAACAAAAATTATCGGGGTTGATTTCGGAAAACCGAAATTACTTAAGCTCAACCTCAGCGCCTGCAGCCTCAAGCTTCTCCTTGATAGCCTCTGCGTCTTCCTTGGAAGCCTGCTCCTTAACGGGCTTGGGAGCGCCGTCAACGAGAGCCTTAGCCTCTTTAAGTCCGAGACCGGTGATCTCACGAACAACCTTGATAACGCCGATCTTCTGAGCGCCTGCGCTCTTGAGGATTACGTCAAACTCGGTCTGCTCAGCCTCGGCAGCAGCGCCGCCGTCAGCGGGACCTGCAACCGCAACAGCGGCAGCAGCGGATACGCCAAATTCATCCTCTACAGCGTGAACAAGCTCGGAGAGCTCGAGAACTGTGAGGCCTTTTAATTCTTCGATAATAGCAGTGATTTTCTCTGAAGCCATTTTAATTTACCTCCGTGTAATTAAGTTGATATTTAATAATTATTCAGCCGCGGGAGCTTCCTCTGCGGGAGCTTCCTCTGCGGGAGCCTCGGCAGCCGCCTTGTTAAGGCAAGCCTCTACGCCGCCCTCGTCAACGATAGCCTGCATTGCGCGGGCAAACGCGGCGATGGGAGCCTGGAACGCGCCGAGCACGTTCGCGAGAAGTACTTCTCTGGTGGGCAGCTTTGAAAGGGCAATGATGGTGTCCATATCAATTACCGCGCCGTCAAGATAACCTGACTTTACCTTGAAGTTGTCGTGATTCTTCGCGTAGCCGCAAAGGATCCTGGCTGCGGCAGCATACTCGCTGTCGCTTGTCGCAAGAGCAGTCGTGCCCTCGAGTACGGGCTTGATATCCTCAAGACCGGCATCCTCGCAGGCGCGTGAAAGCAGGGTGTTCTTAACAACGGTGTACTTGACGTTGTTCTCACGAAGCTCCTTTCTGAGCTTGGTGTCGTCCTCCGTGTTGATACCCTCGTAGCTGACTACAAGACCTGTGATGGAGCTTTTAAGTCTTTCGGAAAGCTCTGCAACGATTGCTTTCTTTTGCTCTAAAACACTTTGACTTGGCAAAAGTTTCACCTCCGATAGTTTTATGTATCGCGGTTCAATGGAAAACGCCGTCCGACGGTGTTCCTCGGACGGCGCAGAAATACAAAGTAATTTTGCATCTTCCTCGGCAGGCGTTTTGTAAACTTACGCTTTCGCACCTGCTGTCTTTAGAACAGCGAAAATTTTATCAATTCGCCCTGCGGGGTTGGGCGGATCAACCAAAGAATTGTTTGTCGGATCAGACGCCGAATCTCGCGTTGTTGATCCTTACGCTCGGACCCATTGTCGAAGCAACGGCAACTGAGCGGATATACTGACCCTTGGCGGCGGCGGGCTTAGCCTTGATGATAGCATCCATGAGAGTGTTGAGGTTCTCGGAGAGCTTGTCAACGCCGAAGCTTACCTTGCCGATGGGGCAGTGGATGATGTTTGTTTTGTCAAGACGGTATTCGATCTTACCTGCCTTGGCTTCCTTGATCGCTCTCGCGATGTCGGGAGTAACGGTACCCGCCTTGGGGTTAGGCATAAGACCGCGGGGACCGAGGATACGTCCGAGACGACCTACAAGACCCATGCAGTCGGGTGTGGTGATGAGAACGTCGAAGTCCATCCAGTTTTCCTGCTGGATCTTCTGAGTCATGTCCTCTGCGCCGACATAGTCCGCGCCCGCTTCTCTGGCAAGCTCCTCGTTGGGACCCTTGCAGATAGCGAGAACTCTTACGTTCTTACCTGTACCGTTGGGAAGCACGACCGCGCCTCTGACCTGCTGGTCAGCGTGACGGCCGTCTACGCCGAGCTTTATGTGAAGCTCAACGGTTTCGTCAAACTTGGCGACCGCGGTCTTGATGACTGTATCGAGCGCCTCGTCTGTTTCATATAATTTGGTTCTGTCAACGAGCTTAGCGGCGTCAACATATTTCTTACCGTGTTTCATCAGTTTTCCTCCATAATTAGGTGGTCAAGCGGAAAGATCCTCCCACCCGGATTAATTAATCAACTACTGTAATGCCCATGCTTCTGGCAGTACCCGCAACCATGCTGATCGCCGCTTCAAGCGAGCCGGCGTTGAGGTCGGGCATTTTCTGCTCGGCGATCTTCGCAAGCTGCTCACGGGTGATCTTGGCGACCTTCGTCTTGTTGGGCACGCCTGAACCGCTCTCGATGCCGCAGGCCTTCTTGAGAAGAACAGCCGCGGGCGGGGTCTTTGTGATAAATGTGAATGAACGGTCAGAGTAAACCGTGATTACAACAGGGATGATAAGACCGATGTCATTCTTGGTGCGCTCGTTGAAATCCTTTGTGAACGCGACAATGTTAACGCCGTGCTGACCGAGTGCCGGACCAACGGGCGGAGCCGGAGTAGCCTTTCCGGCAGGAATCTGCAGCTTGATTAAGCCTACAACCTTTTGAGCCATTGTGTTTGCACCTCCAAAATTCGTGGTAAATGGCGGAATTCCGCCGCACGGAATTTCCTCCCACCGGGAACCTGAGGTCCCCTTGAAAGCCTTTTGGCTTTATTACCTGTTTATTCTTCTATTGCTTCTGCCTGAGCCAGCTCAAGCTCGACAGGAGTTTCGCGTCCGAACATCGAAACGATGACGCGGACGTAGTTTTTGTCGGTATCAAGCTCATCTACAACACCGACGAAGTCCTCAAGCGGACCGTCAATGATTCTCACCGAATCACCGACCGAGTATGAAACCTTGACAACTCTCTGCTCCACACCCATTCTGTAAACCTCGGCCTCGGTAAGGGGCACAGGCTTGGAGCCCGGTCCCACAAAGCCTGTACAGCCGCGGATATTGCGCACGACGTACCAGGTTTCGTCTGTGTACACCATCTTCACAAAAACATATCCGGGATAGATCTTCTGCTCGACCTCTTTTACCTTGTCGCCCACGGTCTCAGTTACGATCTCGGTGGGGACCTTTACGTCGATTATCATATCCTGAAGATTGCGGTTCTCAGCCGTTGTCAGCAGATCTCCCGCCACCTTGTTTTCATAACCCGAATAAGTATGGATGACATACCATTTTGCTTCATAATCAGGCATTAAAACTCTCTTCCCTTCGTAAGATTGTCATAACGCGCCGATCATACGGAGCTGCCTGTTCCCATGATCAAGCCGAGCAGGGCGTAAAGTCCCTGATCAAGTCCGAAAATGAGCAGACCCATGACCACGATAACGGCGATGACTATGCCGAAATTCTTTGTGGTCTGTGCGGGCGAGGGCCAAGTGATCTTCTTGAGCTCACCCTTGCAGGCAAGAAGGTACTTCCAAAGTCTTACAAAGACGTTAGGCTTCTTGTTCTTGGCTGCCTTTTTGGCAAGAGCCTTTTTATCGGCTGCCTTTTTCTCAGCTTTCGCTTCAGCCATGACGTACCTCCTTATTTTGTTTCCTTGTGAAGAGTGTGTTTCTTACAGAAGCGGCAGTACTTGTTCATCTGAAGTCTGTCGGGACTGTTCTTCTTGTTCTTCATTGTGTTGTAGTTTCGCTGTTTGCACTCTGTGCAGGCCAATGTGATTTTAACTCTCATAACGGCACCTCCCGGTTATTTCGGAATATTTTTAGCCTCCCTCAGCGGGGCACAATGCCGTTATTCTTTCCTATTGCTGCTCTCTGAGGGTCGAGAATCTTGAAACCGTCCTTTTCTTGGGCTTTTCGGGCTTTACCGTCTTGCCCTTGTACTTGCGCGCCTCCTTAGCGGCGGGAGCGAGATCCTCGTTGAAGAACTCGGCGAGAGTGAAATACTGCTCGTCCTCGAGGGAATTGAGCAGAACGATCGTGATTATAGAGCGGGTGTCCACGTCGCCGTTGGCGTACTGGAGATTGAATACGCCCGCGAGCTTTTCAGCCTCCTTGCGGCTGCAGCTCTTAAGATAATCGGCGAGCTTGGGCGCGATATGATCCCTGGCGAAGGTCGCGCCGCGGAAGGGATAGTAGCAGTCCTCCTCCTCCCTGATCTCGTCCTTGAGCTCGGGGAAATATGCCACAAAGCGCTTCGCGAGGAATTTTGGGTCGGCGTTGCCGTCGTCGCCCTTTTTCTTTTTCTGCTTCACCTGCTTGGCGCGCTTGATCGCCGCGGTGCCCGATACGCCCTCAATAAAGTCCGAGGCAATGCTCTCGGCGTCCTTCTGGGTAGCCTCGGCGTCGTCATAGAGCCAGGTAGCGAGGGTTTTCCACTCGTTGTCGGGACCTTCGTCGGTCATCGAGCAGGAGCGCAGCACCATCTGCTGCTTTTCGGTGATATAAACCACCGAATACGCCACGTTATCGCTCGTGAAGAGAGCTACGGGATCGCCGCCCTCCTCGGTTGAAACCTTCTGGCGGGTGAAGCCGTTTTTAGTGAGCTCCTCGCCGACCTTGCCTGCTATTAATTCAAATGCCTTTTTGTATTCCACATCTATCTTCCTTTCGGACTGTATTCCATATCATTATAATATACTCTTTGAAAATTTGCAAGTTTTATTTTCCGGGACGGCGCTTCCCGCCCTGCTTTAAACAATTTTAAACCGACAACTAACCAATCGAAAACAGACAATTATTCATTTGACACCGCCGCCGTATTGTGGTATTATTATATACTGTATAACTCAGTTATTGAAAAAGAGGTTTTTCTATGTCATCGAAAAACGCTATAGGCGTATTTGACTCGGGCTTGGGCGGACTCAGCGCCGTCAGGGAATTCCTGCGCGTCCTGCCCAACGAGAAAATCATTTATTTCGGCGACACGGGCAGAGTGCCCTACGGCACCCGCAGCCGCGAAACCATCAACAAGTACGCGCTCCAGGACGCACGCTTTCTGCTTGACAAAAACGTTAAGATGGTCGTCGCCGCCTGCGGAACCGTAAGCTCCGTCGCCGGGAACGCGCTTGAGGAAGCGCTGTCTGTACCCTATACGGGCGTGGTGAATCCCACCTGCTACACCGCGGCGAGGGTCACGAAAAACGGCAGAATCGGCGTGATCGGCACCTCGGCGACCGTAAACAGCCACAGCTACAAGCTCAGGCTGCAGAAGCTGGATCCCGCGCTCGAGGTTTTTGAGCAGGCTTGTCCGCTCTTTGTTTCTCTTGTTGAGAACGGTATCATACACCGCGACGACCAGATCGTGCGCCTCGTTGTGCGCAGATATCTCGCGGAGCTAAAGGAAAACGGCGTCGATACCCTTATCCTCGGCTGCACCCATTTCCCGCTGCTCTCGGAGGCTGTTTCGGACTTCATGGGCGAGGGCGCGACGCTGATCGACTCCGGACGCGAAACCGCGCTATACGCGCAGAAGGTGCTCGGGGAGCAGGGCTTGCTCACTGAGGATACCGAAATAAAAACTCCCGAGTTTTTCGTCAGCGATACCCCCGAGGGTTTTAAAAGCGTCGCGGGGCTCTTTCTCGGCAGGGATATGGAGCACGCCGTCACGCAGATCGATATTGAACAGTATTGAGGAAGCTATGGATAATAACTACCGTATCACAATAATCGGCGAGCAGGAGGTCGACGGCTCCTCCGACAAGGTCGAGGTCATCACAGAGGGAAACTACAAAAAGGGCACGGATCATTATTATATCGGCTACAAGGAATACGACGCCGACGATCCGAACCTTTTCTATGACAATCTGATAAAGGTGGAGGAAAAGCTGGTGACGATCAGGCGAAAGGGCGAGATCTTCTCGCAGCTTATGCTTGAGAAGAACCGCAGGCACCAGTGCCTGTACCAGACGCCGATGGGAGATCTCATGATCGGGGTATTCACCAAAACCCTTGACAACCGTCTCGGCGAGCACGGCGGCACGCTGGAGGTCAGCTATACCCTCGACTTCAACGGCGACCTCGCGAGCGAGAACAGGTTTTTTATTAAGGTGGAAGAAAAATAAAGCTGTTTTCCTAAACTGACGGAAAACAGTCAAGGAGTGTATTATTTTATGGATATGTACAACCTCGCGGCGGCGCAGCTCAGGGAAATCGTCACAGCGGCGATCAAAGCCGCCGCGGATAAGGGCGAGCTGCCTCAGGCTCAGCTTCCGGACTTCATCATCGAAACTCCCGCCGACGTTT
Source organism: uncultured Ruminococcus sp. (assembly GCA_902774325.1). Classification (GTDB taxonomy): domain Bacteria; phylum Bacillota; class Clostridia; order Oscillospirales; family Acutalibacteraceae; genus Ruminococcoides. The sequence goes on from CACYIC010000004.1 coordinate 39,117, forward strand.
CTCACGGCGACTTTGCCACAAACGCGGCTATGGCTGGAGCAAGGGTATTCCGTATGCCGCCCTTCAAGATCGCCAAGGCAATCACCGACAATATTGAGCTGACCGATACTCTCTTTGCCCGCGTCGAAACCGCGGGTCCGGGCTTCATCAACTTTTTCCTCGGCGCGGGCTTTTATTCAGGCGTGATAGAGGATATCATAAAGAATCCCGAAAGCTGCGGCTCCTCGGATTACGGCAGGGGCGAGAGGGTGATGGTCGAATTTGTTTCGGCAAACCCCACCGGTCCCATGCACATGGGGAACGCGCGCGGCGGCGCTCTGGGCGACTGCCTCGCGGCGGTGCTCGACAAGGCTGGCTACAACGCCTACAGAGAGTTTTATGTGAACGACGCCGGCAATCAGATCGAAAAATTTGCGAATTCGCTTGAGGCACGCTATTTGCAGATCTACAGAGGCGACGAAATAGAATTCCCCGAGGACGGCTATCAGGGCACGGACATCACCGAGCTGGCAAGGGAATATTCCGAGCAAAACGGCGACGCTCTGCTTGAAAAAAGCCCCGAGGAGCGCAAAAGGGCGCTCGTCGACTTCGCTCTGCCCAAGAATATCGCGAGAATGCAGGCTGATATGGCGGCTTACAGGATCAAATATGACAAGTGGTTCTTTGAAAGCACGCTCCACGAGAGCGGCGAGGTGAAGGCAGTCGTGGATCTGCTCACGGAAAAGGGTCTTACTTATGAGCAGGACGGCGCGATCTGGTACAAAAACAAAGAGGTGCTCACCGAAAAGCTCCTGAAGCAGGGAAAAACTCAGGAATACATCGACAACCTTGAGCTCAAGGACGACGTGCTTATCCGTCAGAACGGTAATCCGACCTACTTTGCCGCGGATATCGCCTATCACAAGAACAAGTTTGACCGCGGCTTCACCACCCTGATAGATATCTGGGGCGCCGATCACCACGGTCACGTCATGCGCATGAAGGGCGCCATGGACGCTATCGGCTATGACGGCGACAGGCTGAACGTGGTGCTGATGCAGCTCGTTAAGCTGGTGCGCAACGGCGAGCTTGTAAAGATGAGCAAGCGCACGGGAAAAGCCATCCAGCTCCACGATCTGCTCGAGGAGGTTCCCGTAGACAGCGCGCGCTTCCTCTTCAACACCAGAGAGGCAAACACCCAGATGGACTTCGACCTCGACCTCGCGGTGGCTCAGGACAACCAGAATCCCGTTTACTATGTTCAGTACGCGCACGCGCGTATTTGCAGCATCTTCCGCGCGCTTGAAAAGGACGGTATCACCTTGCGCAAGTGCTCCTCCGAGGAGCTTGCTCTGCTGACCGCTCCCGAGGAAAAGGAGCTCATCTCCTACCTCGCGCTCTATACAAACGAGATAATAAGCGCCGCCAAGGATTACGACCCCACCAAAATCACCCGCTATGTCACCAAGCTCGCGACACTTTTCCACAAGTTCTACAACGCCTGCAGGGTAAAGGGTGACGACGAGGCGCTTACGCAGGCGAGGCTCGCGCTTTGCGAGAGCGTGAGAACCGTTATCAAAAACGTCCTCACCATGTTCAATATCAGCTGTCCCGACAGCATGTAATTCCGTTATCCTCGCGTGCGGAAAACTCTTTCGCGGCGCGATACGATAAAAAAATTTTAAAAAGGAGAATTGAAAATGACATTTCCAAACGCAGCAAACGGTGTAAAGAAGCTCTTTACAGCCGAAATCCTGACGATCGTCGCCATTGTGTCGGTGATCGTCACCGCAATCCTGGCAGTGACTACTTATGCAGCGGGCACTGTCGCCACTCAGAGCGAATCGCTCGGCGCGGCAGGCATCGCCTTAGGCTCACTGATCGGCATGTTCGTGACAGGCGGAGCCTTCGTTGTTCTGGCGATTGTGGCAACCATCCTCAATCTTGTGGGACTGATTAAGGCGACCAAGGATGACGACGCCTTCAAGATCGCGCTCTTCTCGACCGTTGTGAGCTTTTGCCTCATTATTGTCGGCGGAATTTTCAGCATGAACAAGATGGCAATGGCTTACAGTATGACAGAAAGCCTTGGCTCGATCGCCAGCCTCTTTGTGACCATCTACACGATTCAGGGCATCCGCAATCTCGCCGTTAAGCTCGAGGACTACGACATGGATCACAAGGGCAACAACATCCTCAAGGTTATGCTCGTGGTTATCGTGCTCACCTTCATCGGAAAGCTGACCTCAGCTATCTTCTTCGGAATCGGCGGTCAGATCGTCGGCGGCTGGATCCTGATCGCGGCATACGTTCTTTCTATTATCCAGTACCTGCTTTTCCTCAGCTTCCTTTCCAAAGCGAAGAGAATGCTCGCCGACAAATAATCAAAAAGCATCGGGCAGTCGTTTGTTGACGGCTGCCCTTGTTTTATCAGGAGTAGAACATGATTTGCGAAGATATAAAAAACCGTCTTTTTGAGCTGCGGGACGAAAAATACGCGGATTTTCAGAGAAAGCTGATCCCGACAGTCGACAGGGAAAGCATCATAGGAGTGCGCACTCCCGAGCTCAGGAAGCTCGCCAAGGAGCTGTCTGGCCGCGGCGATATCGGAGAATTTTTGAGCGCCCTGCCCCATCGGTATTTTGACGAAAATCAGCTCCACGCCTTCGTGATCTCGGAAATAAAGGATTACGAAAAATGCGCGGAGGAGGTGCGGCGCTTTTTGCCCTTTGTTGACAACTGGGCGACCTGCGACCAATTGTCTCCGAAATGCTTTAAGAAGCACAGGAAGGAGCTGATCGGAGAGATCGGGGGCTGGCTTGAAAGCAAAAATACCTATACCGTCCGCTTCGGTATAGGTATGCTGATGCAGCACTTTCTCGACAGCGATTTCAAGCCCGAGTATCCTGCCGCCGTGAGCCGTCTGCGCTCTGATGAGTATTATATAAACATGATGATCGCCTGGTACTTCGCCACGGCGCTCGCCAAGCAGTACGAGGCAGCGCTGCCTTATATCGAGAGCCGCACGCTCGACCCGTGGACGCACAACAAGGCGATACAAAAGGCGGTCGAGAGCCGCAGGATAAACCACGGGCAAAAGGAGTATCTGAAAAGCCTGAAAAGCTCCTCTCAAAGGCGGCTGCAGCCGAGCTGATCGACCCGCGTCCTTATGCCGCGCGCGAATCAAGCCGCGAATATCATCCTGTTTTATCGGTTTTGGAAAAAGCCGACCGCAAGCTGATAAGGGATCGCGAACCATTCCCTCACAACGTAGGTCGGTATGAACTCCCATTGGGTATCGGCGCGCACCGCGCCGATTTTTCCTTTGCAGCCGAGCTGATCGGCGATGATCCTGGCGCGGAGCTGGTGAAAGCCGTCGGTTATGATCACGATATTCGGGCTGAGCTTTTCATCCTCTATGAGCTTTAGGGAATATTCAAAATTCTCCCTTGTGGTGGTGGACTTGTCCTCCATATAGAGCCGGTACGGATCGATCCCGTCCCGGGTCATACAATCAAACATACAAAGCGCCTCGCTCGTCCCCTCATCCGGACCCTGACCGCCCGACAGCACAGCCGCCGCCCTGGGGCTTTCGCTGAGGTACTTTTCGGCGGCGTCGATCCTTCCCCGCAAGATCCTGCTCGGCTCTCCGGTCGGCTTGACCTGCGCGCCTAGAGTAACGGCGGTCGCGTTCATCGCGGGCTTTGAGTAAGCCGTAAAAAGCATTATCCCGGAGATAACGATCCCGTAAACTAGAAAAACCGCGCAGAAAATATTGACGGAATAATACAGGAACCGGGTAAAGCCGTGGTTTTTCATAAGCGAGAGGAATTGTCCGACCGGCTTGACGCTGACGCAGAAAAGCCAGACGCTGAGCACAAGTCCCGCGATATTTCCGATATTTATCACCCGCACCGTCATCGGAAGGATAAATATCCCCGCCGCGCCGACGGCGACGACAGTTCCTAAGACGCGCAGCACTGTTTCGATGGTTTTCATTTTCCGCATCTCCTTTCCGGCACTCTTATGGGCGCCTCCGAAAAACTCCGGCGGGCGCTCTCCCCGCCTGTCTTTACCGCAAGAAATATCTGTTTTTTTATAAGCTCAATATGAGTATTCACTGAATTCAGTATAATATAATACTTGATTTATTTCAACTATTTGTATTGACTTTTTGGGATAAGTGCGGTATTATTATTTTGTAGATGTAATAATTCCATTCATACAATGATTATCGGGGTGATAAACCATGAAATGTACAAACTGCGGCTTTGACGCCGAAAACAGCAGCAAATGTCCTATTTGCGGCACGATATTAACAGCGCGGCAAGAACCCGCTTCTCAGCCCTTCGAGCAGAACCCCTATGCGCAGCAGGCTCCCGCGCCTCAGCCCTTTGAGCAGAACCCCTACGCGCAGCAGGCTCCCGCGCCTCAGCCCTTTGAGCAGAATCCTTACTCGCAGCAGGCTCCCGCGCCTCAGCCCTTCGAGCAGAATCCTTACCCGCAGCAGGCTCCCGTGCCTCAGCCCTTTGAGCAGAACCCATACCCGCAGCAGGCTCCCTCTTATCCTTCTCCTCAGCCGTCGGTTCAACCCGCGGCGCGCAAAAAGAGCAGCACCGCTCCGATCGTTATCGGCGCGATAATGGGCGTTGTTATCCTAACCGGAATCATTCTCTGCATCATTTCCTCGATCATCTATAACAAGGGCTTGATTGAGAGCTTAATTGAGGAGGAATACAACGGCAACTCATACTACGATATCCTTACGGACGAGGAGGAATACCTCTCGGACGATTACGACCTCGACAGCAAGGACGCCTTGGAATACTATTCCGAAGCGTCCTACAGGGTCGGTAAGCCCTTTAATTACGCCTACGGCTCCGTGAATCTCACCGACGTCACCTCCGAGGAGGAAAAGTCCCTCAAAAACGGGATCCTTCGCTACACCTTCACGATCGAGGTAACGAATTCCTCGGATGAGATTATAACCCTTGTTCCCTCCGAAGATCTTGATGTTTTTGATAATTCCGCGGACGGCACCGAAAACAGCCTGTTTGCCGAATCGCTAAATATAGACGGCGATGAGGATAAGATCGTGCTGGCTCCCGGCAAAAGCGCGGTCTACACCGTTACGATGCTTGGAAAGGAACTCAAAGACGCGAGCGCGTACATCACCCTCGATCTCACGACCGAATCAAACAATTCGCCGAGAACGATTTTCGTTGATTATTCGTTTGCTGGAAATTAAGAGCGGTGACAGCCATGAGATGCAAAAACTGCGGCTTTGAGACCGAAGGCGAAGCGGTCTGCCCCATCTGCGGCGGAGAATGCGCCGAGTCCGACGTAAAAACCGAAAACCCCGAAAACCCCGAAAACGACGGAGCTCAACCCGAAGCACCCGAGCTCAAGCCTTCCCCCGCTTCCGATAAAAAGCTCCTTATCATCATTACGGCGGTGATCTGCGCCGTAATGATCGCCTGCGCTCTGGCGCTGGGCGCCTACCTTTCCGCGCTCCACAGGGAAACGCGCGAAAATGTAAAGCAGGCGCTTATCGAGGCGAGCAGCGCCTCCTTCGCGAGCGGCTACGCAAACGGCTTTCTGAACGGCGGCGGCGGAAATCCCTTCGGCTTTCAGAATGACGATTATCAGAATAACGGTTATTCCTCCGACAGCAACGTGTACAACCCATACAAAGGTTATCAGAAGATCGGCAGCGAAAACCCCATAATGGGTATCAACGAGGAATATATGCTCGGCTCCTGCGTCGTAAAGCTGACGGAATGCAGCCTCGGCGAGAACAAGTACAGCACCGACCCTGAGTATGGTACGCTCACGGTCGTTTTCACCGCCGATAATGCAACGGGCAAAGAGCTTATCCTCAACTGTCCCGGCGGCGAAATATGGGACACGGAAACAGGCGGGGAATCAATTATCGACAGCATCGAATACCGCTGCCGCGACAACTCCGGCGGCGGAAATCCCGAACCGGGCTTTTACACCTTTATTCCTGTTCCTCTGATAGTTCCCGCCGGCGAAACGGCGACCGTCACCTTTGTCGCCTCCGCGCCGAAGGATTCTGAGAACGTGGGAATAAACCTAAATCTGCGCGACGACACCAACAAGCTGTGGCTCGCCGGAAGCTTTGAAGCAAAGCCCGAAAAATCCGAATAATAAAGCGCCCCGAGAACGGTTTCCGTTCCCAAGGGCGCGTTTTTTTATTCTTTTGATGCTAAATCCGATTCTTCCGATCCCCCAGCCTCCGAAGGCTCCTCGTCCTCAGCATATTCCAGCAGCTCTCCCGGCTGGCAGTCAAGAGCCTCGCAGATCGAAACAAGTGTCGAGAACCTCACGGCGCTGACTCTGCCGTTTTTGAGCTTGCTTAAATTGACGTTTGAGATACCGATTTTCTCCGAAAGCTCGTTTAGACCGATTTTTCGATCCGCCATAACGCGGTCGAGTCTGACTATTATTCTTCCCATAGCTTCACCTTAAACCGTCTCGTCATGCTCTTTTTGGAGCTGCGCGCCGTATTTGAAGATCATGCTGAGCACAAAGATCACCAACACAAAGGCGACGTATACAAGGTTGATACTGCCGAAAGAAAAGCTGTTTGTGATTATTCCCGAGGCGATCGCGCCCGCGCACTCCGAAACTGCGAGGCAGGGGATCAGGGCGAACGCAAAGCGCCTGAGCTTGTCAACGACCTCGTCGCAGAACGGGCTGTCACAGGTTTCAAACGCCTTCATAAGCGCCTTGAAGAAGTAGAGCGCCACGATCAGAGCGCCGATTTTAACGGCTCCGACAACCATTATCCAAAGAACCGTGAGCAGATTGAAGTGCAGTTCACGGGTCCCGCTGCTGATATCGAGCTCATCGTTTTCAGCGTCGTTGAGCGTGATCGTCTCGTCCTTGCCGACCTCTCCGACAATTATTTTTGAATCGCCGGCGTTGATATAGAACTGCTTGCCCTCAAAGCCGAAAACGCCCTTGCCGATATTGATATCCGCCTGACCCTTGATATCCACCGAAACGGCGTCCTTGGGCATAAAGGCGATGACCGTGCCTCCGATCACCAGACAGGAGCCGGCGACGATCATCAGAATGATCACGACCGTGGTGATTATTCTGCCAACCTTGCCGAAAATATTGATCTTTCTTTTAACCGAGTTTTCCATAGCTTCCTCCAAAGATTAATTTTTTAACGATTATCGTTAATTAAATTATAGCAGGTTTTTTTCGTTTGTCAATAGCTTTTTAATCTTTTTCGTTAATTTTTTTACGAAAGGCGCCGGTGGGCGCTTTCTCCGCCTTTGGAAAGCTCAAGATTGACCGTAAACCATCTTCAACGGCGGGTCAGAACTCGTTCTTTGCGTTGCCTTTGCGTTGCCTTTGCGCCGGTGGGCGCTTTCTCCGCCTTTGAAAAACTCAAGATTGACCGCAAACCATCTGCAACGGCGGGTCAAAAATCCTTCTATCCGCCGCATAATTGGTTCCTTTATTATAGTATTGCCGTTTATTGCCTTTACATGAAGCATTGCGGTTTTCTACCATATAATAAAGCGCCTCCGTTTCGGAAGCGCTTTTTCTTATCTCTCTGTCACTGCACCTTTGTGAACATGAACGCCGTATCCTCGTTATTGTAGTGGAACTTGAGGGTCAGGACTCCGTTTGAGTAGAGCAGCTTTTCGGTTTTGCCGCCGTAGGTGATATCTACCGAGGTTTTGTTGAAGGTGTAGCTGCCGCTGTTGCTGATGCCCGCCAGCACCGCGGTGCAGCTTCCGTTGCTCTCAAAGGTAAAGCTGAATTCACGGTCCTCGGTATTAAGCTCGCTGAACATGATGGTCTCGCCGTTTATCCGTGCGCTGGTAGCCGTCCATTTTCCCACGATCGCCGAGTTTTCCCCGCCGCCGCAGCCTGACAGCACTCCGAGCAAAAAGAGCGCGCAGAGCAAAAGTGACGCAAAGCGTTTCATTTTCATCAGCCTCCCTGTGATTCTGTATCGGTTTCACCATTATTCTACCATTTACTCGGTTAATCGTCAATTATCATATTGCACAATAATCTTCGTTATCCTCCGTTCGGGCTAACATTTAAACTTGAACATTGCATTATCTTGTGATACAATAGAAGATGTATAATTTACAAATATTATTGAAAAGAGGCAATTTTATGGAATACAAATTCTCAGACAGGGTTCAGACCCTCAAGCCCAGCGCGATACGCGAGATCTTCAAATACGCCGCCGACCCGACGGTTGTTTCGCTTTCGGCGGGCAATCCCTCTCCGGACGCGTTCCCCGCTAAGGAGATCGCGGAGATCTCCGCCAAGGTTCTCGCGGAAAATCCGATCTCGGTGCTCCAATACAGCGTGACCGAGGGCTATACTCCGCTGCGCCGTCACCTTACGGAGTACATGAAGAAGAAGCACAACACCGGCAGTGACAACGACGATATCCTGATCACAACAGGCGCGCAGCAGATCATGGATCTCTGCACCAAGGCGCTCGTCAATGAGGGCGAGGTCGTTATCTGCGAGGCTCCCTCGTTCATCGGCTCGCTCAACACCTTCCGCAGCTACAACGCGAGACTGGTCGGCGTTACCGTCGAGCACGACGGCATGAACACCGACGAGCTCGAACAGGCGCTTATCGACAATCCCAACGCCAAACTCATTTACACGATCCCCAATTTCCAGAACCCCTCGGGAGTGACCATGAGCCTTGAAAAGCGCAGAAAGGTCTACGAGCTGGCTGTAAAGTACGGCGTTTTGATCATAGAGGACAACCCCTACGGCGACCTTCGCTACAGCGGCGAGAATCTGCCTAACATCAAGAGCTTTGACACCGAGGGCGCGGTGATCTACGCCGGCTCCTTCTCCAAGGTCATCTCGCCCGGAATGCGCGTCGCCTACACCATCGCCCCCAAGCCGATCTTCCAAAAGCTGGTGGTCTGCAAGCAGGGCAACGACGTCCATACAAACATCTGGTCGCAGTACGTCTGCGACGAGTTCATCACAAAATATGACTTTGACGCCCACCTTGACAGGCTCAGAGCCATCTATACCCAAAAGGCGCGGTTCTGCATGGAGCTGCTCGACAAGTACTGCGCGCCCAAGATCACCTATCACAAAATCGACGGCGGACTCTTTATCTGGTGCGACCTGCCCGAATACGTCGATATGCCCGAATTCTGCAAGACGGCGGTTCTCAACAAGGTCTGCGTCGTACCCGGCAACGCCTTCCTCACCGACGAGAAGGAAACCTGCCACAGCTTCCGCATCAATTTCTCGACGCCGACCGACGAACAGCTTGAGCGGGGAATAAAAATCCTCGGCGAGCTCGCAAAGAACCTTTAATACGGAGGAACAACTATGGAAAACGAAAAGAAAAAGGAAGTCGTATTCAGCGCGATACAGCCCAGCGGCACCGTGACGCTCGGAAACTACCTCGGAGCCATCCGCAATTGGGTAAGGATGCAGGATGAATACAACTGCATTTACGCGCTCGCCGACCTCCACACGATAACGGTTCGTCAGGAGCCCGCGCAGATGCGCAGAAATATCCTCGACGCCTACGCCTCGATCATGGCTTGCGGCGTCGACGTGGAAAAAAGCCTCTTCTTCATCCAAAGCCATGTCCACACCCACGCGGAAATGGCTTGGGTGCTCAGCTGCTTCACCCAGTTCGGCGAGCTTTCGCGCATGACCCAGTTCAAGGACAAATCGGCGAAGCACGCGGACAACATCAACGCGGGACTCTTTACCTATCCCGTGCTTATGGCGGGCGATATCCTGCTCTATCAGGCGGACAAGGTGCCCGTCGGAGCCGACCAGAAGCAGCATATCGAGATCACCTGCGACATCGCCAAGCGTTTCAACGGCCGCTACGGAAACGTCTTTAAGATCCCCGAGGGCTTCATTCCCAAGAACGGAGCGAGGGTCATGAGCCTCCAGAATCCGCTCAACAAGATGAGCAAGTCCGACGAGAACGTAAACGGCTGCGTACATCTGCTCGACCCGCCCGAGGTCATAATGAAGAAGTTCAAGCGCGCCGTGACCGACAGCGACGCCTGCGTGCGCTATGCCGAGGGCAAGGACGGCGTGAACAACCTCATGACCATCTACAGCGCGGTGACCGGACTGAGCTTTGAGCAGATCGAGCGCGACTTTGAGGGCAAGGGCTACGGCGACTTCAAGACGGCGGTCGGCGAGGCGGTCGTCGAGGAGCTGCGCCCGATCCGCGAGCGCTACGAAAAGCTGATCGCGGACAAGGCTTATCTCGAGAGCTGCTACCGCAGCGCCGACGAGATCGCCCTTAAAATCAGCAGCCGCACGCTCGGCAAGGCAATGAAAAAAATCGGTTTTGTCGGATAAGAGGTCGTCATGACAAAGGTTGAAAACACTATATTTGACTTTATCAAAAAGCATCTCTCGGTGATCCTTTTCCTTGCTGTTACCGCGCTGGGTATATTGATGCGCGTCCCTGGGCTGGATTTCGAGAGCGTGGATTATCAGGCGTTCCTCAATCCGTGGTGGGACACTATCCGGGCTAACGGCGCGAACGGACTCTCGCAGCAGGTCGGCAACTACAATATTCCCTATCAAATACTGACCTATCTGCTGACCCTGCTGCCGTTCAAGGCTCTTCACGCCTACAAATTCGTATCGATCATCTTTGACTACGCGCTGGCGATCAGCGCGGGCTTGATCGCTTTTGAGCTGACAGGAAGGAAAAAGCTTTTCGTTCCCGTGCTGACATATTCTATCGTCCTCTGCTCATTGGCGGTGGTATTCAATTCCGCGTTCTGGGCTCAGTGCGACTCGATTTATGTTTCGTTCATCCTGCTGGCGATCTACTTTTGCATGAGGAACAAAAACATCCTCTGCTTTGTAATGCTCGGTCTTTCGCTGGCTTTCAAGCTCCAGGTCGTCTTTATTATTCCCGCCTTTTTGTACTACTACGTCTCGACCAGGAAGATCTCCTTCCTGCACTTCCTCATCATTCCGGCGGTGGATATCCTGCTCTGCGCTCCCGCACTGCTTTTCGGAAGAAGCTTCGCGGATATCTTCCTGATCTATTTCCAGCAGACCGATTACGGTCACGCGATCACAATGAATTACCCGAACATCTACGCGCTTCTGTGTCAGGATTCAGCGGAGGGCGATTACTATTTACTGAAGCCGCTCACGATCTTTCTGACGTTTTCGGTGCTCGGAGTCGTGCTCGCGGTCGTCTTTAAAAAGGGTTACGACCTGAGCGACCCCGAAAAATTCCTCCTGACCTCGATTTGGACGTCCTTTACCTGTTTGATGTTCCTCAGCTCCATGCACGAGAGATACAGCTATCTGCTCGACGTCCTGCTGATCGTCTACGCCGTCATTTTCAAAAAGCGTTTCTTTGTCGCGGCGGCGGCGAACCTCATCAGTCTCAGAGGCTACGGCAACTTCATGTTTTCGGGCGCGATAGATCTGCGGCTCACCGCGGTTTTTAATATCGGGCTTTACGCGTATATCACCTGGATCTATCTCAGGGATATCTTGGCAAGCGGCGGAACAAAAGACGGAGAAAACAAAATCAAGGGAGAAAAACCCGGGAAGGTGCGCGCATGACAAGGATAGAACAAAAGCTAATAGACTTTATTACGCGGTTTTTTCCGCTGATCCTGCTGGTCGTGGTTTCGGTGATCGGCGCGCTGCTCAGAATACAGGGAATGAGCTTTCAGAGCATGGATTATCACTACTATCTTCACCCATGGTGGGAGACCATCAAGGCGCAGGGCTGGCAGGGACTCTCAACGCAGGTCGGCAATTACAATATCCCCTACCAGATCATCATTCTGCTGATGTCCATGCTGCCGATCGAGCCGCTTGAGGCATACAAGGTGCTCTCCATCATCTTTGATTACGGCTTGGCTTTCTCGGCGGGACTATTGGTCTATCAGTTCATAAATAAACGGAATTTTCTCGCGCCCGTCATCACCTATTCGCTGGTGCTCTGCTCTCTGACCGTGGTGTTCAATTCGTCCTTCTGGTCGCAGTGCGACTCGATGTACGTCACCTTTATCCTGCTCTCGATATATTTCCTATTCAGAAATAAGCATATCATCTGCTTCGTGATGCTCGGCGTCGCCTTTGCGCTCAAGCTGCAATTCGTCTTTATTTTGCCGGCATTCATCTACTATTACCTGAGCACAAAAAAAATATCGATCCTGCATTTTCTGATAATCCCGGCGGTCGATATCCTGCTCTGTCTGCCGGCGGTGTTCTTCGGACGGCCGTTCTATGAGATCTTCACGATCTACATTAACCAAACCACGTCGCACCCCGAGATGGTGCTCAACCTTCCGAACCTTTACAACTTCTTCCTGGTTCAGTATAAGGACGGAGATTTTGAGCTGTTCAGCCGCTTCGCGGTATTCTTTACCTTCGCCGTGCTCGGTGTGATGGCGGGACTTATATTAGGAAAGCGGTACGACCTGAAGGACGGCAGAAAATTCCTGCTGACCGCCTGCTGGGCGTCGTTCACCTGCATAATGCTGCTGCCCGCGATGCATGAGCGCTACGGATACCTGACCGATATCCTGCTCATTATATACGCGGTGATCTACAAAAAGAATATCCTTCCGGCGGTCGTATGCAACCTGGTGAGCCTGTACTGCTACAGCGAATACCTTTTTAGCAACACCATTAACATCCGCTTCGCGAGCTATTTCTATATCGGGTTCTACCTGTACTTTACTTGGATATATATAAAGGATATTCTGGGACTCGACAGCCCCCGTTCCCGCAAAAAGCATTCCGGGAAAAAATCACAAAACAGAAGATCAACCAAAACCGCGCCTGACGAACAACCGTCGGGCGCGGTCTTTCAGTGCGCCCGACAGCGTTCAAAGAAGCGCCGCAGGACGTTCTCTCCCTCCTGTCCAAACGAACCAAAAGCGGAATGCCTCATCCATGATAAGTCCCCTTTAAAAACAAAAAGGCTGACCCGAAAAGTCAGCCTCAGTTTTATTTATCCAAATGCTTGGTTCCGATCTTTCTGAAACGGTTGTAGCGGTTATCGAGAAGCTCCTCGGTTGTAAGCGCGAGGTTCTTCTCAAAGGTTCTCGCGACCAGAAGCTTTAAGCTCTCAAACATCGCCGCGTCCTCAGCCTTGGGCTGACGGATGATACGCTCGATGACCTGGAGCTCAAAGAGATCCTGCGCGGTCATTTTAAGCGCTGCCGCCGCCTGAGGCGCCTTCGAGCTGTCCTTCCAAAGGATCGAGGCGCAGCCCTCGGGAGAGATCACGGAATATACGGAATTTTCAAACATCCAAACCTCGTCCGCGACCGCGAGAGCGAGCGCGCCGCCGCTGCCGCCTTCTCCGATAAGTATCGAGAGAACGGGGGTCTTGAGCGTCATCATCTCCATAAGGTTTTCGGCTATCGCCAGACCCTGTCCGCGCTCCTCGGCGCCGATCCCGGGATAGGCGCCGCTGGTGTCGACCAGACAAAGCACGGGACGGCGGAACTTTTCAGCCTGCTTCATCAGTCTGAGCGCCTTGCGGTAGCCCTCGGGATGAGCCTGACCGAAGTTTCGGTCCATGCGCTCCTTGGTATTCCTTCCCTTTTCGATACCGATGACGGTGATCGGCATATCGTAGAGCATTCCGATGCCGCCCACGATCGCGTGGTCGTCAGAAAAGCGGCGGTCGCCGTGGAGCTCTACGAAGCTTTCGCCGAAGATGTGCGCGATATAGTCGACGGCTGTGAGCTTTTTTGAGTCCCGCGCCGCCATTACCTTTTCATAAGGGGTCATAGCCATTATCTCTCACCTCCGCAGCCGTGCATTTTAAGAAGCTTTACAACGGTGGATTTCAGCGCGCTGCGGGGCACGACAGCGTCGATAAAGCCCTTTTGCAGCACAAATTCCGAGGTCTGGAAATCCTTGGGAAGCTTTTGTCTCATCGTCTGCTCGATGACCCTCGGGCCCGCAAAGGCGACAAGGGTATTCGGCTCCGCCAGAATGATATCGCCCTCCATTGCGAACGAGGCGGTGACTCCGCCCGTTGTGGGATCGGTGAGGATGGTGATATAGAGAAGTCCCGCGTCGCTGTGGCGCTTCACCGCGCCCGAGGTCTTTGCCATCTGCATCAGCGACAGGATGCCCTCCTGCATTCTCGCGCCGCCCGAAACCGTGCAAACTACGATCGGAAGCGCGTGAGCGGTGGCGTATTCAAAGGCGCGGGTGATCTTTTCGCCCGTTACCGTTCCCATGCTGCCCATCATAAAGTCGGGATCCATAACGCAGATAACGGTCTTTATCCCGCCCATTGTGCACTCTCCGCAGGTTACGGATTCGTTCGCGTTCTGCCTTGCCTTCTCAAGCTTTTTGTCATAGCCCGGAAAATCGAGGATATTGGAGCTTGTCAGATCGGCGTCATGCTCGACAAAGCTGCTTCTGTCGGCAAGCAGCTCAAGCCTCTGCTTCGCGCTGAGGCGGAAATGATGGTCGCAGTGGGTGCAGACGTGAAGATTTTCCTCCATATCCGTGGTCAGCAAAAGCGCGTTGCACTTGGGGCACTTCACCCACATTTCCTCAGGGATAAAGGGCTTGTTGACCTTATCCGGAGAGGATTCAAGCTCATTTTTGGGTTTTACAAACGAAAATAAATCCATAATACCGCTCCGTTTAATTCAGAAGATAATTATTTGTCTTTATTTGCGCGGCGCTCCTCAAAGCCCTGCATGAAATCGGTGGTATATTCTCCGCTGACAAACTGCTCGTCGGAAAGGATCTCGGCGAGGATGTCGCGGTTTATGTCTATCCCGTCGATGGTGAGCTCGGAGAGCGCCATCTTCATCTTGCGGATAGCCTCGGCGCGGCTGCGCGCCTGAACTATCAGCTTGCCTATCATTGAATCGTAGTAGGGCGGGACAAAATAATCCTGGTATATCGCCGTATCAAAACGCACGAACGAGCCTCCGGGAGTATGCAGGCGCTTGATCCTTCCGCAGCTCGGACGGAAATTCTTTTCGGGATTCTCGGCGTTGATCCTGCATTCGATGACGTTTCCGTGAGTGAAGATGCTGTCCTGGGTGCGGGTGAGCTTAGCGCCCGCAGCGATGCGTATCTGCCACTGGACGATGTCAAGTCCGGTCACCATCTCGGTGACGCCGTGCTCGACCTGAAGGCGGGTATTCATCTCCATAAAATAGAAATTGTTTGACTTATCGAGCAGGAATTCGACCGTACCGGCGTTTACGTAATGAACAGCCTTTGCCGCCTTGACCGCCGCGATCATCATCTGCTTGCGGGTCTTTTCGTCAAGCGCGGGACTGGGGCTTTCCTCGATCATCTTCTGGTTCTTGCGCTGGACAGAGCACTCACGCTCGCCCAGGCAAACGATATTGTCGTATTTATCGCAGAGAAGCTGCATCTCGATATGCTTTACCGGAAAGATGAATTTCTCGAGGTAGCAGGCTCCGTCTCCGAACGCCGCCTTAGCCTCGGATGAAGCCGAAAGGAAGGCGTCGTCAAACTGCTCTATGAAATCCACGCGGCGTATGCCCTTGCCGCCGCCGCCCGAGCGCGCCTTTATCAGAAGCGGGAAACCGATACGCTCGGCCTCCCTGCGCGCGAGCTCAAGATCCTCTACGACGTCGCAGCCGGGGGTAACCGGTACGCCCGCGGCGCGCATGGTCTTTCTGGCGTTGTCCTTGTCGCCGAGCATGGCGACCATAGAGGAGGTGGGACCTATAAAATTGATATTGCACTGCTCGCAGAGAGAAATGAACTTGGCGTTCTCGCTGAGCAGTCCGTAGCCCGGGTGTATCGCCTGAGCACCGCTCTCGACCGCAACGGTGAGAATGGCGGGGATATTGAGGTAGCTGTCCGCCACCCTGTTGCCGCCCACGCAGTAGCTCTCGTCGGCGAGCTGGACGTGCATGGCGTCCTTGTCAGCCTCGGAGTAAATGGCGACTGTTGAAATACCCATCTCACGGCAGGCGCGGATAATGCGCACCGCGATCTCGCCGCGATTGGCTATCAGAATTTTAGAAAACATGATTATCACATCCGAATAGGCTCAAAGCTCATGGCTCAAAGCGCAAATTTGTTTTGGTTGCTCTCATAGTATCAGCTCTTGTTTTCCACCAGAGCGAAGCTGAGCTCGGCGCTTACGCAGAGCTTGCCGTCAACATATCCCTTCGCGTCGATGAAGTAGAAGGGACCTCTGTTTTTGGTGAGGGTGCAGACGCTTTCGAGGGTATCGCCCGGCTTTACGGGATTCTTGAACTTGACGTTGTTCATCTTTGTGAAGTAGGGAGTGCAGTCCCTGACCTTGTCGGCAAGCAGACAGCAGCTCGCCTGACCCATCATCTCGCAGAGGATGACGCCCGGAACGACGGGATTGCCGGGAAAATGACCCTGCAAAAAGAATTCGTCGCCCTTT
This sequence comes from uncultured Ruminococcus sp., assembly GCA_902774325.1. Lineage (GTDB taxonomy): Bacteria > Bacillota > Clostridia > Oscillospirales > Acutalibacteraceae > Ruminococcoides. The sequence continues at coordinate 55,528 of CACYIC010000004.1, forward strand.
ATGGTATATTTGCCCTTGGCGGTGACCTCGTCTACCACCTCGGATTCCTCGACCAGCAGCATATTATCGCGGTGAGGTAATATCTTTTTGATTTCTTCCTGATTCATTACAGCCTCCGCTTATCTGATCGCGAACAGGGGCTGACCGTACTCGACCAGCTCGGCGTTATTCGCGAGCACGGCGGTGATCTCGCCGTCCTCCTCAGCCTGGATCTCGTTCATGCACTTCATCGCCTCTATGATGCAGACGACGTCGCCCTTCTTTACCCTTTTGCCCACGCAGACGTAGGGATCGCTCTCTGGCGAGGGAGCGGCGTAGAAAACACCGACGATCGGAGCGTTGATGGTCTTGCCGTTTTCTGCGGGAGCGGCGGCTTCCGTCGCGGGAGCCGAAGCCGATACCGCGGGCGCGGTCTGAGCCGAAGCGGGAACCGCGGCGGTCACACAGGGAACAACGCCTTCAACGGTCTTGTCAAAGCGCATGGAGTCTGTTTCGTCGCAGAGCTCCATGACGGTGAGGGAGCTGTCCTCAAATACTTTTATATATTCCTTCAGGGTTTCAATATCAATCATCGTATTCCTCCGTTAAACTTTCTTGAACACCACGCAGGCGTCGTGGCCGCCGAAGCCCAGGTTTGTCGAGGCGGCGACGTCGATATCGCGCTTTACCGCCTTGTTTGGGGTGTAGTTGAGATCGAGTCCCTCGTCCGGCTCGTCGAGGTTGATCGTCGGCGGGATGACGCCGGTTTCGATAGCCTTGACAGCCGCGATAGCTTCGATCGCGCCCGTTGCTCCCAGACAGTGACCCGTCATTGATTTGGTGGAGCTGATATTCGCGTCATAAGCCCTCTCTCCGAGAGCCTTCTTTATAGCCATGGTCTCGGTGAGATCGTTGAGATGCGTGCTCGTTCCGTGGGCGTTGATGTAGACTGCGGCGTCGTCCGCAACCCTCGCCTCTTCAAAGGCGATCTCGATAGCTCTCGCGAGTCCCGCGCCCTCGGGGTCGGGGGCGGTGACATGGTGAGCGTCACAGGTGTTGCCGTAGCCCGCAAACTCGGCGTAGATCTTTGCGCCGCGAGCCTTTGCGTGCTCGTACTCCTCAAGGATAAGGACGCCGGCGCCCTCGCCCATTACAAAGCCGTCGCGATCCTTGTCAAAGGGACGGGACGCGCGTTTGGGGTCGGGGTTTGTGGAAAGCGCTTTCATATTCTGGAAGCCCGCGATAGTGAGCGGAGCCACAACAGCTTCCGCGCCGCCCGCGATCACAGCGTCGGCATAGCCGTCCTTGACCGCGTGGAAAGCCTCTCCGATCGAGTTTGTGCCCGTCGCGCAGGCGCTCATGACCGAGAGCGTTACGCCCTTGGCGTTAAAGCGGATAGCCGCGTTTCCGGTGGCGATATTTCCTATCATCATCGGGATGAAGAAGGGGCTGACCTTGCGCGGACCTCCCCGGTCGAGCGCGAGGGTGTTGTTGACAAAGGTATAGAGTCCGCCGATTCCCGCGCCGATATATACTCCGAAGCGGTTCTCGTCGATCTTTCCCATGATACCGCTGTCGTCTACAGCCTGCTGAGCCGCAGCCAGCGCGTACTGACAGTAGAGATCCAGCTTCTTGGCTTCTCTCTTTTCAAAATACTTCTCGGGTTCAAAATCCTTGACCGTACCCGCGATATGTACCTTTAACTCCGAAGTATCGAACGCGGTGATCTCCTCGATGCCGCACACGCCGTCGATCATATTCCGCCACATGGTCGGCACGTCGTTTCCGACGGGGCTGACGGCGCCCATGCCTGTAACTACTACTCTTCTGCTCATGGGAGCCTCCTTAAATCGCGAGTCCGCCGTCTACGCGGATGACCTCGCCCGTAACGTAAGCCGCGTCGTCGCTGCACAGGAATGCGACAACATTCGCGACGTCCTCGGGAGTTCCGATCCTCTTTGCGGGGATCTGTGCCTGCATACTCTCCTTGACCTTGTCGGAGAGGGCGTTTGTCATATCGGTACCGATATATCCGGGAGCTACCGCGTTGACGGTCACGCCTCTGCCGGCGAGCTCACGCGCGACGGATTTGGTCAGCCCGATGATCCCCGCCTTTGAAGCGGAGTAATTAGCCTGACCCGCGTTGCCGATAAGACCTACGATCGAGGAGGTGCTGACTATCCTGCCGGCGCGCTTCTTCATGAAGTGCTTGTAGGTGTGCTTGATCATATTGAAGGTGCCCTTGAGATTTACGCCGATGACCGCGTCAAAATCCTTTTCTTCCATGTTGAGCACCAGCTTGTCGCGGGTGATCCCCGCGTTATTGATAAGAAAATCTATGCCGCCGAATTCCCCGATGACCTTGTCGACGACCTCCTTGGAGGCGTCAAAATCGGAAACATCGCAGAAATACTGCTCTACCTTGGTTCCGTACTGCTCGAGCTTTTCCTTTGCCGCCTTGCCCTCGTCCTCATTTCCGACGTATAGAATGGCGATATTCGCGCCGCCCTGAGCCAGCTTTTCGGCGATCGCGAGTCCGATCCCGCGCGAGCCGCCCGTTATAACGGCAGTCTTGTTTTCAAACTTCATTTATGTACCTCCTGATCCTGTTGGCGTTTGCCGACGGTTTTTTATAAGCACTTGTCAAAGCGTATGCGCGATCCGCAAAAGCAGGAAGCGCGCGCCGTCAACTCTCAAACTGCAAATCCAAATATTTTAACGGCGCCTCTGAATATTCATCGTTGTTCAGAGGTGCGGATTACGGATATTGTATAAAAATCTGTGGCTATGGGCAGCAATTAATTTTTGAGGCTCCCGGATATGTTTTCGATATCCTCCGGGGTCTCAGCCTTAAATACCGCGACGTCGCCGTTGATGCGCTTGATAAGATTTACAAGCGTTTTGCCCACGCCTGTTTCGATGAAGGTGTCGACGCCGTCAGCGATCATATCCTCAACAATAGCCTGCCACCTTACGGGATTCTCGACCTGAGCGCGCACGAGCGCCTTGTAATCTCCCTCGTAGGGCTTGGCGGTGTAGTTTGAATAGATCGGAAGCCTCGCCTCGGAAAATTCCGCGTCCTCCATATACTCCGCGAGACCCTGAGCCGCCTGAGCCATGAAGGGAGAGTGGAAAGCGCCGCTCACGGCAAGCGCCATCGCCTTGCCGCCCGCCTGCTTTACCGCCTCGCAGAAGGCTTCGGCGTTTTCGGCGGTCGTCGCGACGACCGTCTGCGCGGGTGAATTATAGTTTACCGGATAGGTCTTTTCAAAGCCACGGCAGAGCTCCTCGACCTTTTCGGGAGTCAGCTTCATGACCGCGACCATTGTTCCCGGATTTTCGGCAGCCGCCTTATCCATCAGCTCGCCGCGTCTGCAAACGAGCCTGAACGCCTCCTCGTCGGGGAGTATTCCCGCAAACGCGAGAGCCGCTATCTCGCCGAGCGAAAAGCCCGCGACGCAGTCGGGAGTTATTCCCCTCTCCTCAAGCGCGCGCGCCGCCGCCAGATCGGCGGTAAATACGCAGGGCTGGGTGTTCACGGTGCGGTTGAGCTCCTCCTGAGCGCCCTCAAAGCAGAGCGCCGAGGTGCCCTCGCGGATCGAATCCGCCATATCAAATACCCGGTGCGCGGCGGGTGAGGCGGCGCAGAGCTCCCTGCCCATTCCGCTGTACTGGGCGCCCTGTCCCGAGAAAACAAATGCTATTTTACCCATTTTGCCGCTCCGTTCAATACTTCCTCCGCCTGCTCGAACATCTCAGTGATGATCTCGCGCGCGGGCTGTTCCCTGTTTATCATGCCCGCGACCTGTCCCGCGAGCACGCAGCCGTTCTTAACGTCTCCCTCGCGAGCCGCCATGCGCAGAACTCCCGCGCCCATCTTCTCGAGCTCCTCGTCGGATACGCTTGTGCTGTCGTATTCCGCCTTGGTATACTCTCTTGTAAAGGCGTTGCGGATCGAGCGCACGGGATGACCCAGACGCTTGCCTGTAACGACGGAATCGATATCCTTTGCCTTGAGAACCTTATCCTTATACGCCTGAGAAATGGTGCATTCCTCGGCGACCAAAAATCTTGTTCCCACCTGAACGCCCACGGCGCCGAGCATGAACGCCGCCGCGACCTGTCTGCCGTCGGCGATGCCGCCCGCGGCGATAACGGGGATGGAGACCGCGTCAACCACCTGGGGCACGAGCGCCATTGTGGTGAGCTCGCCTACATGACCGCCGCTCTCGCCGCCCTCGGCAATAAGAGCGAACGCGCCGAGCTTCTCCATTCTTCTGGCAAGAGCCACGGAGGGAACGACGGGAATGACCTTTATATCCGCCGCAAGCCACTTATCCATATATTTTCCGGGATTGCCGGCGCCCGTGGTCACGACCCTTACGCCCTCCTCGATCACAACGTCGGCGACCTCGTCGGCAAAGGGACTCATGAGCATGATATTTACTCCGAAGGGCTTATCCGTCATTTCCTTGCACTTTTTGATCTCGGCTCTGAGCTGCTCGCCGTTTGAATTCATGGCGGCGATGATGCCGAGACCGCCCGCGTTTGAAACGCCCGCAGCCAAGGAAGCGTCGGCTACCCAAGCCATTCCGCCCTGAAAAATCGGAAATTCCAGACCGAGTGACTGATCTATTATTGTGGTGATCATAGACAATACCTCTTTCCCCTGCGCCTATCCCGCGCAAGTGACAATAATTTTAGGCAAAACACGGTTTTTGAGCAATAATTTACTATCATGTTCAGCCCTTGACATAATTACGCATTATCAGTTTTATCATACCGCAAATCGCTCCGAATGTCAAACGTTTTTTTGGGTCTTAATTTGGGAAACGGAACCCACGCAGAACCGCTTCGCTGTCCTCACGCCTTGATCACGCGGTATCGCCCTGAAAACGGAACGCGCAAAAAACGAATGGTTTTTGCGCAAGACGGCGCATCATCGCGGAAAACCGCCCGCGCTGATCATCCGCCTTCTATCGGGCGCCTCATTTTTTCGTCGGTTGTCCGCTTACGCGCAGACGGTCAAGTCAAACAGTTTATCTAAAACAGTGCAGGGCAGACAGCGCCATTTCCCGGCCGGCCTGTCTGCCCGACAAATATCCTTTTATCTCACTATCTCAATTGAAATTGAGGTCGCCGCGCGATCCCCGCCGCGCTGTTTTCCGTCAGCTGCAATAATCCTCAAGCGTTCTTCTCAGCGCCGCCTCGCTCTCCACCTCTATCCCGCGCGCCAGTCTCAGCCTGTCCGCTCTCGGGAGAGCCGAGGTGTAGGTGTCGGTTATCATATACGGTTCCTTTTCGCTCCCGCGGAACACCGTAAGCCTGCCGCCTACGTCGCGCAGAACATAGCCGCCGACGCTTTCGGTCTGTTCGTAAGCCCTGTTCGAGGGCGGGTTTTCCGAGGCGGGGACGAAGCCTTGCGCCAGCACGCAGGAAATGAGAACTATGCCCGTTATCAAAATCAGTCTTTTCATATTCTATACCTCCGCCGATTGCTTTCCCGCTTATTTTCCGCGGTTTTATGCCGATTATGCGCGGTTTTCCATAAATTTTTCATAAAAATAAAAAAATGTTTTCGTTTATTTTCTATTCGAAAATTAAATTTAGATATTTATTTTTTTCCGTCAAAGTGGTATAATATATTCTAAGCCTCTGTTTATGGGGGCGATCTGGAAGGTTTTTTCACACTTTTTATAATTTTTTTACATTTTCAAATGAGGAATCATTATGCGCAACAAACGTGAAACCGACATCAGCAGCTACAAAGCGTCTGAGAATCCGCGCAAAAGCGACGGCTCCGTGAAGAGGTTCTTCAAGGGGCTGGGCAAAATAGTCCTGACTGTATTTACGGTTCTGGTCATCGCGGGACTTATCACAGGCGTGTCGCTCGGCATTTACATTTTTCATCTCGCCTCCGAGCCGACGGGCATCGACCTCAAGGCAAAGTCGCTTAACCAGACGAGCATCATCTACGTCAAAGACACAAAGAGCGGCGAATTTGTCGAGAGCCGCAAGCTCTACGGCGTCGAGAACAGGATCTGGGTCAGCAATCAGGACATCCCCGATTATATGAAAGAGGCTCAGATCGCCATCGAGGACAAGCGCTTTTACGACCACCCGGGCGTTGACTGGAAGCGAACCTTCTCGGCTGTTTTCATGCTCGCCACGGGCAAGGATCAGTACGGCGGCTCGACCATCACCCAGCAGCTTATCAAAAACATCACCGATGACAACGAGGTTTCGATCAACCGAAAGCTCCGCGAGATCTGCAAGGCTCTCAAGCTTGAGAAGGAATACACCAAGGATCAGATCCTCGAGGCGTATCTCAACGTCGTAAACTTCGGAAACAACTGTCAGGGCGTAGAGGCGGCGGCGCAGCTCTACTTCGACAAGAGCATAAAGGACTGCTCGCTTGCCGAATGCGCGGCTATCGCGGGCATCACCCAAAACCCCTCGCGCTGGAACCCCCTGCTCTATCCCAACAACAACAAGGAGCGCCGCGAGCTCATTCTCAGCGAGATGCTCGATCAGGGAAAGATCACCCAAAGCGAATACGACTCCGCGATGAACGAATCCGCCGTCATGACCTTCGTGGGCTTCAAGAGCGCGTCCGAGCAGGAGGACGACGAGGAGGACTTCGACAACGTCCAGAGCTGGTATGAGGATCAGATCTTCTACGACCTCAAGCGCGACCTCGCGCAGTACTATAACATCAGCGAGGGCGCCGCGAGTGAAAAAATATACACCGAGGGACTCAAGATCTACTCGGCGGTCGATACAAACGCCCAGGAGTACCTTCAGGAAGCGGCTCTCAATATGGACGTCGGCTACGACTACGACCTGCAGCTCGGCGCCGTCATGATGGAATTTGACGGCAGGGTGATCGCCACCGTCGGCAGCTCAAAGCGAAAGACCGGCAATCTCGAGTGGGACAGAGCTAGCCATTCGGTGCTCCAGCCGGGTTCCTCGATCAAGCCCCTGCTCGTTTATCCGCTGGGCATCGAGAGCCATCAGCTCTATTACTCCTCGATCGTACCCGATAAGGAAATCGAAAAATACTCCTACGACGCGGAAACCGGCACCTATAAATCGGGTCCCGGAAACTGGTACGAAGGAAACAACGGCGATATGCTGCTTCCCGACGCTATCGAGTGGTCATCCAACAACACGGCTGTACAGGTGCTTGAGCTTATAGGCGGACCCTCGGTCCCCTACGAGCAGGCGGTAACGAGGATGGGCTTCTCGAACCTCTCCGAGGAGGACAGCCGGATGGCGGGCGCCCTCACGCTGGGCGGTATGCACGGCGGCGTTACGGTGCGCGAGATGGCTGCCGCCTACACCTTTATGGGCAACGGCGGTCTGTACTACAAGCCCTACACCTACTTCTATGTGACCGATTCAGAGGACAACGTCATCATCGACAACCGCGATACCATCCCCAAAAAGGCTTATTCACCCGAGACAGCCACGATCATGAACAGGCTGCTTAATTATAATATGGAAAACACCGTTCACACCAAGGCGTCCTGGGCGCGCGTCGAGGGCTGGGACATCGTCGGCAAGACGGGTACCACCAACGCCGACTACGACTCCTGGTACTGCGGACTTTCACCCTACTGCGTAATGGCGATCTGGACGGGCTTTGACGATCCGCACACCATCCTGGACACCACCCATTCGACAAAGTTCTTCGGCAACGTCATGGGTCACTACCTCGAAGGCAGAGAGCAAAAGGAATACAAGCTCTCGAGCAAGTGCATTCCCGCGACCTATAACCCCGTGACCGGTCTTATCATCTCAACCGAGAACGTTTCCGGAAAATACGTCGGCTACTACACCGAAGACAATATGCCGTCCTTCGGTTCACCCTATTGGGAGGACAGCACCGACTACGGCTCGGGCTCAGACGACACCGACGACGACAGCAGCACCGATCACTCCGACTCAGGCGGCGGCTCCGATCAATCCGACGTAAGCGGCGGCGACGATTCCTCCGACGCCGGAAACAGCGGAGAGCAGCCTCCCGAAAGCAGCGCGGAGCAGCCCCCCGAAAGCAGTGCGGAGCAGCCCCCCGAGAGCGGAGGAGGCGGAGAGCAATCCGCCGAAAGCGGCGCGTAGGGCGCGTCTTGAAATAATAAACTATTCCGAAAGGTAAGGATATAATATGGTACAAGTTGCAATTATGGGTCACGGAGTGGTAGGCTCGGGAGCAGCCGAGATATTACTGACTCACAAACAACAGCTTTTCGCGAATCTGGGCGAGGAGATCAGGATCAAGAAGATACTTGATCTCAGAGAATTTCCGGACAGCCCGATCGCGGATCGCTTCACAAAGGATTTTGACGAGATCCTCAACGATCTTGAGATCCGCGTCGTAGCCGAGGTCATGGGCGGCATCAACCCCGCTTACGACTATGTCAAGAGGCTGCTCAAGGCGGGCAAAAGCGTTGTGACCTCCAACAAGGAGCTTGTTGCCGCTCACGGCGCCGAGCTTCTGTCCATCGCGGCTCAGGAAAACGTCAACTTCCTCTTTGAGGCTTCCGTCGGCGGCGGAATCCCCATCATCCGCCCCATGAACCAGTGCCTCGTAGCAAACATCGTCGACGAGGTCGCGGGTATTCTCAATGGCACAACCAACTTTATTCTGACTAAAATGATAGAAGAGAGCATGCCCTTCGACGACGCTCTCAGACTCGCTCAGGAGCTCGGCTTCGCAGAGAGAAATCCCGAGGCTGATATCGAGGGACACGACGCCTGCCGCAAGATATGCATCCTCGCTTCTCTCGCCTACGGCAAGCACATCTATCCCAAGTCGGTACATACCGAAGGAATTACGGGCATCACGCTTGAGGACGTCAGATTCGCCTCTGATTTCGGCTGCGTGATCAAGCTTATCGGCAGAGTCAAAAAGCTCAAGGACGGCAGGATCGACATCATAACCGCGCCGATGCTCGTCCCCTGCAAGAGCCAGCTCGCGAATATCGACTATGAATTCAACGGAATCATGGTTCGCGGCGACTGCACGGGCGACGTGGTATTCTACGGCAAGGGCGCCGGCAAGCTGCCCACAGCCTCGGCTGTCGTTGCCGACATCGTCGACTGCTGCCAGCACCTCAAGGAGCGCCGCTTCCTCTTCTGGGCGGACGGCGACGGCTCCAACATCATTGATTACAGGGAAAGCGTCACCGCGATGTACCTCAGAGTCAAGGGCGAGAACGCGCTTGAGAAGGCGGCTTCGCTCTTCGGCGAGATCGAATCCTCCGAGGAAGCCGACGTCTGCGCCTTCACAACGGCTAAGATGGTTTACGGAGACTTTTTGGAAAAGGCGGAGGCTCTCAAGGCGGAGGGCGTCGAGATCCTCTCAACCATCCGCGTAGGCGATCTTTAACAGAGCCGATACGGTTTATAAAGGGTAATTCATTAAAGCATACAGAAAAGGGGAGTAAAACAAATGAGTTTGATAGTTCAGAAATTCGGCGGCACGTCTGTAGCAAACGCCGAAAGAGTAATGAACGTCGCAAGAATTGTTACCGACACCTACAAGAAGGGCAACGACGTCGTTGTTGTAGTTTCCGCTCAGGGCGACTTCACCGACGTGCTCGTTGCAAAGCAGCAGGAGATCAATCCCAACGCCTCAAAGCGCGAGCAGGATATGCTTCTGGCGGCCGGCGAGCAGATTTCAATATCTCTTCTGGCTATGGCTATCGAAAAGCTGGGCTTCCACGCGGTTTCGCTGCTCGGCTGGCAGGCCGGCTTTGAGACCTCCTCGGCGCACACCGCGGCAAGGATCAGAAGGGTCGTTCCCGACCGCATCCGCGCAGCTCTCGACAAGAGAAATATCGTTATAGTCGCGGGCTTCCAGGGTCTTTCCCGCTACGGCGACATCACCACCCTCGGACGCGGCGGCTCAGACACCAGCGCCGTAGCTATCGCGGCGGCGATGCACGCCGATCTCTGTCAGATCTACACCGACGTTGAGGGCGTTTTCACCGCCGATCCCAGAAAGGTCCGCAACGCAACGAAGCTCGATGAGATCTCTTACGACGAAATGCTCGAGCTTGCCACCCTCGGCGCTCAGGTACTCAACAACCGTTCGGTAGAAATGGCGAAAAAATACAATATCGAGCTTGAGGTGCTTTCGAGTCTTACTCAGGCTAAGGGAACAATTGTAAAGGAGAGAACAAAGAAAATGGAAAAAATGTTAATCAGCGGTGTTGCAAAGGATACAGACGTTGCGAGAATTTCAATTACAGGTGTTCCCAATATCCCCGGAATCGCCTTCAAGATCTTTTCAAAGGTTTCGGCTAAGGGCATCAACGTAGATATCATCCTCCAGTCGATCGGTCACGACGGCAAGAAAGACATCAGCTTTACCGTAGCCAAGTCAAAGGGGCAGGAGGCTGTTGAGGCTCTCAGGGACTACGTTGACAGCATCGGCGCCAGCGGCATCCTTTACGATGATAACGTAGCGAAGATCTCGATCGTAGGCGCGGGCATGGAAAGCCACGCGGGCGTAGCCACAAAGATGTTTGAGGCGCTTTACGACGCTCAGATCAACATCAGAATGATCAGCACCAGCGAGATCAAGGTCTCCGTCCTCATTGACGCCGCTTACGCAGACAAGGCGGTTTCAGCTATCCACGAAAAGTTCTTCGGATAATTTTCGTTTACAATACTATTCTCAAATTCAACGCCGGCGCGAAGGGAAAATTCGCGCCGGCGTTTTTTTGATCGTTATGAAAAAAGCGGATCAGGCAATACAGCCTGATCCATATTATTATGCGTTTGTAGTATTCTGTTTTCTGATTTTCGCGACTAAGCAGACCCAGCCGTTTTCCAGGTGCTCTTCAATGATCTCGAAATACTTTGAGACCTCAGCCTTTACCTCCTCGGCTCGGGTGTCGATTATACCGCTCATGATGTAAACCGCGTCGTCCTTCATGAATTGGCTGACGCCCTTTGAGAGGAATTTGATCGCGTCCGCGACTATATTCGCGAGCACGATATCGAATTTGCCCTCGACGTGCTCGGTAAAGCTGCCGTAGATCGAGGTGAGCCTGTCGCTCACGCCGTTGAGCTCGGCGTTCGCCTTGGTGGTGCGGACGGCTACCTCGTCGATATCGACTCCGATCGCGCTTTCAGCTCCAAGCAGCAAAGCGGCGATCCCGAGGATTCCGCTGCCGCAGCCGACGTCGAGCACCCTGTCGCCCTGCTTGAGGTATTTTTCGCACATCCTCAGACAAAGGCGGGTCGTTTCATGGTTTCCCGTGCCGAAGGCAAGACCCGGGTCGATCGTGAGCGCGACCCTGCCCTGCGTATCGTAGTTTTCATACCAGCTCGGCACTATCATGATCCTCTCGCCGACAGGCGTCGGGTGAAAATACTTCTTCCAGTTGTTGCGCCAATCCTCCTCGGCGCAGTTGAGAAGCTCGATCTCGTGAGCTATCCCCTCGGCGTTGTAGCGCTCGCTGAGAAATTCGACCGCCTCGGCGGGAGATACGTCCTCCTCGAGGTAGATATGAACAAAAGCCTTGCTCCTGTCCTTGCTTAGCAGCTCCTCCTCTATGAGATCGACGTGAGCTATATCCTCTATCGTCTGCTCGAGGTCGGTATAGTCCTCTATATAAATTCCGTAGGGAACGACCACGTTCGCGATATCGCTCGCCGCTTCGATATCGGCGGCGTTTACCGTTATTTTGATTTCTGTCCAGCTTTTCATGGCGCCCTCTTATTCGTTGAAGAGCTTTTTGAGCTTCTCAAAAAAGCCCTGTCGCTTCGCGTAGTTCTTTTCGGTCAGGAGCCTGTCAAAGTCCCTGATGAGCTCCTTGTGCTTGCTGTTGAGGTTTTTGGGTATCTCAACAACAACGCGGCAGTACTGGTCGCCCTTGCTTCTTCCGCCGAGCTTCTGGATGCCTCTGCCCTTGAGCTTGAATACATCGTTGGGCTGGGTGCCCTCGTGGATAGTATATTTTACCGTGCCGTCGAGGGTCGGAACCTTTACCTCCGCGCCGAGCGCCGCCTGAGCGAACGTGATGGGCAGGTCGCACCATACGTCGTCGCCTCTGCGCTCGAAAAGCTCATGCTTGCGCACGTTCACAAATACGTGCAGATCGCCCGCAGGACCGTTGTTGTAGCCCGAGTTTCCGTGTCCCGAAACGTTCAGGATCTGCTGATCCTTGATGCCGGCGGGGATCGTGACGTCAACGGTATGGGGCTTTCTCACCTTGCCCGAGCCGTTGCAATTGCGGCAGGGAGTATCCACGACCTTGCCCTTGCCGTGGCAGGCGTCGCAGCTTCTCTGGGTCTGAACCACGCCGAAGGGTGTGCGCTGGTTTATCGTCACCCTTCCGGTGCCGCCGCACGCCGAGCAGGTCTTTGCCTGGGTTCCCGGCTGGGCGCCCGTGCCGTGGCAGTCGTCGCAGTTGTCGATGCTGTTATAGGTGATCTTCTTGGTGCAGCCCTTTGCCGCCTCCTCAAAGGTGACGGTGATGCTCGCCTCAACGTCGCTTCCGCGCACGGGAGCGTTGGCGTTCCTTCCGCGTCTGCCGCCGAAGCCACCGAAAAAGCTGCCGAAGATGTCGTCGAGGTCGATGCCGCCGCCGAAGGGACTTCCTCCCTGATAGGGGTTGCCCGCGCCGTAGTTGGGATCTACTCCCGCGTGACCGAACTGGTCATAGCGCGCTTTTTTGTCCTTGTCGGAGAGGACCTCGTAAGCCTCGTTGACCTCCTTGAACTTTTCCTCGCAGTCCTTGTCTCCCGGATGGAGATCGGGATGGTACTGCTTGGCGCACTTGCGGTACGCCTTTTTTATTTCGTCGTCGCTCGCGCCCTTGTTGAGCCCGAGCACCTCGTAATAATCTCTTTTATCTGCCATTGCAAGCCCTCCCTGAACGTGAGATCACGTTTATTTTACCGATACCCAACAAAAAGCAGACAAGCTTTGCGGTCTGATCTCCGCAGCGCTTCATTGTCAGCGCTGTTACGCGAAAATCAAGCCAAAAAGATTGCTCTATTTTATTCCGGTGTTAAGTAATAAGGCACTGACGAGAAAGGAGCTGCCGCGAAGCAGCTCCTCCTAATCATTTTATATATTAGTTGTTGCCGTCAACGTCGGTGAAATCGGCGTCATATACGTTGGGGTCGCCGCCGTTCTGCTGAGCGCCCTGATTGGGAGCCGCTGCGCCGGGATCGGGAGCGCCCTGCTGGGGAGCCGCCTGCTGATAGAGCTTGGCGGATACGTCATAGAGCGCCTTCTGGAGATCGTCCTTGGCTGTCTTGATCAGGGAGATATCGTTCTTTGCGATAGCGTCCTTGACCGCCGCTACCTTGGTGTTGATGGTGCTCTTGTCAGCCTCGGGGAGCTTGTCGCCGTTCTCGTTGATGAGCTTCTCCGCCTGATACGCGAGGTTCTCCGCCTCGTTCTTGGCGTCGACCTCTTCGCGGCGCTTCTTGTCCTCGGCAGCGTACTGCTCAGCGTCCTTGACCGCCTTGTCAATATCCTCCTTGCTCATATTCGTGGAGGAGGAGATCGTGATCTTCTGCTCCTTGCCGGTTCCCAGATCCTTCGCGGAAACATTTACGATGCCGTTGGCGTCGATGTCGAAGGTGACCTCGATCTGAGGGATTCCGCGCATTGCGGGAGCGATACCCGCAAGGGTGAACAGACCGAGCTGCTTGTTGTCGCGGGCGAATTCACGCTCGCCCTGGAGAACGTTGATCTCAACCTGAGTCTGGTTGTCGGCAGCTGTTGAGAAGATCTGGCTCTTCTTGGTGGGGATGGTGGTGTTTCTGTCGATGATCTTGGTCATTACGCCGCCCATGGTCTCAACGCCGAGGGACAGCGGAGTAACGTCGAGGAGAAGCAGACCGTCGACCTCGCCGCCGAGAACGCCCGCCTGGATAGCGGCGCCGATGGCGACGCACTCATCCGGGTTGATGCCCTTGAAGGGCTCCTTGCCGATAAGCTTCTGAACAGCCTCCTGGACGGCGGGGATCCTTGAGGAACCGCCTACCATGAGAACCTTGTCGATCTCGCCGATGCTCAGACCGGAGTCGGAGAGAGCGGAACGGACGGGACCCATTGTCGACTCTACGAGGTCGGAGGTCAGCTCGTTGAACTTAGCTCTTGTGAGGGTGAGGTCAAGATGCTTGGGGCCGGTCTGGTCGGCTGTGATGAAGGGCAGGTTGATCGAGGAGGTCGTTACGCCCGAAAGCTCGATCTTCGCCTTCTCTGCAGCCTCCTTGAGGCGCTGCATAGCCATTTTATCGGATGAAAGGTCGATACCTGTATCTGTCTTGAAGGATGAAACCATCCAGTCGATGATGCGCTTGTCGAAGTCGTCGCCGCCGAGACGGTTGTTACCGGCTGTCGCGAGAACCTCCTGAACGCCGTCGCCCATCTCGATGATGGAAACGTCGAAGGTGCCGCCGCCGAGGTCGTAAACCATGACCTTCTGGTCGTTTTCCTTGTCTACGCCGTAGGACAGTGCTGCGGCGGTAGGCTCGTTGATGATTCTCTTGACGTCAAGACCCGCGATCTTGCCCGCGTCCTTTGTAGCCTGACGCTGTGAGTCCGTGAAGTAAGCGGGAACGGTGATGACAGCCTGAGTTACGGTCTCGCCGAGATAAGCCTCGGCGTCGCTCTTGAGCTTCTGAAGGATCATAGCCGAGATCTGCTGGGGAGTATAGCTCTTGCCGTCGATGTTTACCTTGTACGAGGAACCCATCTCTCTTTTGATCGAGGCTACGGTCCTGTCGGGATTGGTGATAGCCTGGCGCTTAGCGACCTGACCTACCATCCTCTCGCCGTCCTTTGAGAAAGCGACTACGGAGGGAGTTGTTCTTGAGCCTTCCGCGTTAGCGATAACTACGGGCTCGCCGCCCTCGATGACCGCTACGCATGAGTTTGTTGTACCTAAATCTATGCCGATTGTCTTTGCCATAATTATACCTCCAAATGTTATTATTGTTGATATTGATATTGATAATTGAATGATAAACGGTGATTATTAGCCGGGCGGACAGCTCCGCTTTTCGGGCGCTTCTTCCCGTTTCCTTTTATATGCTTCAGTTGACTACCTGTACCATCGCGTGACGGATGATCTTGTCGCCGATCCTGTAGCCCGTCTGGAAAACCGCTGCGATCTTGCCTGATTCAAGCTCCTCGCTGTCGACCATCGAAACCGCGTTGTGAAGGTTGGGATCAAAGTCGTCGCCCGCTTCGCCGTAGCTCTCTATCTTGAGCTTATCAAAGCTCTTTGTGAGCTGGTTTGATATGAGCTCGACGCCCTTGATGATCTCGGGATCGGAATCCTTGAGGTTTTCGAGCGCCATTCTCACGCTGTCGGCAACGGGAAGCAGCTCCTTTACCGCCTTTGAGGTCGCGTCGTCGTAAAGCGAGAGCTTTTCGTTCGCCGTGCGCTTGCGGAAATTATCGTATTCCGCCGCCAGCCTCATATATTTGTCCTTGCTTTCGAGAAGCTGCGCTTCAAGCTGCGCGATCTTTTCGTCGCGCTCATCAGCCTGAGCCTCCTCCTCTTCCTCCTTCGGAGCTTCGGCTTCAGCCTGCTCCTCTTCTGCCGTCTCTTCTGTCGTCTCTTCAGCCTGCGCCTCGGATTCTTCGGTGAGGATCTCCTCCGCCTCCGACTGCTTCGGCTTTTTATTTTTCTTGGACATCTTATTTCCTCCTTTACGGGTTTGTGCGGATCAATTCGCCTATCAGCTCACTGACGCATTCACTGACCGCCTCCAGGATCGAAAACACCCTGCTGTAATCGAGCCTCATCGGACCGATCACAGCGAGTACTCCCGAGGGGCTGCCGTCAATGAGATACCGGGTCGAAATCACGGCGCTCTGCGCAAGCTCCACGCGGCTGTTTTCCCTGCCGATGGTCGCCGCGGTGTACTGCGGAAGCTTTTCTAGGTTCGCGGAAAGCTCGCGGTTGTTTTGCAGAAACTCAAGTATCCTGCCCGCAAGCGGCGAGTCCCCTTCGCGCATCAGCATTCCGAAGCCGCTGTGACAGGTGCTGACCGTGCCGGCGAGCTCGCAAGCCTCCCAAACTGCCGTCAGCGCCGTAGGCATCAGCAGCGAGAGCTCTCCGAACCGCGCCGCGGCGGTCTGGATGAAGGGGCGGTTTACCGAGGAAACGGCTATACCCGCGAAGGTGTCCTCCATCGCTCTGTCAAATATGCCGAGGATTTCGGGTGTAATGAGATATTCGCAGCGAAAAAGCTTCGTCTTTATCACGCCGTTTGAGCATATCAGCACCGCCATCGCGGTGTAGGCTCCCGTTTGAACAAAGCTGATCTTGCGAATCCTGCTGTCCCGCGAGTCGGGAGTTGTCGCAAGCGCGATACAATCCGTCAGGCGGTACAGAAGCTCCGCGGCGTTTTGAAGGATACTCTCGGGCGAATCGGCTCTCTCGCGCAGCCTGTCGAGGATATATTCCCTGCTCTGCCGCGCCAGAGGCTCTACGCTGAGAAGCTTATCTACATAGTAGCGATAGCCCGAGGCTGTGGGGATCCTTCCCGCCGAGGTGTGAGGCTGAACGATCAGCCCGCGCTTTGTCAGCTCCGCCATGTCGTTGCGTACGGTCGCGGATGATACCTGAAGCCCCGACTGCTCGATCAGCGCCTTTGAGCCGACGGGCTCTCCCGTGCTGATATAGCTTTCAATGATCGCCGCAAGGATTTTTTCTTTTCTTGCAGCAGGCTCCATTTCGTTCACCTCTTTGTTTTAGCACTCTCATCGGTCGAGTGCTAATCTCATTACCATTACTATAATACCAAAGTCAGTAAAAGTCAAGTATTTTCTGAAAACTTTTTTTGAAAAACGGAATGTTTCACCAAGCCTTCACCCTTTTGTCACATTTTTCTTGACTTTCCGGAATTTGAAGGTATACTATTACTATGCCGGATCCCGATTTGATTGCCAAAGCGCGTTTTTGATCTGGGAGCGGCGGCTCCTGCCGGTTTTTCCCGCCGACCGGCCGCGAGGCTGCTGCCGGCAAATAAAAATATGATCAGGATACTTATTATGACCGATTTCATGTCCAACTCTTACGTCTTTGTCTGGGCGGCGCTCGCTGTCCTGACCGTTATTCTCGCCATTAAGCACGAGAAGATCTTCTTTGTTTTCACAGGCTTCTTTGTTTTTATGACGCTGTGGCAGTCGCTGAAGGCTTTTTGGAAGCTTCCGGTGACCGACGGCGCTCTCGGCTGGGTTTTCAGGGGAGTGATGATCGCCTATCTCGTTGTCGCGATGATAATCTGGATCAGGGCGATCCGCACCAAAAAGCGCGGGAACAGGAACGACGGGGATGAAGGCGAATGACCCATCATTCAGGCAACGCCGCTGATTGTGCGGTATTGCCTTTATTATTAACCGCCTGCCACAATATATTGAGAATACGGCGCCGTAATTTTAAAAAATGAATTTTTTTGAAAAAAAGCTTGATTTTTAGCGGGTTATATGCTAGAATATTACCCGAATGACTGATAATTTAAGGAGGTGGGACAATGCCCAACATCAAATCCGCAAAGAAGCGCGTTAAGGTTATCGCTGCAAAAACAGCGCGCAACAAGGCTGCTAAATCCGCACTCAGGACCGCTGTCAAGAAGGCTTACTACGCTGTTGATACCAACGCCGACAACAAGCAGGAGGCAGTTCGTCTTGCTACAAAGAAAATCGACCAGGCTGTAGCGAAGGGTATTCTTCACAAGAATACTGCCGCAAGAAGCAAATCCTCTCTCGCGAAGAGACTGAACGCTTCTGCGTAATCAAAAAAGTGTTGCAAACCTTAAAAGCAGAGTTTTTCTCTGCTTTTTTTGTTTTTCTGTTGACTTTTTTAATTTTTTCGTTTAGAATAGTAATATCAACAAAAAATATATAAAACGGAGGTCAATATTATGAAAAAGAATAATTTCTGGCTGATCATCGGCATCGCTTCTGCTGTTGCCGTAGCCGCTGCAGCTCTTACCGCTTTCTTTATTGTTAAGGATAAGCAGAAAAAAGACGACGAGGAGCTCATGGAGTACCTCGACAACTCAATCGAATAAGAAAAACGCCCGGCTTCAAAAGGAGTCGGGCACATTTTTTAAGGAGAACAGCTATGATCGAATTGGAGCTTGACAAAATATTGAGCGAGGCGCGAAAGGATCCCGCTCTCAAGGAACGGCTGCTGAAAACCAGGAAGAGCGACGAGCCTGTGGAGGATTTTTGCGCTCTTTGCCGATCGCTCGGCTGCCAAATCACCGCGGGGGAGCTTTTTACGGTGGGAATGGACAGCAGCGACGCAAAGCTGCGAAGCGTGAACGGCGGCGGGGTAAACGCCATCGACGGCTGGGACGACGCCTACGAGCAATTCTTTTCTTCTCTTATCTGGATGAAATAAATTGACGCTCTTGGTTATTGTTTAATAAATTGTAATCAATAGTTTTGAAATTATTGTTTATAATTGCTTGCAATGCGCAAAAAAATATGATATATTAAATATGATGAAAAAATTCATCGCGGCGCCTGAGTCATCGCCGCATACAAAGGAGGAAAAAATATGGCTTCTGTAAAAAAGTACATCGCCGAGTTCATCGGCACAATGGTTCTGGTCGTTCTCGGCTGCGGAACGGCTATGCTCGTCGGCTGCGGCTCTGAAAACGGCTGCGGTTACATCCTGACAGCCCTCGCCTTCGGTCTGGTCATCGTCGGCATGGCTTACTGCGTCGGCAACATCTCGGGATGTCACATCAACCCCGCCGTTTCTCTCGCCGTTCTCATTTCCGGCGGCATGAAGATCGCGGATTTCATCGGCTATATCGTCGCTCAGTGCCTCGGCGCCTTTGCGGGCGCGGGCGTTCTCGCCGCTATCTTCACCCTCGGCGGAGTAAAGGATCAGACGGGCGGCTTCGGCTCCAACGGTCTTGACAACGTCGGCGGAAGCGCCGTCGCGGGTCTGCTGGTCGAGTGCTTTCTCACCTTCGTATTCGTGCTCACCATCCTCGGCGTGACCTCAAAGAAGTTCAAGCACGGCTCCTTTGGCGGCCTCATCATCGGTCTTACCCTGACCCTTGTTCACATCCTCGGCATCGGTCTCACCGGAACCTCCGTCAACCCCGCCAGAAGCTTCGGTCCCGCTCTCGTAGCTCTCATGAACGGCAACGCTGCTCCCATGGGCGCTCTGTGGGTATTCATCGTCGGTCCCTTCGTAGGCGCGGCTGTCGCGGCAGTTGTTTACAAGCTCCTCGAAGGCAAAGCAACAGAGTAATAAAAATCCGTTGATCAAGCGCCGCTGAGATTTTTCTCTCCGCGGCGCTTTTGTATTGACATCCGCAAAAAATGACGGTATAATCATTGTATCAAAGCTTTCTAAGGAAGTGTCACCGTGCGTTATACATACAAAACCAGAAACACCTGCTCCTCACAGATACAATTTGATTTGAACGACGGCGTTGTCAGCAACGTCCGCTTCACCGGCGGCTGCAACGGCAACCTCAAGGCTATCTCAAAGCTCGTTGACGGCATGACCGTGGACGAGATCGAAAGCAAGCTCAAGGGCAACACCTGCGGCATGAGACCGACCTCCTGCGCCGACCAGCTCGCGCTCGCCGTAAGAGCCGCGCAGAGAAAGGCGGAATCGGGCAATGGATGAAAACGGCTATGAAGGCTTGTATCTGAGCAATCAACTCTGTTTTCCGCTTTACGCCGCGGCGCGCGAGGTGACAAAGCAGTACCGCCCCTACCTCGACGAGCTGGGCATGACTTATACGCAGTACATCGTTATGATGGTGCTGTGGGAATACAGAAAATGCAGCGTCAAGCAGCTCGGCTCTAAGCTGCACCTTGACTCCGGCACCCTCACTCCCGTGCTAAAGAGTATGGAGCAAAAGGGCTTTTTGCAGCGCTGCCGCTCAAAGGAGGACGAGCGCGTGCTCTTGGTGGAGATCACCGAAAAGGGCAAAAAGCTCAGAAACGAAGCGGTGGATATCCCGGCGCGGGTCGGCGCCTGCGTTAAGCTCACCCGCGAGGAAGCGATCACCCTCCACACACTTCTGTATAAGGTGCTCGGCGGGATAGATGAAAATCGGGAAAAATAATCCTTTTTCTCGATCGGTTTTCTAAATATGATGAAAAATATCGGGCAGAACACTCGGCGGATCGCCGGATCGTCTGCCCGTTTTTTATGATACTGAATCAACCGAAATACTTAACGCCGCTCTCGAAGATCCTCTGATCCTTCTCAAAGGGGACGTTCTTGTAGAGGTTTTCGCCCTTGCGCTCGCTGTGACCCATCTTGCCCAGCACTCTGCCGTCGGGCGAGGTGATGCCCTCGATCGCGCAGACCGAGCCGTTGATATTGAACTCGATGCTCCTGCCGGGATTTCCGCTGAGATCGACATATTGGGTGGCGATCTGTCCGTTTTCAGCGAGGCGCCTGACGGTTTCGGTATCCGCCATGAATCTGCCCTCGCCGTGGGATACGGGAACCGCGAAAACATCGCCGGCGTTCACGCCGCTGAACCACGGGGATTTGACCGAGGTTACGCGGGTATAAGCTATATGAGAAATATGCCTGCCGACGGTATTGAAGGTCAGGGTCGGGTCGGTGGGTTTAAGATCGCGGATCTCGCCATAGGGCACGAGACCGAGCTTTATGAGCGCCTGGAAGCCGTTGCAGATTCCGAGCATCAGACCGTCGCGGTTTTTGAGCAGCTCGTTGACCGCCTCGGAGATTCTGGGATTGCGGAAGGTGGTGGCTATGAACTTGCCCGAACCGTCGGGCTCGTCGCCGCCCGAGAAGCCGCCGGGAAGCATTATCATCTGCGACTCGGAGATGAGCTTTTCCATTTTGAGGATGGTTTCCTCGATGCCCTGCTGAGTGAGATTCTTCACGATAAGCATTTCGACCTCGGCTCCCGCCTTTTCAAAGGCGCGGGCGGTATCGACCTCACAGTTGGTGCCCGGGAATACGGGGATGAACACCTTCGGCTTGGCGGTCTTTATCGCGGGAGAAGCTGTGCTGCGCTCGGTAAAGAGCGGAACGTCGACCTCCGGCTCGGGGCACTCCGCCTGAGTCGGGAACACCTTCTCCAGGGGAGCGGTCCACTTTTCGATAATATCCTTAAGGTCGGCGGAAGCGCCGCCCATTGTGATCCTTGCGTCGTCGGTAACTGTTCCGAGGTCGTAGCAGAGCACGTCGCCGTCAAGCTGAGCGCCGTCGGCAAGCTCGATGACGAGCGAGCCAGAAAGAGGCGCGAACAGCTCCTTGCCGGTAAGCTCCTTTGTAAATCTGAAGCCGAGCATATTTCCGAACGCCGCCTTGCAGACGCAGGCAGCGGCGCCGCCCTCCTTAACGACTGAGGCGGAGAGCACCTTGCCCTGCTCCATGAGAGCGTAGACCGCCTTGTACATTGCGACGAGCTTGTCCCAGTCGGGCATGAGGGTCTCCCTGTTCTCGGGAACGGGAACGTAAATCACCTTTGAGCCGGGCTGCTTGAACTCGGCTGAGATCGTCTTGCTCGCCTTGGTCATGGCTACGGCGAAGCTGACGAGAGTCGGCGGGACGTCGATATCCTCAAAGGAGCCGGACATGCTGTCCTTGCCGCCGATAGAGGGAAGTCCCAGGCGAAGCTGAGCCTGCATAGCGCCGAGCAGAGCCGCCGCGGGCTTGCCCCAGCGCGAGGGGACGTCGTTGAGTCTTTCAAAATACTCCTGGAAGGTGAGTCTTGCCTTGAGGGGATCCGCGCCGATCGCCAGCAGCTTTGATGCGCTCTCGACGACCGCGTAAGCGGAGCCGTGGAAGGGGCTCCAGCGTGAAACGGCAGGGATGAAGCCGTAGCTCATGGCGGTGGCGTCGTCGGTCTCGCCCTTTTCGAGCGGAAGCTTTGCCGCCATAGCCTCCTGGGGAGTGAGCTGGGTCTTTCCGCCGAAGGGCATGATAACCGTCGCCGCGCCGATCGAGGCGTCAAAGCGCTCGCAAAGTCCGATCTGTGAGCAGACCTCGAGGCGCGCCATATTTTCTCCGATCGCCTCCTCAAAGGGCAGACCCTCGAGAACCGAGGGACAAGCCTCGCGGTAGCAGTCCTCCGCCTTCGGAGCGGAGATAAACGCCTTTGCGACCTGGGTAACGCCGTTTGTGTTCAGGAAGGCGCGGCTCAGGTCAACTATCTTGTCTCCGCGCCAGTTCATGGTCAGGCGGGGACTTTCCGTGACCTTCGCGACAGCGGTAGCCTCAAGGTTCTCAGCCGCCGCAAGCTCTATAAATTTTTCGACATCGTTTTTATCGAGCACAACAGCCATTCTCTCCTGGCTTTCGGAGATCGCCAGCTCCGTGCCGTCAAGTCCGTCGTATTTCTTTGTCACCTTGTCGAGATCGACGGTAAGTCCGTCGGCGAGCTCGCCGATAGCTACGCAGACGCCGCCCGCGCCGAAATCGTTGCAGCGCTTGATGAGCTTTGCCGCCTCGGGATTGCGGAAAAGGCGCTGGATCTTGCGCTCTGTCGGCGGGTTGCCCTTCTGGACCTCCGCTCCGCAGGTTTCGATCGAACTTTCGGTGTGAGCCTTGGAGGAGCCTGTAGCGCCGCCGCAGCCGTCGCGTCCGGTTCTGCCTCCGAGAAGAACGATAACGTCATCGGGCAGCGGAGTTTCACGGATAACATTTTCCTTGGGAGAAGCGCCGATAACCGCGCCGATCTCCATTCTTTTTGCGACGTAGCCCTTGTCATAAAGCTCGACTACCTGACCTGTGGCAAGTCCGATCTGGTTTCCGTAGGAGCTGTAGCCGTTAGCCGCGCCTGTGGTTATCTTGCGCGAGGGCAGCTTGCCGTGCATGGTGTCCTTGAAGGGGATCGTCGGGTCGCCAGAGCCTGTTACGCGCATAGCCTGATAGACGTAAGCTCTGCCCGAGAGCGGGTCGCGGATAGCTCCGCCGAGGCAGGTCGCCGCGCCGCCGAAGGGCTCAATCTCGGTGGGGTGGTTATGGGTTTCATTTTTGAACTGAACGAGCCATTTTTCTGTCTTGCCGTCTATCGTGACGGGAACCTCAACAGAGCAGGCGTTGATCTCCTCGCTCTCGTCGAGATCGGGGATCATGCCCTTCTTTTTGAGGGATTTCATGCCCATGAGAGCCATATCCATAAGGGAAACTATTCTGTCTGTGTCCTTGCCGTAGACCTCGTCGCGGGTCGCGTAATACTCCCTGAGAGCGTCCTCGATCACGGAGCCGAGCGCGGCTTTCTCGACCTCGACCTCGCTGAGACGGGTGAGGAAGGTCGTGTGGCGGCAGTGATCCGACCAATAGGTATCG
This sequence comes from uncultured Ruminococcus sp., assembly GCA_902774325.1. Lineage (GTDB taxonomy): Bacteria > Bacillota > Clostridia > Oscillospirales > Acutalibacteraceae > Ruminococcoides. The sequence goes on from CACYIC010000004.1 coordinate 78,807, forward strand.
ATCACGCGCAGCTCGGTAACGCTGGGATCGCGGTGCTCGGTGTCGCGGAAATAATCGCGGCAGAATTTCAAATCGTCGAGGGTCATGGCGAAGCCCATTGAGCCGTAGTAATCCGACATTTCGGCGTCATCCCAGTCTATAAAGCCCTCAACTCGCTTTACGTCCTCCGGTACGGGAGTTTCCAGGTCGAGGGTCTCGGGCTTTTCAAGAGAGGCTAGGCGGCTCTCTACGGGATTTATGAGATAGTCCTCGATCCTTTTTTGGTCGTCGTCAGTGAGGTCGCCCTTGAGCGCGATAACGCGCGCCGTGAGCACCTTGCAGCGCTCGCCCTGGGTAAGAAGCTGAACGCACTGCTCCGCCGAGTCGCCGCGCTGGTCATACTGACCCGGCAGATACTCCATCGCGAATACGCGCCAGCCAGCCGAAACAGGCAGCACCTCCTCGTAAATCACGTCGGCGTTCGGCTCCGAGAGCACGATGCCCTTCGCGTGCTCGTACTCGTCGCGGGTAAGTCCCTCGATATCATAGCGCACGATGTAGCGCAGATCGGTCACGTTGCGCATACCGAGATTGTGGCGGATATCCCACAGGGTCTGCTTGGCTACAACGTTGAAGCCCTCGCGCTTTTCTACAAAAATTCTGATTACGTCTGACACAAAATCAGCCTCCCATGTTAATCATAGTCACGCTTATTTTATCATATAGCTTGTCTGTTTTGTTTTCTTTTTGGAATATAAAACAAATACCTAAAAGAAAAAACGCCATCACGCGGATGACGTTTCTCAATGCTGAAAAATTATGAATTAGCCTCGATGTAAGCAACAAGAGCGCCGACGGTCTTGATGTTCTCGATCTCCTCGTCGGGAACCTCGACCTCGAACTCGTCCTCGATGGACATGAGAAGGTCTACAACGTCGAGGGAATCAGCGCCGAGATCTTCCTGGAGATCGGTGTCGTTAGTGATCTTGTCCTCATCAACGTCGAACTGCTCCGCGAGGATCGCCTTTACTTTTTCTAATACCATTATAATTTCCTCCCTGAAAAAATTTTGTACCTGTCATTATTCATATAGACAAAAGCACAGGTTTTATGCTACAATGGTTAGCAAAGATAAAATTATACCGTTTTCAAATGCAGAAAGACTTTAATAATAAGTCAGCAACAAATGTTAAAGGGGTCTGTTTGAAAATAGTATCAGGTCTTTTGCTACTTCAATATTATTGATAAACCGCGCCTTTGTCAATATGTAAATCGAAATTTCTTTAAAATTTTCTAAATTTGCATAGTTTTTTTATTATAAGGCAGTAAATGAATAGGAAGATTTGAGCGGTTTTACGGAGGTATGATGATCATGAGCGGAAAGCATTACGCGGTTATCGGGCACCCGATCGGGCATACGATGTCGCCGTTTATTCACAAAAGGCTGTTTGAGCTGGCGGGAGTCGAGGCGGATTACACACAGCTCGATATTTTTCCCGAAAAGCTCGGCGAGGAATACAAAAGCGTCCTGAGCGCGCTTGACGGCTACAACGTGACTATCCCGCACAAGCAGAGCATTATCCCCTATCTCGACAGCCTCGACGAAAAGGCGCGGCTTTGCGGCAGCGTGAATACCGTGCGCAACGGCGAGGACGGGAGCCGTGGCTTCACCACCGATCCCGACGGCTTCATCAGGGCGACGGAAGCCGCGGGAATAACTCTCGGCGGCAGGATAGTTATCCTCGGCTGCGGCGGCGCGGCGCGCTCGATAGCCTTTGAGCTGGCGCGGCGCGGGCTTGAGCTTGAGTTCGCGGTTCGTCCTCAGAGCGTCGGCAAGGCGGGTCTGCTCTGCCTCAATATCACGAGAAAGCTCCCGGACGCCGTGGTGAGCTTCGGGCTGATAAATCAGATAATCGGCATGGTAGACCTGCTGATAAACACCACCCCGGTCGGGATGTACCCAAATGTTGACGCTCAGCCCGTGAACCGCTGCGCGATCGGCAGATGCGCCGCGGTATTCGACGCTGTCTACAATCCGCTTGAGACCGCTCTGGTCAGGCAGGCGAAGGCTAACGGCTCGCTTGCCGTCGGCGGTATGTCAATGCTCGTATGGCAGGCAGCTGAGGCTCAAAGGCATTGGAACGGCTCCGAATTCGCAAAAGAGGATATCGAGAAGCTCTGCGTCCTCGCGTCGCGTGAGCTCGCGAACAGGTAGGCGCGCGATGAACAATATTATCATCTGCGGCTTCATGGGCTGCGGAAAATCGACTATAGGAAGAAACACCGCCCGCAAAACGGGCAGAAGATTCATTGATATGGATCGCTATATTGAACAAAAGGCGGGAATGAGCGTTTCGGAGATCTTTGAGCTCTTCGGAGAGGCTCATTTCAGAGAGCTCGAGCACGAAGCCTGCGTTGAGCTGAGCCAAATGAAGCGGCTTATAGTCGCCTCGGGCGGCGGCGCGCTCACCTTTGAGCGCAACGTTGAGGCGTTCAAGGGCAAGGACACGATCGTGCTGCTCGACGTCCCGCTTGAGGTGATACGCTATCGGCTGAGGAACGACAGGGTACGCCCCCTTCTGCAGCGTCCCGATAAGGACAGGGCTATGACGGAGCTTTACAACAAGCGGCTCCCGCTGTACCGCGCCGCTGCGGATTACACCGTTGAAGGGCAGAATACGCCGATCAAGACCACCGCGGCGATGATCGAGCTTATAAAAAGCCTCCCTCACACTTGACTGTATCAATTTAAAGTGATAAAATATTGAAAACAACAAGGGCAACGCCGCGCAATACGTGCCGGAGGCTCGCGCGGCGCTCCCGAAGGATCGGAGAATACTTATGAACATCGCGGTCATCGGCTTGGGCATAATCGGCGGAAGCTATTGCAAGACCATCAAAAAGCATACGAACCACCATGTGATCGGCGTCAACCGCTCGGCTGAGGTCGCTGAAAGAGCGCTCTCGGACGGCGCCGTAGACGAGATCGGCACAGCGGAAAGTCTCGGCAAAGCCGACCTTATCATCCTCTGCATGTATCCCGGGGCGTGCATAGATTACATCTCCGCAAACGGAAAATACATCAAAAAGGGCGCGATCGTCACCGATTCCTCGGGAATCAAGCGCGCGATCTGCCCGCAGCTCGAGGAGCTTTCCCGGGAATTCGGCTTTGTTTTCATCGGAAGTCACCCGATGGCGGGAAAAGAAAAGAACGGCTACGAGGTGAGCGACGACAGCCTTTTTGACGGCGCGAGCTTCATCATCACGCCCTGCGGCGCTCCGCCGGAAAGGGTTGAGCAGCTTTCGGACTTCGCGCTCTCGATCGGCTTCGGGACGGTCAAAATCACCACCCCCGAGGAGCACGACCGCATGATAGCCTTCACCTCACAGCTTCCTCACGTTCTCGCCTGCTCTTACGTTCTCAGTCCCAGCTGTCCCAATCACGACGGCTTTTCGGCGGGCAGCTACCGCGACGTTTCAAGAGTCGCGAACATCAACTCAAAGCTTTGGAGCGAGCTGTTCCTCGAGAACAGGGAGCCGCTGATCGAGGAGCTTGACATCCTGATAAAAAACATCACAAATATCATTGATTCCATAAAGAACAACGACAAGGCAGCGCTTGAGGAGCTGCTCGAACAGGGTCATCTGGTAAAGCAGCGGCTCGGAGAATAAGGAGGAGCTTATGAAAACCGTTCATGTGAGCACCGGCAAACCCTACGATATATTTATTGAGCGCGGTCTGCTCGACTCCTGCGGCAAGCTGCTCAGAGGCCTGACTCAGGCAACAAGGGTAACGATCGTCTGCGATACAAACGTCGCCCCGATCTACAAGCAGAGGGTGCAAAGCTCGCTGCTGACCCAAGGCTTTTCGGTGAACACTCATATTTTCCCCGCGGGGGAACAAAACAAAACGCTTGATACGATCGCCTCGATCTATTCGAGCCTTGCGGATTTCCGAATGACGCGAAAGGATGTTATCGTCGCCCTCGGCGGCGGCGTCTGCGGCGACATGGCGGGCTTCGCGGCGGCTTCGTATCTGCGCGGTATCGATTTTTTGCAGATCCCGACCTCGCTTCTCGCTCAGGTAGATTCCTCTGTCGGAGGAAAAACGGGAGTCGACCTGCCTCAGGGCAAAAATCTGGTCGGCGCGTTCCATCAGCCGCTCGCCGTGCTCATCGATCCCGACACCCTCTCGACCCTGCCCGACGAATTCATGCGCGACGGGATGGGCGAGGTCATAAAGTACGGCTGCATCAAGGACGCGGAGTTCTTTGAGTTTCTGGAACGCGAAAACGCCTTCAAGCGCTTGGAGGACGTCATCGAGGTCTGCGTAAAAATCAAGCGCGACGTCGTCAGCCGCGACGAACGCGAGGCTGGCGAGCGAATGCTTCTTAACTTCGGGCACACCCTCGGTCATGCGATAGAAAAGCTGAGCGGCTTCGGCGGGATAACTCACGGCATGGCCGTCGCGGTCGGCATGGTTATGATCGCGAATATCGGCGAGGAGCGCGGGATCACCGAACCCGGCACCGCCGAAAGAATAGCCTCCGTATGCAAAAAATACGGTCTGCCGACCTCGACCCGGTTTTCGGCTCACGAGCTGGCGCAGGCGGCTATGGGCGACAAAAAAACCGCCCTCGGCTCGATCAGCCCGGTGATGCTCAAAAGAATAGGCGAAAGCCTCATCCGAAAGACCGCTCTTGAAGACTTTGAAAGATTTATTACGGTTCCTTAATATGAAAAGTGTACATTTTAAACCCTTCTCTCCCCTCGGAGCAATTGATGCTCCGCCCTCAAAAAGCGACGTCCACCGCGCCGTTATCTGCGCGGCTCTCTCCGGCGGCGTCTGCACCGTATCTCCCGTGGCGCTCTCGGAGGATATCAAGGCGACGATCGGCTGCGTCGAGGCGCTGGGAGCGAAAGCGGAAATAAACAAAAACGTTCTGACTATCGACGGCACGGATATTTTCAAAAAACCAAAAGCGCTGCTTGACTGCCGCGAGAGCGGCAGCACCCTGCGCTTTCTGATCCCAGTTGCCGCCGCAGGCGGCATCGACGCGGAATTTACCGGCAGAGGCAGGCTCCCCGAGCGCCCCCTCGGAGTTTACCGTGAGGCGCTCCCCGAAAAAGGCGTGAGTCCGGAAAGCGGCGGCGGTCTGCCGCTGAAAATAAGCGGCAGGCTCAAAAGCGGCGTTTTCCGCGTCCCTGGCGACGTCAGCTCTCAGTTTATCTCGGGACTGCTCTTCGCTCTGCCCCTGCTCAGGGGTGACAGCGATATCATCCTCACCTCGCCGATCCAGAGCGCGGGTTATATAAATATGACGATCCGCACCATGTCAAAGTTCGGCATTGAGGTCGATATTCTCGACAACGGCTGGCACGTCCGCGGTAATCAGCATTATATACCTTCGGATTATCTCACGGACGGCGACTGGTCGCAGGCGGCGTTCTTCCTCGCGGCGGGCGCTGTGGGCGGCGAAGTCACCGTAAACAATATAAATATAGATTCTGCGCAGGGCGACAGGCGAATAGCCGCTCTGCTCAGGGAATTCGGCGCCGAGCTCGAGCAGACGGGCAGCTCGGTCACAGTTCAGAAAAGCAGGCTGAAAGCGATCGAAATCGACGCTTCGCAGATCCCGGACCTTGTTCCGGCTCTCGCGGTCTGCGGCGCCTTTGCCGAGGGCACGACAAGGATCACCAACGCCGCGCGGCTTCGGGTAAAGGAGAGCGACAGGCTCAAAACCACCGCCGCTCTGATAAACTCGCTCGGAGGCAGCGCGAGAGAGCTTCCCGACGGACTGGAAATAAAGGGCGGCTCACTCTCCGGCGGCAGCGTCTCCGGCGAAAACGATCACCGAATAGTTATGGCGGCGGCGACCTGCGCGGCAGGCGCCGAGGGAGAGATAAGCTGCACGGACGCGCTGAGCGTCAACAAGAGCTATCCCGCGTTTTTTGACGATTACAACTCGATCGGCGGAAAAGCGGAGCTGATTTAATAAAAGGAGAAAAAGCCATGTCCTCGACCTTCGGAGAAAAAATAAAAATATCGATTTTCGGCGAGAGTCACGGCGCGGGCATCGGCGTGGTGATAGACGGCTTGCCGGCGGGCGTAAAAATCGACATGGACGCGGTTCGCGCCCAGATGTCGCGGCGCGCGCCCGGGAAAGACAGGACAGCCACTCCGCGCAGGGAGAGCGACCTGCCGAGGATCCTCTCCGGGCTTCTCGGCGACGTCCTTACGGGAGCGCCGCTCTGCGCCCTTATCGAAAACACGAACACCCGCTCGGGGGATTACTCGAACCTCGCCCTCCTTCCCCGTCCCGGTCACAGCGATTACACCGCCTTTCTGCGCTACAGGGGCAGCAACGACGTCCGTGGCGGCGGACACTTTTCGGGCAGACTCACCGCTCCTTTGGTTTTCGCGGGAGCAGTTTGCAGGCAGATACTCGAAAAAAAGGGCGTAAGAATCGCCGCCCATATTTACAATATAGGCGGCGTGTACGACAAACATTTTGATCCCGTCGATATAAAAGACGAGCTTATTGACAGGCTTTCCGCCTCTTCCTTCTCGCTCATAGACGAAGCCCGGGAAACCGAGATGCGCGCCGAGGTCGAGACGGCGAGGCTTGCGCTCGACAGCGTCGGCGGCAGCGTCGAATGCGTTGTGAAGGGCTTTCCCGCCGGGATCGGCGAGCCGATCTTCGACGGCGTCGAGGGAGCGATAGCCAAGGCGGTTTTCGGGATCCCCGCCGTCAAGGGGATAGAATTCGGAGCGGGCTTTGAGCTTTCAAAAATGCGCGGCTCACAAGCGAACGACCCCTTCCGAATGGAAAACGGCAGGGTCGTCACCGCAACCAACAACTGCGGCGGTATCCTCGGCGGCATCTCCGACGGAATGCCGATCATCTTCCGCGCTGCGATCAAGCCTACCCCTTCGATCGCGCAAAAGCAGCGCACGGTAAACCTCTCGACAGGCGAAAACGCCGAGCTTGAAATAAAAGGCAGACACGATCCCTGCATAGTGCCGCGAGCCGTTCCGGTGATCGAGGCGGCGGCGGCGATCGCTCTTATAAATCTTACGGAGGAATTATCATGAAGGAGCTTAACACGATACGCAGCGAAATAGACGCCATCGACAGCGAGCTTATCGAGCTTTTCATGAAGCGCATGGACTGCTCCAGGGAGGTCGCGGAATACAAGATCGCAAACGATATCCCCGTACTTAACCGCGCCAGAGAGGATGAGATCCTCGGATCCGTTGAGGCGCGCGGCGGCGAATACGGCAAATACGCGCGTGAGCTCTACAAAAAAATCATGGAGCTTTCAAGGGAGCTGCAGAGCGAAATAATAAATGGTCAATAAGCTTCTCTCAAACAAAACGGTCAAGAACGGGGATCATTCCCGTTAAGCGACCACTGATCAATTAAGCAAAAACCGACCCGAGGCAAAAGCCCGGGTCGGAATTTTTTGATCTTTAGTTTTTTTCAGGATGTCGGCGTTATACTAATCTCAGATAAAAAGTGGACAAAGATTTGCGAGGATATTTTTCGCAAGACGAGGCGAAGGACGCCGCAAGGCTGGCGCCTTGCAAGGACGAAGGACGCCGCAAGGCTGGCGCCTTGCAAGGACGACAACGAAGTATTGCGGAAAATAGACCGCAAAGATTGTCTGTTTTTTATTTGAGTTTAGTATTACTTTTTCTCGACGTAGAAAACCTCGAGGAACTGTTCAAAGAACTTCTGCTCGTCGATATTGAATTCGGCGTGCTGCTCCTTTTCGTTGTACGTCATCTTTCCGTCGACATTCTTGATCTCGAGCTTCAGCCCGTTTCCCGTCACGATCTCCTTGGCAAGATATGAAATGCGCGAAGGGTCGAGGTCAGTGCAGGAATAGGGCGAGGACGCGTTAAAGAGCGACACCGGAACGGTGATATCCTTCTTGGTCGCGGCAACGACCTTCTTCACAAACTCTGTAGCGTAGATCTGCTGGCGCTTGTTTCGCTTGAGGTTTGCGTCGACCTGTTCCATCGAGCGCTTGCGCACAAAATGCTCGGCTTCGATGCCCTCAAGGTGGTAGCTCTCGCCCTCGACAAACTCCGCGATCGTCTCGGGAGATACTACGTCCACTCCGCCGACCGCGTCATTCAAAGAAACAACGCCGTCGAGATCCAGCGCAAAATAGGTGCTGATCGGGAGATTATAGAATATCCTCGCCACGCTCGTCATGGTGTTCTGACAGCTTTGCTCGTTGGTATCCCCGTAGGCGTAAGCAAGACAAATCTGCTGACGCTGCATTCCCGCGTAAATACCTTCGCTGTATACGGGTACGTCGGTCATGGTATCGCGCGGAAGATTGACCACGGTGCATTTGTCCGTTTTTGTATCGAAGGCAGCTATCGCGATGACGTCCGCCTGACCGTTGCCGCCGCCCTCGTATCTTTCATCCATGCTGTTTTTGTCAACGCCCATAAAGAGCATATTTGTGATATTCTTGTTGTATTCGTACTTCTTGCCCTTGTAGGTGATATAGTCGCCCGTATCGTCGACCTTCGCCTCGATATCATCGGGGAGACGGACGTCCACGGGATTGTCGAGCATCGCCCTCTGACCCTGATAAATCAGGAACGCGCCGGTACCGACCGCGATAAGAATGAGTGAAAGCAGCACTATGCCGATAATCAGCAGCACTTTCTTCCATGTTTTCATTTTCTTTTTGCGGCGGCTTTTGTGATGGCCGCTGCTGTGGTGATGGCTGCTGTGGTGATGACTGCTGTGATGATGGCGGCTGTGCGAGCGGTCGGAAAGCACAAAGTCTCCGATCCCCTCCTTTTCCAGCTCGGGATCGGCTTCCGGGTCGAGCTCGCTGCTCATGATGTAGCCGGAATGGGAAGTGCCCCTCTTTTTTTTGTGCTTCGGAAAACGGTAGTCAACCGCGTCGTCGCTCACGCTGCGCTCGTCGCGCTCTACGGGGAACCTTTCGCCCATCGCTCTTATTCCCTCGGAAACGCCGTTATCGGCAGATTCGCCTTCAAAGCCCGCGGAGACTTCCTCATCCGCGAAAGACTCGTCATCGTAGTCCCGCATACGGCTTTTTCTCAGCATATCGCTGCTCGAATACAGGTCGTTTCCGTCATTTTTGAAATCATTCGGTTGGCTCATCGTTGATCAGTACCCCCTCGACCAGATATCTTCCGACATCATTATCGTTGCAGGTGCTCAGCACCACAAGCTTGCTGTTGAGATCAAGCTTTACGGATTCGTTTACGTTCGCGTTTATTGAGTGGGGATTTTTGGAATCCTCAAGCCAGTTTTTGAACACCTCGTCGTTCGTAAAGTCAAAGGAATTCATGATGTGACGGTCGTCGTATACAAAGGCTGACACGACCTCGTAGGTCAGTCTGCGATCCTTTGTGAAAATATAAAAATACTTGTGGCTGCTGAAAAAGTCGGGATCCTCAAATCTGTGAAGGGTAGCGAACATCGAGCCGTCAAGCATATTGTGACCGTAGAGCACGGTAACGCGGTCGGAATAATCGCGCTTGTTGCACTTCTGGGAATAGATCGCTCCCGCGAAGCTGTAGTTTCCGTACACGTCCCTGTGAAGATAATAGTTATCGTCGCCGTCGCTCTGAGCAACAGGATAATTTATATTTGTATCGGGCACATAAAGCCATGAATAAACATCCGGATTCTGCTGAGAAAGAGAATTCAGGTCAACGGGGTTGTTCACCGGCTGTTCGCCGTCTCCGCTCTTCTTGGTGGGCTTGGTCGCCGGAGATACCGTGCTTCCCGAAGCGTCGGTAGCCGGCTGAGCCTCGGTAGGATCGGTCACGTCGATATTGCTCGCATAGGAGCTTGCAAGCTTTTTATACTCGTCATCGGTATGTTTTGTATTCAGCGTTTTAAAAATCAGGAAACCGACCGCTCCAAGCAGCGCGATCAGGCTGATAATAATTACAATTATGGCAATCGTTTTTCTTTTTTTCATTTTTTACCTCAATGAGAAAAAGCGTCATGAAAAAAAGCCTCTCACAACTGAAGAGGCTTTAATTCATACTTCAATCAAAATTATTTCTTTGACTTAGCAAGTACTACGGAAGCTGCACCGCAAGCTGCTACAGAAAGAGCAATCACGGAATAGATCGCGAAGTCAGCAGAACCTGTCTTAGGAGATGTAGGATCGGAAGGAGTTGAAGGTGTAGGCGCTGTTGTAGCAACAGGGCTGTTCACGCTTGTTCCTGCGAATACAGGTACCGCTGAGAAAGCAACGATGAGAGCCGCAGCCGCAGCTGTGATAATTCTTTTCATTTGATATCTCTCCATTTCTTAAGAATTACTAAATTCATCGTCACGGTTTATACCTGCGCAACGCATCAGGTCAAAAACCTATGATTCAAAATTTGTAGGTATATTATAGCACACTATTTTAGCGTTGTAAAGAGATATTTTAAAAAAATTGCTTTTAATTTTTGCTTTTATCCTCTCCGACGCCCCCGAAAGCCTCAAAAAATGGCTTAATCTTTAAGGTTTCTATTGCATTGAGGATAATTAAAATGTATAATAGTCGTTGAGAATAGCACCGTTTGTCTGTGCTGCCGAGGGCATTTTCAGACAATAATCGGTTTGCCGACGGAAAGGAAGTCCTTTATGAACGTAACAGAGCTACAGAAAAAAATACTGGAATTAAAAGAAAAAAACGACGTCTGCGTGCTCGCGCACAGCTATCAGGCGCATGAGATCTGCGAGATCGCGGATTTTACGGGCGACAGCTACAAGCTCAGCGTAGACGCCTCAAAGGTCAGGAACAAAAACATCCTGATGTGCGGCGTGCGCTTCATGGCGGAGACCTGCAAGATCCTTTCTCCCGAAAAGCGCGTATACATCGCGAGTCCTCTTGCGGGCTGCGCGATGGCGGATCAGATGGACAAGGCGCTGATCGCTGAGGTCAGGAAAAGATATCCCGACTACACCGTGGTGGCATATATAAACACCACCGCCGAGCTTAAAACGATCTGCGACGTCTGCGTCACCAGCTCCTCGGCTGTGCAGATCGTCAACAAAATCGAAAACAAAAATATCCTTTTCATCCCGGACTGCAACCTCGGCGCGTTCGTGCAAAAGCAGTGCCCCGACAAGAACATCAAGCTGCTCAACGGCGGCTGCCCGATCCACGCCTGCGTCAATACGGACGACGTGAAGCTCGCGAAGCGGCTTTATCCGAACGCGGAGCTTCTTGTGCATCCCGAGTGCGTGCCCGCGGTCTGTGAAGCGGCGGATTATATCGGCTCGACCTCCGGCATCATGAATTACGCCGTCAACAGTGATAAAAAGGAATTCATCATCGGAACCGAGATCAGCATCGCCGAGCATCTTCAGTATCTTTGCCCGGACAAAAGCTTCCATTATCTCAGCCTCAAGCTTATCTGCCCCAACATGAAGGCGACTACCCTCGTCGACGTTTACAACGCTCTCGCGGGCAAGGGCGGCGAGGAGATCATCCTCGACGGCGATACCATCCGCGACGCGAAGCGCTGCATTGACGAGATGATCCGCCTCGGTGAATAAAATGAAGGCGATGATCGCGTTGAGCGGCGGAGTCGACAGCTCGGTAGCCGCTCTTCTCACCATGAGGCAGGGCTATGACTGCGAGGGCGTGACGCTCAAGCTTTACGAGGGTGAAGCTCCTCCGGAGGCGGCGGACAAAACCTGCTGCTCTCTCGACGACGCCGAGGACGCCCGCAGCGTCTGCCGCCGGCTCGGGATACCCTTTTATGTTTTCAATTTCAGGGATAGCTTTGAGCGCGAGGTGATCGACCGCTTTATCAGAGCCTACGAATGCGGCGCGACACCCAATCCCTGCATCGACTGCAACCGCTATATAAAATTCGGAGGACTGATCGAGCGCGCGAGGGAGCTGGGCTTCAACAAGGTGGTGACGGGTCACTACGCGACTGTGGAATACAGCGCGGAGAGCGGCAGATATCTCCTGAAAAAATCCAAGGACAAGAGCAAGGATCAGAGCTACGTGCTCTGGCCTCTCACTCAGGAGCAGCTCGAAATGTCTTACTTCCCGCTCGGCGAGATGACAAAGGAGCAGACCCGCGCCCTCGCCGAGGAAAACGGCTTTATCAACGCCCGCAAGCGCGACAGCCAGGATATCTGCTTCGTGCCGGACGGAAAATTCTACCGCTTCATCGAGAGCCGCACCGGAAAGAATTATCCCTGCGGTGACTTCGTCGACGAAAACGGAAATGTGCTCGGCGAGCACAAGGGCATGATCCGCTATACGATAGGTCAGCGCAAGGGGCTGGGGCTTGCCCTCCCCCATCCGATGTACGTCAAGGAAAAGGATACGGAAAACAACCGCGTGGTGCTCTGCGAGAACTCCGCGCTCTTCTCCCGACGGCTTATCGCAAAGGATCTTAACCTGATTTCCGTCCCCGAGCTGACCGCGCCCATGCGCGTAAGGGCAAGGGTGCGCTACAACCAGCCCGAGCAGCCCGCGACGGTAACTCAGCTCGACAGCGACACCATAGAAGTCGTTTTCGACGAGCCTCAGAGAGCGATCTGCAAGGGTCAGGCGGTAGTCCTCTACGACGGAGATTACGTCCTCGGCGGCGCGGTGATAGTATAAAAATCAATAAAGTCTGCCTTTCCGCGCGTATAGAAAGGCGGCAGGAAAAACCCCGGAGCTCGTATCTCCGGGGTTTTAACGCTTTATGCTAAGATATTATCAGATCAGCTCGCAGATGATGTCCGTATACTCGGACGGATTGTCGAGCGGGAGTCCCGCTATGAGCACCGCCTGGGCGTGGAGGACCTCGGCGTATTTGCGCGCCTTGTCGATATCGGTCTGAATGAGGGCTTCCATCTTCTGTACGGCGGGGTGGCTGAGATTGAGCTCGAGCACGCGCTGCGCCTTCATGCCGCTGTCGGGCTGAACGGCGTTGAAATACTTTTCCATCTCAAATGAGATGCCGCCCTTCGCGGTGAGGCAGACGGGATGGGAAACGAGCTTCTTGGACGCCACTACCTCGGAAACCTTGTCGCCGAGGGTCTCCTTGACGAAGGTGAGCAGAGCGGAGCTGTCCTTTTCCTCCTCGGGCTTCTCGTCGTTCTCGATGCCGAGATCGTCGTTGGTGGCGGAGCAGAAGCGCTTCTCCTTGTACATCATCAGGGTCTGGAGGGTGAACTCGTCCGCGTCCTCGGTGCAGTAAAGGATCTCAAAGCCCTTTGAGCGCAGAAGCTCGGTCTGGGGCAGAGCGTCGATCGCAGCGGCGGATTCGCCGGTGGCGAAATAGATGAACTTCTGATCATCCTTCATGCGCTCGACATATTCCGAGAGGGTGACGGGCTTTTTCTCGGTCGAAGAGTAGAACATCAAAAGATCAACAAGCTCGTCCTTATGCATTCCGAAGTCGGATACTATGCCGTATTTGAGCTGTCTGCCGAAGGCTGAGAAGAATTTCTCGTAGTCCTCGCGCTTGTTCTTGAGCATTGAGGCGAGCTCGTTCTTGATCTTCTTCTCGAGGTTTGAGGCGATCGTGAGCAGGTGGCGGTCATGCTGGAGCATTTCGCGCGAGATATTGAGCGAGAGGTCGGCGCTGTCCACGATTCCCTTTACGAATCTGAAATGCTCGGGAACCAGCTCCTCGCAGTTTTCGGTGATAAGAACTCCGCTGGAATAGAGCTGCAAGCCCTTTTTGTATTCCTTGGTGTAGTAGTCGTAGGGAGTCGCCGAGGGGATGAAGAGCAGAGCCTTGTAGGTGACTACGCCCTCGACGGAGGTGACGATGGTGCGGATGGGCTTGTCCGCCGCCATGAACTTATCCCTGTAGAAGTTGTCATACTCCTCCTGCTTAACGTCCTTTTTGGGGCGCTGCCAGATCGGAACCATGCTGTTGAGGGTCTCCTGCTCGGTGTACTGCTCATACTCGGGCTTGTCGCTGTCCTTTGTTTCCTCTTTTACGCGGCTCTTGTGCATTTCCATTATGATCGGATAGCGGATATAGTCGGAGTATTTTTTGACGAGAGATTGGATGCGGTACTCGTCGAGGAATTCGTCGTAGCTTTCGTCCTCGGTGTTATCCTTGAGCTCGAGGATGATCTCGGTGCCGATATTCTCTTTCTCAAGCTCCTCGATCGTATAGCCGTCCGCTCCGCTCGACTGCCAGCAGAAGCCCGTTTCGCTGCCGTACTTCCTTGTGTTGACGGTGATGGACTTGGCGACCATGAAGGCGGAGTAGAAGCCCACGCCGAACTGACCGATGATGTCGATATCGTCGCTCTTTTCCTCAAGCTCCTGCTTGAACTTGTAAGAGCCGGAGGAGGCGATGGTGCCGAGGTTGTTTTCGAGGTCCTCCCTGTCCATGCCTATGCCGTTGTCGGTGATGGTGAGGGTGCGGGCGTCCTTGTCGGAAAAAATGTTGATCTTGAAGTCGCTTCTGGTCATGCCCAGCTTGTCGTCGGTAAGGGCGATGAAGCAGAGCTTGTCAATGGCGTCGCTGGCGTTTGAAATAAGCTCGCGCAGAAAGATCTCCTTGTGAGTATAGATCGAATTGATCATCAAATCAAGCAGGCGCTTTGATTCGGATTTGAACTGTTTTTTCTTCAACTTGATTACCTCTTTCCTGATATGACACCGCATGATTCAGGCGCACGGTGTCGCTTATAATATTTTAGCCCCCTGGCAGGATTTGTCAAGGGGCAATTTTCATTTTGCTTCAATCGATAAGTATATCTTCTTCGCCGTTTCGCTGTCGGCAAGGATATTTTGCTTCAGCTCCTCAAGTCCCGGGAAGCGTTTTTCGGCGCGGATGAAATCAAGAAGCCTGACGTCTGCTTTTTGTCCGTAGAGCTCGCCGCCGCTGTAATCGGGCATCCAGGTCTCCCAGCCGGGTCTGACGCCGCCGACCGTCGGCTTGATACCGACGTTTGTGACTCCGCAGTATTCTTCGCCGTTTTCAAGCGTCACAGAAGAGGCGTACACTCCGAACCTCGGCAGCAGCATCCCCTCGGGGACAGCCATGTTGATCGTCGGAGCGCCGAGCTCTCTGCCCAGCCTCTTTCCGTGAATGACCTCGCCGCGAAAGCCAAAGCGCCCGCAGAGCAGCTCGTTCGCCTTGATCAGCTTCCCCTGGTGGAGAAGCAGCTTGATCCGCGAGGAGGATACGACGTCGCCGTCTATCCTTCGCGGCGGCAAAACCGTGAGCTCGGCGCCGCGAAGGGCGCAGAGCTCCGAGAGCAGTCCGGTATCGCCTTCGGCGTCCTTGCCGAAGCGGTAGTTGAAGCCGCAGAAAAGCCGCTGAGCGTTAAGGGCGCCGAAAAGTATCCTTTCGGCAAAATCGCGGGCGGAAAGATTCATAAGCGACTTGAAGTCCGCAAAGCAAACCTGCTCGATTCCGAGCGATTCGAGCGCCCTGATCTTGTCGTCGCGAGTCATTATCGAATTGAGCGGCTCGCCGCCGAGCACCGATCTCGGGCTTTTTGAAAAGGTAAGGCAGACGGGAACAAGCCCGTTTTTTGCCTGAGCCGCCGCGGAACCGAGCACGTCCCGGTGTCCCAGGTGGATACCGTCGAAATATCCCAGTGCGACGGCGGTTTTATTCTTCTCGGGAATTATTTCATCAAAAACTCTCATGGCTCAAATTTTGCCGCTGTCAAGCAGAAGCTTGGTCTTGAGTACGGCGGTCTGGGTTTTCGCGTCGGGAAGCTGATTGTTGAGCACCATCTCGACCGCCTTGTCGAGCGGGATCCTCTCGACGCACAAGAATTCGTCCTCGTCGGGACAGCTTTCGCCCATGCTCTTTACGCGGCAGGCATAGAGGTGGATTATCTCGTTAGTATAGCCGGGAGAAGGATAAAGCTGTCCGAGCGATATATACGAATAGCCCTCGGCGCCGGTTTCCTCCAGCAGCTCGCGCTTGCCGTTTTCGAGCGGGGTGCTGCCCTTTTCGAGCTTGCCCGCGGGCAGCTCGAGCACTATCTCCTTGTAGGGATAGCGGAACTGCCGCACAAACAGCAGATTGTCGCGCTCGTCCATTGCGGCTATACAGACGCCGCCCGGATGGGTCACGATCTCGCGCATGGCGGTTCCGCCGTCGGGCAGCTCCACCTCGTCATGGAGGAGGTGAAGCACCCGCCCGTTGAATATTTCCTTTGAATTAATTGTTTTTTCCGTAAGATCCATAACATTCAAAATATAGAAAGGGCTACGCCGCGCGGTTCGGGCGCGCGCCTCGGAGCACGCGGCTTCGCTATTATATTATTTAAGGTTTTTCGGGGCTTGCCGGTGAAAAAGCTTATTTTCAAACGGCGCACGGCTTATTCCTCGTCGTCGAAAAAGCTTATCTGGCTCACTATGCTGTCAACAGCCTCGTCGGAGATGACGTTCGGCTCGTCGAGATATTTCGCGCGGCGCTCGATGCTGTCGATCGCAAGCTGCATTTCCTCGGCGGGAGTCTGAGGCGTGCGGGGAGCGGAATATATCTCGTTGTCCTCGGGATTCTGGATATTGACGTATTCCTCCTCGGGCTCCGCCTCGACAACCGGAGCCTCGTCGTTTTCGACTATCGCGGGCTCTCCCGCGTCCTCGGGCTCGGCTTGGCGGGCGCTCTTGTCGATCCCGAAGTCGGGAGCGTCATAATCCTCGTCGATCGCCTCGGCTGCAGCCATAATGACCTCGCCGGGCGCGTCGATCTGCTTTTCACGCCTTGCCTCGGCGACAGCCTTGAGCTCGTCGAGATGGTTTACGGGCTTTTGGACCTTCGGATCCCTGTCGTCAAAATATATATCGTACCAGACGAGGAAGACATAAACCGTCCAGACGCGCCGGCTGTTGTCCTCCTTGCCGCTGAAATGCTCATCCAGCCAGCCGATCAGGGCGTCGGTATTGAAGAACCTCTGCGCGGTCGCGCTCTGGAACTTCCTCTTTACGATCTCGTAGTATTTCTCGTCGCGCAGCCAAACTCTGGTGGGCACGGGGAAGCCGAGCTTTTCCTTCTCGGCGGTAGCCTCGGGAAGGTGACGCGCAGCCGCCTTGCGCATGGCGTATTTGGTGTTCTGCTTGTTCACGCGCAGATCGGTCGGCAGGCTTGCCGCGACCTTGAATACCTCCTTGTCGAGGAAGGGCACCCTCAGCTCAAGCGAGTTCGCCATGCTCATGCGGTCAGCCTTGAGAAGGATATCCCCGACCATCCACATATTCATATCGAGATACTGCATCTTGGTGACGTCGTCATACTTACGGCAGCGGTAGTAGTATTTTTTGGCGAGGCGCTGGGGCTCCGTGGCTATCGAGGGATCCTTCAGCAGCTCGCGCTTCTCCTTGTAATCGTACATGAAGGCGTTGCCGATATAGCGCTCCTCAAGCGGATCGCAGGCTCGGATGAGATAATCCCTGCCCTTGATATCGGGGAGCTTTTTGCAGATCCAGCGGATACCCTTGCGTAGAAAATGCGGAACTATAGTCTGATATATTTTGAAAACCCTCGGGTCGTTGTAGCAGGTGTAACCTCCGAAAAGCTCGTCGGCGCCCTCTCCCGAGAGCACGACCTTGACATAGTGGCTCGCGAGGCGCGAAACAAAATACAGCGCCACGCAGGATGGATCGGCAAGGGGCTGATCCATGTGATACTGAACGGTGGGGACGGCGTCCCAAAACTCCTCGCTTGAGATCAGGTGGGTGTGATGCTCGACTCCGATCTCCCTGCTCAGACCCTCCGCCCAGCTTATTTCGTTGTATTTTTCCCCGAAGTCAAAGCCCACGGTAAAGGTCTTTTGATCGGCGAAATAGGTGGAAACGTAGCTTGAGTCGACGCCCGAGGAGAGGAAGCAGCCGACCTCGACGTCAGCGATCTTGTGGGCGTTTACCGAATCCTCAAATACCCTTTCGATCTTGTTTACAGCCTCGTCCTCCGTCATGTATTCATCGGGAGCGAAGCGGGGCTCAAAGTAGCGCGTGGTCTCAACCAAGCCGTCCTTGTACCAGAGATAGTGACCCGGCATAAGGCAGAAAACATCCTCAAAGAAGGTTTCGGGCGGCACCGCGTACTGGAAGGAAAGGTAGCTGTCGAGCGCGCGGCTGTTGAAGCGCTTGACGAATTTCGGATACTCGAGGATACTCTTGATCTCGCTCGCGTATACGAATTCCCCGTCGACCTGGGTGTAATGCATGGGCTTTATACCGAAGAAATCGCGGGCGAGGAACAGAGAACCGTCCTCGGTGTTGTATATCGCGAAGCCGAACATTCCGCGCAGACGCGGAAGCATATCCTCGCGCCACTCCTCAAAGCCGTGCACGAGCACCTCGCTGTCGGTGTCGGTAGTGAATCTGTGTCCCTTAGCCATCAGCTCCTGGCGAAGCTGACGGTAGTTGTATATCTCACCGTTAAAGGTGAGCACAAGCGTTTTGTCCTCATTGTAGATCGGCTGATGACCCGTATCGAGGTCGATGATGGAAAGCCTGCGGAAGCCCATATTCATCCGGGCGTCGGAATAATAGCCGTCGGAATCCGGTCCCCTGTGGGTAATGACCTCCGTCATGCTCCGCAAGACCTGTTCGCCGTTTTCAAGCTTGCCTGTAAAGCCGCAAATACCACACATATCTTAATACTCCTTTCGAGTTATACTATCTTCCCAAGTTATATTTTACCACAACGAACCCGTAAATTCAACCGCTCGATCGGTTTTTTTCTTTTTATTCTTGCAACGGATCAAAAAATCAGTTATGATTATGATGAACGCGGCAAGACCGTCAGCACGGTCACGCGGATATGAAGGCGGAAATTTAAGTCGATAATACTGAATTAAACAGCAAGAAAGGACGCGCGGACATGATAAAAAAATACACCATGGGCAGCCCGATCGAAACCGAGGCGGTGACAGCCGTCATTGAGCCCGGCGATTTTTCGGACTTTCCCTTTGAACACGACGCAAAGAACGGTAAATTCTCCTTTGGCTTTTCGATGAGCGAGGACGACATCATCTACGGTCTGGGAGAAGCGAACCGTGGCATCAACAAGCGCGGCTGGGTCTATGAGAGCTATTGCAGCGACGACCCGTTCCACACCGAAACGAAATCCTCCCTCTACGCCGCACACAATTTCCTGCTGGTCGGCAGCGGGAAGCCCTTCGGGATTTTCATCGACTTTCCCGCAAGGATACGCTGGGATATCGGCTACACCAAAAGCGACCGGCTCGAGATCACGCTCGACGGCGCGGATTTTGATATTTATCTGGTTTACGGCGGCAGTCCCCGCGAGATCGCGCGCGAATTCCGCTCGATCATCGGCAAGAGCTATATCCCGCCCTTCTGGGCGTTCGGCTACCAGCAAAGCCGCTGGAGCTACCATAACGCCGAGGCGGTCGACAGGGTGATCGAGGGCTATAACAGCGCCGGGATACCGCTCGACTGCGTTTATCTCGATATTGATTATATGGAGCGCTACAAGGATTTCACCGTTGACAGCGAGGCGTTCCCGGATTTTGAAAGCTACGTCGCCGAGAAGCGCGCGCAGGGCATCCACCTCATCCCCATAATCGACGCGGGGATCAAAAAGGAGGAGGGCTACTCCGTTTACGAGGAGGGCAGGGACCGCGGCTACTTCTGCAAAAGGGCTGACGGAAGCGACTTTGAGGGCGGCGTATGGCCGGGCGTCTGCGGCTTCCCCGACTTTCTCAGACCCGAGGTCAGAAGATGGTTCGGGGAAAAATACAGAGCGCTCACCGATATCGGCATAGACGGCTTCTGGAACGACATGAACGAGCCCGCCATCTTTTATTCCGTCGAGGGGATCGAAAACGCGCTCGAAAAGGCGGCGTCGCTCAAGGGCGAGAACCTCGATCTCGGCGGCTTTTTCAGCCTGAAGGACACCTTTACCGGACTCTCAAACAGCCAGTCGGATTACTCCTCGATATACCACACCGTAAACGGCGAGCAGGTGAACCACCAGCGCGTGCACAACATCTACGGCTCGAGCATGACAAGGGCGGCGGGCGAGTATTTTGCCGAGAGCTTCGGCGAGGAAAAGATCCTCATGTTCTCCCGCGCGTCATATATCGGCGCGCACCGAACCTCCGGTATTTGGTTCGGAGATAACCACTCCTGGTGGTCTCACATCCTGCTCAACCTGAAAATGCTCCCGGGCGCGAATATGTGCGGCTTCCTCTACTGCGGCGCCGATCTCGGCGGCTTCAATGAAAACGCCACCCGCGACCTCGTGCTGCGCTTTCTGGCTCTCGGGGTGTTCACCCCGCTCATGCGCAACCACTCCGCGCTCGGCACCAGAGATCAGGAGTGCTTCCGCTTTGAGAAGCCCGAGGATTTCAGGGATATTATCGAGGTGCGCTACCGCCTCATCCCCTACCTCTACGAAACCTTCCGAAAAGCGAGCGAGGAAAACGAGATGATCTTCCGTCCGCTCTCCTTCGATTATCCCGACGACCCTGTCGCTCGCGAGTGCGAGACCCAGCTAATGCTCGGCGAGGAGTGCATGATCGCGCCTGTTTACGAGCAGAACGCCGGCGGCAGGACAGTCTACCTCCCCGAGGATATGACCTTCGTCAGACTCAGCGGAACAAGGGAAACGGTCGAGAAGCTCGGCAAGGGACTCCACTATGTAAGCGTCGCGCTGAGCGAGGTCCCGCTCTTCATCAAAAAGGGAAAAAGGATCCCTCTCTGTATGCCCGCCATGCGCACCGGGGATCTGCGCGCGGACAAGGCTGAATGGCTCGGAGAATGAAAAAGCAATAAAGGTCGGGCAGACAGGTTTGCTTGGTTCAAACCCGTCTGCCCAACCGAATTATTCGGCGCTGCGCACCGATTTTTTTACTAAACAGACCGCAAAACAGACCGAAAAGAATATTTGTTTTTTTATTTGAGTTTAATGCTAAAGCCAAATATTATTCCGCAAAAGAACTATTGTTGACTTCTATTCATCGTGCCGCCGTCTCGCGGCGTGGAGATTTTGTTTTCTCCCTGAACAGCAGCTTGAGCGCTATCGGGGTCACGATACTCGAAACTATGATGAGCAGGATGACCGAGGTAAAATACACCGAGCTTATCATGCCCTCGGCAAGCCCCTTTTGCGCCACGATCAGCGCCACCTCGCCTCTGGTCATCATTCCCACGCCAATGCGCAGGGCATCCCTGCCCTTGTAGCCGCAGAGCCTTGAGGTCGCGCCGCAGCCGATTATTTTTGTTATCAGCGCGACGCCGACAAAGGCGGCGGAGAAAAGCACTATCTCCCAGGTTATTCCGCTGATATCCGTTTTCAGTCCGATGCTCGCGAAAAAGATCGGACCGAAGATCATATAGGAATTGATGTCCATCTTCTCCTCGATATAGTCCGAATCCCTGAGCCTGCTGAGGATTATTCCCGCGACATAAGCGCCCGTGATATCCGCGATCCCGAACACCTTTTCGGCAAGGAACGCCAGACCGAAGCAAAGCGCCAGCGCGAGGATCGGTATGCGGCGGGTATGGGGATAGCGCTTGTCGATGAGCTTGAACACCTTGTAGATCACAAAGCCGATAACGACCGAAAGCGCGAAGAAGAGCACCGTGCGCACAAGCACGAAAACGGGCTGCACCTGCGGATTTCTGAAACCGATAACGAAGGTCAGCACCATTATTCCGATCACATCGTCGATTATTGCCGCGCTGAGTATCGCCGTTCCCAGCTCGCTTTTGAGCTTTCCGAGCTCCTTGAGCGTTTCGACCGTTATGCTGACGCTGGTAGCCGTCATGATAACGCCGATGAACACGGCGGTAAAGAATTTCTCGCTGCCCCAGGGCGCAAAGCCGTAGAACAGCATATAGAGCAGGGTGCCGCCCGCGAGCGGGACGAAAACGCCCGCGCAGGCTATCGCGAGAGCCTTAGGTCCCGTTTTCATCAGATCCTTGAGATTGGTTCCCAGACCCGCCGAGAACATCAGCAGCACCACGCCGATCTCCGCGCAAATGCCGAGAAAATCATTGAGCTTCACGATCCCCAGCATGCTCGGGCCTATCAGAAGTCCCGCGACGATCTCTCCTACCACCTGCGGCGCCCTCAGCTTTCGCGCCACAAGTCCGAACACCTTCGCGAAGATGATTATTATAGCCAGATCTCTGAATATCAAGAGTACGTCCATTTTTATTGATCGCTGTCCTTTTTCATCATATTGGAGTTTTGTTTTAGGCAACACCGCACAATTCAGGTGTGCGGTGTTGCTTATATTTTTTTCGCCTGACCGCGCCTGCGCGTCCGAGGCTTCGGCTTTTCAACGCTCAGCAGCGGGATGTACCTGTTCACCAGAGCGCATATCGGGATATAGGCTAAAAGGATCGCCGCAATTATCGGCGGAACGGTGAAATCATAGACCGTCCTGTTGTTCCAGTGAAGGGCGTTGAAGAGCTGCTCGATGCCCTTGAGGAACATATAGTGAGTGCCGATTATCACAACGGAGTTTTTTCCCATCCAACCGCAGGCGGAGACAAATTTTTCCGGCAGTCGCGAGAGCAGCTGACAGAGCAGCGAAACCCAGATACAAGCCGCGAGCGCCGCGAGCACAAAGAAGAAGCTGTTGTGGAGCTTGAACATATAAAAGCTGCCTTTTTTGTTGAGGACTATGCCGAAGATCAGCCATATCGCAAAGCAGGAAGCCGCCATTATCAGCTTGAGCGGCAGGCGCGGACGCTCAAGTATCTCAAGCTCGCGCAAAAGCATCCCGAAGAGCAGGAAGCCCGCGCCGAGGATCGCCCTGTCAAGCCCGAATACCAGCCTTCCGCCGCACTGGTACATGATTATCATCGAGCTCAGGCAAAGAACGCAGAGCAAAAGCTTGTACCACAGCTTCCGCGAAAGCTTAAAGGCGAAAAAGAGTATAACATAAATCTCAAACAGCACGAGAAAGTACCAGCAGGGGTCGTTGCAGACCAGCTCTCCGTTCAGGAAGAACAGCCTCTCGAGGAACTTTTCGACCGAAGGGTACTCCCCCATCATTACCGTAAAGGGCAGCATCACCGCGACAAAAATCGACATCGGAATAAGCAGCCGCCTGCTTTTTTCGCCTATATAAACGCCGAAGCGCTTTTCCGGTACCCGGTAAACGTAGCCCGAGAGCATAAAGAAAAACGGAAGGTGAAAGGAATAGATTATATGGTTGAACCCGACGTACGAGGTGTGATAGAGAAAATGACCCGTCACTACGAGAACCACTCCCAGCGCCTTCGCGATATCTACCCACGCTATCCGCTTTGATCCTTCCGGCGGTGAAACTGCCATCAAAAAACTCGACCTTTCTTCCGTAGGGCGGCGAGCCGTCCTAATAATCATACACATTTTACATCCGATGTGCGGATTTGTCCATACGGATTTTTTAAAATAGCAACACCACGAAAAGCGGCGGCTGTTTGTTGATATTTATTGTCGATTTTTACGAATCCCGCGTCCGGCGCCGCACGAAACCCCGGCGTCAAGGGAAAAAGCCCGCGCCAAGTCGGAGCGCTCTATGCCGATTGTGCGAAGTTGCCGATTATTTTCTTTCGCGTTTCAATTATTTTTAATCATTTTTTGTTGAAATAAAAAGCGTTATATAGTATAATAGGGAGAGTTGTGTAACCCGACGGCGGTTACATCCGGAGAGCAGAGTTTAAGAGAGAGGGTCGATCAAGTGATTGAGTCATCAAATAAGGATGTCCAACACATTTTTATAATAGGGAGCAAGTCGATCGGGCAGTACGGCGGATACGAAACCTTTGTCGACAAGCTGTCCGAGCAGCACAAAAACAACCTGAATATAAAATATCATATCGCCTGCAAAGCAAACGGCAGCGGCTTCATGGACGAGAGCAAGCTTGAGGGCGTCGAAATAACAAAGAAAAACAGCGACGGTACTGTTTCGGAGTTCACCTACAACAACGCGCACGTATTCAAGCTCCCCTGTCCAAATCTCGGTCCGGCGGTCGCGATAGTTTACGACAGAGCAGCCATGCGCTACAGCATCGAGTACTGCATTCAAAACAACATCAAGCATCCTATTTTCTATATCCTGACCTGCCGCATCGGTCCCTTTATCGGGGGGCTTAGGCGCAAGGCAAAAAGGCTCGGCGGAAGATATTACCTCAATCCCGACGGTCACGAGTGGATGAGGGCGAAGTGGTCGGCTCCGGTCAGAAAATACTGGAAATGGTCGGAAAAAAAGATGGTCAACGCCGCCGACCTGGTGATCTGCGACTCGGTCAACATCGAAAAATACATCAAAAAGGAGTACGGTCATCCGAACACGACCTACATCGCCTACGGCGCGGATATCACTCCCTCAACGCTTTCGGACAGCGACCCTAAATTCACGGGCTGGCTCAGGGAAAAGGGGCTGGAGCCCAACGGCTATTATCTGGTCGTGGGCAGATTCGTCCCCGAGAACAACTACGAAACCATGATCCGCGAGTTCATGAAGTGCGACAGCAGACGCAGCTTCGCTATCATCACAAATATGAACAAGGAGCTCGAGGAGGAGCTCGAGCAGAAGCTTAATTTCAGCCGTGATCCGAGGATAAAATTCGTCGGCACCGTCTACGACAGAGAGCTGCTCAAGAAGATCAGGGAAAACGCCTTCGGCTATTTCCACGGCCACGAGGTCGGCGGAACCAACCCGAGCCTGCTCGAGGCGCTCGGCAGCACAAGGCTCAATCTCATCCTCGACGTAGGCTTCAACCGAGAGGTAGGCGGCGACGCGGTGCTCTACTGGACAAAGAAGGACGGGGATCTCGCCGCGCTGATAAACAGCGCCGACCTGATGGACAAAAACTCCATTGAGGTGCTGAGCAAAAAGTCTAAGGAAAGGATCAGGACCGCGTACAGCTGGAAATTTATCGGCGACGAATACATGAAGGTCTGGAATAACGTCTGAGAATTGGATTGATTTTTTATGAATATAGTTACTGTTCCGTTTCACGATTATAAAAAATGGCTCTCCGAGGGCTTCCGCACAAGAGACGCCCACGTTTTTGAGCACCTTGCAAGGCGCTCCGAGGTCGAAAAAATACTTGTGGTCAACAGGCCTACCTCAATGGCGGAGCTTATCGTCAAGAGGCAGGGCATTCACATAAAAGAGGGCAGTCAGCTCTATAAGCGCAAAGGGGTCTGCCTGACGCAGACGGGCGAAAAGACCTTCTGCATCGACATTTTCCTGCCCGATTTCCTAAAGGTCGCCCGCCAGGGCAAGGCGTGGTGGTTCACCGCCTTCCGCTACAAAAGGGTGACGGACGCGATAAACGAAGCTCTCGGCTACCTCGGCATGGAAAGCCCCCTGCTGCTTTTGCAGAATCCCATGGCGATCGGAGCTTATGAGGGTCTGAACTGCGGCAAATTCGTCTTTGACGCGATCGACAACTGGCTTTATCATCCCCAGATGAAGGACAAGGAGCTGATAAAGAACAACTACAGGCTGGTCGAGAAAAACGCCGACATGATAATGACGGTATCGCAGGCTCTGACAGAGCTTTTCCCCGAAAACAAAAACGTCCGCTGGATCCCCAACGGAGTCGACGTCGACTACTTCAAGGGCGCCTTCAAGAGCGAGCCCTCCGAGAAAATGACCGTCGGCTATATCGGAAAGATCCAGGACAGGGTGGACTTCGGGCTGGTTGAATCCTGCCTGCAAAAATATCCCGATTTTGAATTTGTTTTCGCGGGTCCCGCTCTTTCGCAGCAGGACAGGATAGACGAGCTCAAAAAACAGTATTCCAATATAAAATTCCTCGGCGACATCCATTACACGAATCTGCCCGAGACAATGAAAAGCTTTGATATCGCGGTCATCCCGCACAAGGTCGACGAGTTCACCGCGAGCATGAACCCGCTCAAGCTGTACGAATATCTCGCGGCGGGCAAGCCCGTTGTCACCACCGCGGTCGCGGGTACCGAGAACATCTCGCCCTTCGTATTCCCGGCGAAGGACTCTTACGCCTTCATCCGTATCCTCGGTGAAACGGCGCAGAGGTACGCCGAAAACGCGCCCGAGCCTCAGGAGATCGCGGACAGCCTCCCGGAGGAGTGCAGATGGGATTACAGGGTATCGTGTATGCTCGAGGAAATGAAAAAGCTGTAAAGGGCGCCTCTGAAGATTCATAGCCGCCCATTGCCGCAAATCCTTCACAGCATACTTCTGCCAAAACTCCCTGTTGTTAAGCTTAGGTATGACTTCGTCGCTTTGGCAGGAATCTACTATAAAATATCCGCGCCTCTGAACAACAGCGGATCATCAGAGGCGCTCCAAAGAGGTTTATGATGTCAGATATTATCCGAGTATTAAATGTCACGACCGTCCTCCAGGCGGCGGGAATAGAATCCTTTATCATGAATATGTACCGCAACATAGACAGGGACAAGGTTCAGTTCGACTTCATGGTGATGAGGAACGAAAAGGAATTCTACGACGACGAAATAAAGGCTCTGGGCGGAAAGAAATATACGATCGAGAGAAAAGAGAGCAACACCCTCCTGAGGATAATAAAGGAGGCAAAGGAGCTCAGGCGCTTTCTCGAGAAGAATCCCTATCAGATAGTCCATATCCACTACACCACACCGCTGAGGGCGTTTTATCTTCTGGCGGCAAAGAAGGCGGGCATTCCCGTCCGCATCTACCACTCGCACAGCGCCGAGGTTTCGGGCAAAAGCGGCTCAAAGCTCAGGATCTATCAATGGTGCAGAAAGAAGATCTCGCTCTGGGGCACCGACTTCCGCGCCTGCTCGCAGGCTGCCGCCGACTGGATGTTTGAGGGCAAGGCTCTCAGGGAATGCGTTGTGCTCAACAACGGCATCGACACCCGCCGCTTCCGATACAATGAGGAGGACAGGGCGAGGCTGCGCAGAGAGCTTGGCATAGGCGACAGCTTCGCGGTCGTCCACACCGGAAGGTTCCTCGACCAGAAGAACCACAAATTCATCATCTCGGTATTTAATAAAATGCTCGAAACGGACAAGAACTGCGTCCTGCTGCTGCTTGGCGCGGGACCGCTCGAGGACGGCATCAGGGAGCTTGTCAATTCCTACGGGATCAGCGACTCAGTCAAGTTCCTCGGGGTGCGCTCCGACGTCTACGCGGTCCTCAATTCCGCCGACTGCTATCTAATGCCCTCGCTCTATGAGGGACTTCCCGTATCGGCGATCGAGGCTCAGGCGGTCGGTCTGCCCTGCGTGCTTTCTCAGAACATCACCGACGAGGTCAAAATAAACGACAACGTCAGCTTCCTCTCGCTGGACGAGCCGCCCGAGGCTTGGGCAAAGGCGGTTTTCGGAGCAAGGGGAACGGTTGACAAAAACGGCTATAAGAACGTGATAAGCGCGGGCTATGATGTGAGCGAGGAAGCTGCTCAGCTGGAAAAGACGTACATCGCCATGACGGAGAGAAAAAAATGATAAAGACAAAGGAACAGCTCGGGGAATATCTCGCCCTCGAGGAAAAGCTGTACAGAGAGATCGGCTACAAGGGCAGACTTCACGCGCGAATGACAAAATGCGAGGTCGGCGAGATCTTCGGCTACGTCCGTTCGCTGCGAAAGGACGAATATTACACCAACCGCAAAAACGGAGTCCTCGGAAAGCTCTCTGCGGCATATTACAGAAGAAAGCACAACAAGCTCGGGGTTCGCCTCGGCATAAGCGTCCCCGTGAACACCTTCGGAAAGGGACTTGTGATCTATCACTCGCAGGGGATCATAGTCCACAGGGACGCGAGATGCGGAGAAAACTGCAAGCTCCACGGGCTCAACTGCATAGGAAACAACGGCAGAGGCGGCGGAGAAAACAACTGCCCGACTATCGGAAACGGTCTGGATCTCGGAGTTGGAGCCATGGTCATCGGAAACGTCAGGCTCGCCGACAACACCACGGTCGCCGCGAACGCCGTGGTCTGCAAGTCCTTTGAAAACGAAAATCAGGTCTTGGCGGGAGTTCCCGCGAAGGCTATAAAATAAGAGAGAAAGCCTTATGAACAAGCCGAAAGCAAGTATAATCATGCCGTCGTACAACACCCCCCGGGATTTTCTGCGCGAGGCGGTAAGCAGCGTGCTCAACCAGGCCTACGGGGAGCTTGAGCTGATAATAATAGACGACGGCTCAGCCGTGCCCGTCAGGGACACGATCGCGGATATAGACGACCGAAGGATAATGATAGTCGAGAACCCCGGCAACAAGGGTCTGCCCTTCACGCTCAACAACGGCATCGCCCATTGCTCGGGAAAATACATCTTCCGCATGGATTCCGACGATATCTGCGAAAAAAACCGAATAGAACGTCAGGTCGGCTTTTTCGAGGCACATCCCGAGATAGACGTCACCGCGACCTTTTCCCGCTCCTTCGGCGACTACGAGGTGCTCTACCGTTCTCCTTCCGGGGACGCTCAGATAAAGGCAGGCTTCCTCTGGAAGAACGAGCTGGTGCACCCGACCGTCGGACTCAGGGCGGAAACGGTAAAGAAATACGACGTCCGCTACCGCGTCGGCGCAGCCTCCGAGGACTACGAGCTGTGGACGCGGATGGCATTTGAATACAACTGCAAATTCGCGGTGATCCCCGAGGAGCTGCTGCGCTATCGGATGCACGGCGGGCAGGTCACCAAAAACAACTCCGAAAAGCTGCAAAAAAGCGAGCTTGAAATAATCGAGCGCACGCTCAAATCCCTGGATATCGCTCTTTCAGGGGAACAGCTCGCCGCCTACGGCGGAATGAGAACGGGGCAGTCGCTCGGCGGCAGGGAGCTTTCGGAAGCCCTTTCCGCGATGAAGCAGATCCTCTCGCGGCTTCCCGCCGAGTTGGACAAGACCTATCTGAAAAAGCTCTACCGCAGGCAGGCTTTGAAATACTGCCTTAAAAACAAACGCCTTTCCGGACTGCCGAAGGTCCTCGGGATATGATGAGGTGATTATTTGAAAATCTCGGTACTGACTCTGCAAAATATCAGCAACTACGGCTCGGTTCTGCAGGCGTTCGCGACCAAGCTGTTCTTTGAGTCGATGGGATATCGGACGGAATTCGTCGATTACTGGCGCGAGAATATGATCGACCGCAACATCGCCCACGAGCTGATACTACACAAAAACCTAAAGCTTAAAAATGTGTGGGGCAAAACCGCCCTCACCCGAAATATCGCCGAAAGGCTTCTCACGAATCAAATCGAAAAGCAGGCGGCGCCCTTCCGCTCCTTCGTGAGCGAGAAGCTGAGCGTCAGCTCAACCCGGTACACCTCTGTCGAGCAGCTGAACTCCGACCCGCCCGAGGCGGACGTTTACTGCGTCGGCAGCGATCAGGTTTGGAATTCCGAATGGAACGGCGGCTTTGACAAATGCTTCTGCCTTAGCTACGCAAAAAGCGGCAAGCCCAAGCTCGCGTTCTCATCAAGCTTCGGAGTCGACAGGCTCCCCGAGGACGAGGGCAAAAAGGTAAAGGCGCTGCTCTCGGATTTCGACGCAGTGACGGTCAGAGAGGAATCCGCCGTCAGCCTGCTGAAGGGTCTGGGGATCAAATCGGAATGCATCCTCGACCCCACCCTGCTGGTCAGCCGCGAGGTCTGGCTTGAGCAGACAGACGCTAAAATCGCCGAAAAGCAGCCATATATCCTCGTCTATCAGCTCAACAGGAGCGCCGAGTTCGACGCTATCGTAAATAGCGCCGCCGAGAAATACGGCAAAAGGGTAGTCAGGATAGAATACAGGGAGTCGGACAGCGAGGGCGAGCATATCATCCTTCCCTCGGTGACGGAGTGGATCTCCTATTTCCGCTATGCCGATTACGTTATTACCGACTCGTTCCACGGAACAGCCTTCTCGCTGCTCTTTCAAAGGCAGTTCGTCGATTTCCTGCCCGATAAGTATTCGGGACGCATCAACAGCATACTCAGACTGCTCGGTCTTGAGGAGCGCAGGATCGAAACACCCGACGGAGTCGCGGTCCTCGAAAATGAGATCGACTACGGCAGAGTCGCCGCTGCGCTCGAGCGCGAAGCCGAAAAAGCAAAAAACATCTTTTCAAAGGTAATGAAGAAATATGAATAATATCGTCATAAAAAAGAAAAACCTGATAGAATTCTTTTTCGGTTTGCTGCTGACCGGATTTATCGCGGTGGTCGTTTACAACCCCAGCGGTCTGTTCAGCGTTTCCGGCAACACCACGCGCTTATGCTTTCTCGGGATCTCAGTCGTGAGTCTGATAATTGTTTTTATCATGCCACGCAAGTACAAAAAAGATATTTCCTTTTTAAAATCCAAGGTTCTGCTGTACTTTATTCTCCCCGACGCCGCCCTGATGCTGCTCAGCTTTATCGTCACGTTTCTTGAGCACGAAAGAAGCTCCATCTACTCGACCACCTGGTACCTGTTCTTCAGCCGGTTTGTTCTGGTCCTGTTTTTGTGGAGCTGCATCAGACTGCTGGGCAAAAAGGCGGTAACGTATTTCTTCTGGGGCTGCGCACTGAGCTATCTCTACACGCTTATCAATTATTTCAGGGATACAGGCTTCCTCGAAGGTCTGCAAAAATCTACGATCGGCTCCTACCGACTGACTATAGAAGTCCATAATATGACGTATATATTCGGCTACCTGTTCCTGTTCTTCGCGATCATGGATACCGGATCAAGAAGAAGCCGTATCCTCAAAAGTGCCCTCTGTCTGATCTTTGTGTATTTCGGGCAAAAGCGAATGGTGCTTATCGCCGTATTCACCGGTCTGATAATCTGGCTGGCGCTGCACAGATTCCAGGGCAAATCGAGAAAAATAATCGTCAGGATCCTTTGCGTTGCCGCGATCTTCATCGCCATGTTCTACATCTACTCGATAACCTCGGGATTATTCGCGAAATTTGTAAACGACAACGACATCGAAACCTCCTCAAGGCTGAAATTCTACACCTACTTCGCCCAGGATCTGCCGTTCTCGCCGTTCTATCTCGGAAGAGGAATCACTTACACCGACGTTATCATGGCGTCGGACGCCGGTATGTCGGCACTTAACCTTCA
Organism: uncultured Ruminococcus sp.; assembly: GCA_902774325.1. Lineage (GTDB taxonomy): Bacteria > Bacillota > Clostridia > Oscillospirales > Acutalibacteraceae > Ruminococcoides. The sequence goes on from CACYIC010000004.1 coordinate 109,783, forward strand.
TACCGCGACAACGCTTCACAATGATTTTCTGCGCGTATATATCGGCGTAGGCATGATACCCACCATTATCTATCTGGGCGTCATAATGTACACCAGAACACTGTCGATACAGAAAAGACTCGATGAAAGGGTCGGCTTCTTTTACTTCGCCCTGACAATAACCTACTATATGAACTGGTTCGCCTCAAACGCCGGACTGGAGATGTGGTGCTACAGCGGATATGTTATCTGCGTTCTCGCCATCCTGATCGAGGAAAGCGAAAAAAAGAACGAAGCCGGAATAAGACTGCAGCCGAGAAAACTCTGAGCAGGACTTTCATCGGCTCCGAACGCCTCTTGCACGGCTGATACTGTTTTCCGATAAGCCGATTCAGAACAAGGGCGACTTCTAAGGATTGAACAACGGATGAAACTATTTGAAGAAAAAAAAGACTGCTGCGGCTGCGGCGCCTGTCAAAGCGTTTGTCCCAAGAACGCGATAGTCATGAGCTTTGACGAATACGGTTGCGCTTATCCCGAAATAAACCGGGACAAGTGCGTCGATTGCGGGGCTTGCGTCAGGGTTTGTCCCATGCCGCGACGCGACCGCGTTTCCGTCCCCGAAAAAGCCTACGCCGCCGCGGACTCCACCGACGGCATACTCAGCTCGGCTTCGGGCGGCGTTTTCTTCTCACTCGGCAGCTCTGCGCTGAAAAACGGCGCCGTTCTTTTCGGCTGCGCGTGGTCGACCGAATCCGATACCCTGACCCCGATAATGACCTCGGCGCGCAACAGAGATGAGCTTGAGCTGCTGCAGGGCTCAAAATATGTTCAGGCTGAGGCAAACGGCTTTTACCGCGCGGTGAAGGACGAGCTTGACGCGGGAAAAGAGGTCGTTTTTTCAGGCACGCCCTGCCAGAACGCCGCTCTCAAAAACTATCTCGGCAAGCCTTACGACGGGCTTTACCTGATCGATATAATATGCCACGGAGTCCCCGGCACGGAGTTTTTCCGCGATTTTGTACGGCAGTACGAGGACGACCACCGCAAAAAGGTCAAATATATCCGCTTCCGCGACAAGATCCACAGCTGGGGTCTGAACGGCTCCGTCACGCTTTCCAAAAACAAAGAGCGCGCGGGCGACCTCACTATAGGGGATTTCTGGGGGATCGAAACGGAGCATCCCGAGCTTGTTGAGGCGGGAGCCCTCAGCATCGACCGAGGCGTTTCCTGCGTCCTCGTCAACACCGCAAGGGGAGAAAAGCTGCTTGAGCGCTTCGGCGGCAAGCTTATCCTTTATCCGAGCGAATTTCAAAAAATAGCCGCCCACAACGAGCAGCTCCGCAAGCCAAGCTCCAAGGGCTCCGAAAGAGATACGGTTATGGAAAGCTACAGGCTCAAGGGCTACAAGGGCGTCGAGGAGTGCTTCTCAAAGGAAAAGACGCTCAAATGGCGCGGGAAATGGATCAGCCGAAGGATAAAGCGGCGGCTTAAAAGCTTTTAAATCTACACCGCACAATTAGCGGCGTGCGCCTTGCGGTCTTAGCTCCGCAATACTCTTCCCCGCCGTCCCCGGGATCCGTCACAATGATTTTGGAAGGAAAACATCTATGAATAAAAAAAGAATGTCCTACAACGTGATCGCGCAGATCATTTCCGCGCTTTGCGCGGCTGCCGTCAGCGTTTTTCTGACGCCCTTTATCGTAAAGAATCTGGGTCAGGAATCCTACGGCTTTGTGGGACTCGCCAACAACTTCACGAGCTATATAACGATGTTCACCATCGCGCTCAACGGAATGCTCTCGCGCTACGTCACAATAGAATATACGAAGAAGAACTATGAGGAAGCCTCGGGCTATTTTTCGACCGCATTTATCACCGAGGTGATACTCGCGATCATCCTGGTATTTCCCCTGGGCTTCATTTCGGCAAAGCTCGACGTGTTCCTCAACATCTCGCCGGAAATAGTCGGAGATGTAAAGATCCTGTGGGCGCTGATGTTCTTTGCCTTCCTCGCGGGTCTTGCCAACGAAAGCCTGGGCAGCTCCGCCTTTGCTACCAACCGCGTCGATATCAAGGCGACCATCACTATCTCGATGAATATTGTCAGGGCGCTGGTGCTGCTGGTTTCCTTCCTCTTCTTTACTCCCCAGATGTGGTACGTCGGACTGGCGACGATCGCCGGAAACCTGACCACCATAATCGGAAACTATTGGTGCAAGAAAAAGCTTTTGCCCGAGGTCAAGATCTCGCGCAAATACTACAACAAAAAATATATCAAGCAGCTGTTGGTGGTCGGCGTTTGGAACTCGCTGAACAGGCTCCAGCAGGTATTGTACACCGGCTTGGATCTGCTTTTGACAAACCTCTTCGTCGACAGCGTACAGATGGGTCTGCTTTCGGTCGCAAAGACCATACCCATGCAGATCTCCAACTTCATCAGCACGATCTCGGCGACCTTTGACCCGTCGATGACGATCGCCTACGGCGAGGGCAACAAGCAAAAGTTTCTGGATCAGACGATCCTCGCCATGAAGATGTGCGGGCTTCTGTGCTCGGTTCCTATAATAGGCTTTGTCTGCTTCGGCAGGAGCTTCTACTCGCTTTGGGTAGATTCCCTCTCCCCCGAGGATATACTCAAGGTGCATATCCTCTCGGTGCTCACCCTGCTCCCGCAGGTTTTCAGCGTATATATTTATCCGCTCTACACCGTAAACAATATCACCTGCAAGCTCAAGGTTCCCGTGCTCGTGAGCCTGGGTATCGGCGTGGCGAATATCGCCATCGTTTATATACTTTTACAGACAACCGATCTCGGCGTTTACGCCGTCGCCGGAGTAAGCTCCGTGCTCTGGATCATCAGGATCTTTACCTTCGTGCCGATCTACGCGGCTATGAATATCCAAGTCAAAAAGCGAACCTTCTATAAACCGCTGCTCAGAGGCGTATGCAATGTCGCGGCGCTGATCGCGGTTTTCAGCCTCATCAATCACTTCGTTCCCTGCAGAAACTGGCTTACCCTCGGAGTGACCTGCGTGGGCGCGGGAATACTCGGATATCTCATAAGCTCCGTTATTATCTTCGGCCCGAAAACCCCTGTCAGGGCGGCTCGCTCCGTTCTTGCCAAAATCAAAAGGAAGTAAGGGATACCGCTTTATGAAGGTTGGAATCGTAACAGTTTATGACTCTCAGAATATCGGCTCGTTTCTTCAGGCGTTCGCTCTCCAGGAGTTTGTGCGCTCAAACGGCGACGAGCCGTTTGTTATACAGACGCGTTCCGAAAAGACCGCGAAAAATATCTTTCTGGGGCGCGACAGGGACACTCTGAAAAAGAATCCCAAGCTCATGCTCAGATATACGCGCAACTATCTTTTCAGGCACGATCAGATCACTCAGAGAGAGCTGAAATTCGAGAACTACAAAAAGGACTGGAAGCGGCTCAATATCGTTTCGGTCGAAAAAGCCAACGAGCTGGGGCTCGATTTGGTCTTGTTCGGCAGCGATGAGATCTGGAACGTGAACGTCCCCGCCTTTGAAAAGGAGATCATGTACGGAGGCGGAATAAACGCCCGCATCAAGGCGGGCTACGCCGTCAGCGCGGGTCACGCCGTCGCGAAGGATTTCAAAAGCTTTCCGGGACTTGTCAGGCAGATCTCCGGACTCGATTCGATCCTTGTCAGGGACGACCACACCGCCGAGCTTCTGAAAAGCTTCGGGCTGTCCGCCGACGGCAAGGTATTTGACCCGACCCTGCAGATCAGGCTGACGGACTGCCTCGGCAATGACTTTAATATTCCCGACGAGAATTATATTCTGATCTACTCCTATCTCGTCCCCGAGGAGATCCGCGGCTGCATCCGTAAATTCGCCGAGGAAAAGGGACTCAAGACCGTCGCGGTCTCGCTGTATCACGACTGGTGCGACGAATATATCAACTGCTCGCCGCTCGAGATCGGCGCGGTATTTACCAAAGCGAAATACGTCTACACCTCTACCTTCCACGGAACCATCCTATCGCTGCTCTACCACAAGCAGGTCGCGGCTGCCGGCGAAAAGAAAAAGGTCGTCGAGCTGCTGACCGCGCTCGGCATGGAGGAGCTGCTGATAGACAAAAGCTGCACTCCTGAAGGCTTCTCCGAGAAGCTCGGGAAAAAACCTGATTACGAGGCGCTGGAACGCAGGCTTTCGCGGATCCGCGAGGAGAGCGTCGGCGCGTATTCGAGAATAAAGGAACTTAAAAATGGATAACAGCGTTTGTGATCTGAAAAAATGCACGGGCTGCGGCGCGTGCGCATATACCTGTCCTGTCGGCTGTATTTCGATCAACGAGCACAGCGACGGAAACAAATACCCCGAGATCGACCGCGAAAAATGCGTGAGCTGCGGAAAGTGCGGGAAGGTCTGCCCGCAGCTCTCGCCCGTTGAAAAGCATAAAAGCCTCGCGGCTTACGCGGCGTTCAACACGGACACGGAGGCTTATGAATACAGCGCCTCGGGCGGCGCCGCGAGCGCGATCTGCGACTACGCCGTTTCAAGGGGCGCTCTCTTCGTCGGCGCCTCCGCTGATGAAAATGGCTTCGTCAAGCTCGGTATATTTGACAGCGTTGACGCAATAAAGAAAACCCGCAATTCAAAATACGTTTTCAGCGAGATGTACGGCGTTCTCCCGGAGCTTGAAAAGCGGCTCAAAGAGGGCAGGGAGATATTCTTCATCGGTCTGCCCTGTCAGGTCGCCGCCGCAAGGAAGCTCTTTGAGGGGAGATACGGCGACCGGCTGTTCTTCGTCGATCTCGTTTGTCACGGCATCACCCCTTATAAATACCTTGAACAGCATATCAGGGAGATAGAAGGTAAGCTCGGCAAAACCGCCTGCCGCATATCCTTCAGGGAACCCGGAAAAGAGGACAAGCCCTCCGTTTACGCTCTCTCCTGCTTTGACAGCGAGGGCAACAGGTTTTACTCGAAGCGCACTGTTGACGGCGACGCCTATCAGTACGCCTACCACCGCGCCGTCGCCTACAGGGAAAACTGCTACTCCTGTATTTACGCCGCTCCCGAGCGCTGCGGCGACCTCACGCTCGGCGATTTTCGCGCCTTTGACCTGGTCAGTAACCTTCCCAAGCGTCTTTCCTCGGTCATTGTCAATACCGAGAGGGGCGCGGCGCTGATCGAAGCGCTTGTCGAAAGCAAAAGGCTCAGCGCTATCGAAAGACCTGTTTCAGAGCCGGCGCGCTACGACAGGCAGCTCTCCTCGCCTTCTCAAAAATCCGAGGACAGACTCGCCTTTGAGAAAAACATGGCTGAAAGCGGCGGCGACTTCAACAAATCGATCGCTCAGCTCTGCGAAAAGAACCTGAAAAAAGAAAAGCTTGATTCCAAAAAAAGAGGAATCAAGCAGAAGATAAAAAAGCTGCTTCGCCACGCAAAGACCTGAGGCGGCACCGCATACCCGGATTATTCGGTATTGTCCTGAAGCGAAACGCCGGGGCGGTTTGCGGGCTTTGATTTAGTTGACCGTTCCGTTGACGATTTGAGCGTACTGCTCCTCGGGGATCATCGGAGAGGCGATCTCCTTTAACAGTTCCTCGTCAATAGTTCCGCTCCCGGCATATTGCCTGCCCGCTTTTCGTATCAGCGCAAGCCGAGGCTCAGTGACGACCGCCGCCTCGGGCGCGTTGAACATCGGGCTTTCGGGAACGGTTATCATCGTGTGCCCGTTCGGGAAGCACCTTACAAACTGCATTACGGCAGGCTCAAAATTGTGCCTGCTGTTCGGGAAACCGCAGCCGCAGATCATTAAATATTTCAGGCGGCTGAAATCCGCCTGTCCGACGTGCTCGTATCTGTCGCCGACCTTTCGCATCGCCATGGATGACAGCGGCAGCGTGCGGTCGAGCAGAGCCTTTAGCGGCGCGGGCATACCGTAGCAGTAGAGCGGATAGCTCCATATCAGCAGCTCGCTGTCAAGGATCTCCTCAAGGATCCCGCGCATATCGTCGTGATGGATACAATCGCCGCCGTTGCGCATACAGGCAAAGCAGCCGGTACAGTATTCGATATGCTTATCGATCACGTCTATCACGCGCGTCTCGTTTTCCGCGACCTCGTTCATTCCGTCGAGGAAGGCTCGGGTGATGCGCATGGTATCGCTTTTCTCCCTCTTTGGACTCCCGTTAAATATCAATATTTTCATTGCGTTTCCTCCGTTCTTCACTCTCCGGCTGTTTTCTCCGCGAATATCGTCCGTCAGCCTCCGATAGCCTATCCCTCGTTCTCATATCAGCCGGCGATTCCTGCTAATAGCCTTTAGCTTCATTATAGCTAAAGTTCATTAGCCTGTCAAGTCCCCGACGGAATTGTTATTAATACAAAGGCTTGTTTAAAATACTGCGCCGCAGTCATCATGACTGCGGCGCCTTATTTTGTATTATTATTCTTCGATGCCCGAGGTTTTGAAGATGAAATCGACCTTTCCTTCGGCGCCGTCGGAGATTCCGCTGAAGCTGTTGTAGCTCTTGGAAACTCTTGAGATCGCCTTGACGCGCTCGATAAGGGTCTTGATGTCGCCGTCGACCGCCTCCTTGAGCTTGTCGACGCCCTCGGTCTTGTACGTCTTTAAGCCCTCGTTGAGCTGCATTGAGCCGTCCTTGAGGCTCGTTATTCCGTCCGTAAGCGCGGGCATGCTGTTTTTCAGAGTCGATACGCCGTCGAACAATTCCGCCGCGCCGTTTGAGAGCTTTACCGCTCCGCTGCTGAGCTCGGAGGCGCCGCTTGAGAGCTTGCCCGAGCCGTCCTTGAGCTCGGAGGCGCCGCTCTTGAGGGTTCCTGTTCCCGCGGCGAGCTTAGAGGCTCCGTCGGCAAGCTCGCCCGAGCCGCTCTTGAGGGCGCTCGTGCCGCTGAGGATATCCTTTGCGCCGTTGCTCGCGCTGTCGACGCCCGCGGTATAGCTGATTATTCCGTTATAGAAGGTGTTGTAGCTGTCGAGCTGGCTTTTAAGAGCCTCAAGCGACTTTCTGCCGCTCGCTATCTTGCTTACGCCCTCGCTGATCTGAGTCTGAACCGCCTCGGAGCCCATATTCTCCTCGATGACCGACTGAACCTTTTCCTCGGTCTTGGCGTCGATCGTATCCTGCATGGCGGTCATCTGAGCGCCGACAGCCGCGCTTATCTGAGCGCGCGCTTCCTCGGGGATAAGTCCGGCGGCGACCGCCGCATCGTATTCCTCCGATGTCATGGAATAGCCCGCCGCGCCGAGAACAGCCTCGGTGACCTGCTTTCTGACAGCGTTTTCAACGCCTCCGCGAATAAGCTCGCGCTGGCTCTCTACTGTTGCGGATACCGTATCGCGCGCCGTTTTTTCTGCGAGAGCACGAGCGTTTTCGTCGCTGAGAGAAGCGATCAGGCTCGAAAGCGTTTCGCTGTAGTTTTCTATGGTGAGCTCGGGAGCCTCAAGCCCAGCCGCCGCTATTTGAGTGTCGGCGGTCTTTAGGAAGGTGTCGAACACCTGCTTTGCGCCGCCCGTGAGCTTTGAGCTGTTCTCCGAGATGGCGTCCAGTCCGCCGGAGAGCTGAGCGATATATCCCCGCAGCTGCGCTACTCCGCTGTCAAGCTGACTTGCGCTGGTCGAGAGCGACGCGGCTCCGCCGTCGACCTGAGAGGCGCCGTCCCTGAGCGCTCCCGCGCCGCTGTCAAGCGCCGAGGCGCCGCTGCTGAGAGCCGCAGCTCCGTCCTTTAGGCTGTTCGCGCCGTTTGAGAGCTGAGAAGCGCCGTCGTAAAGCTGATCCACGCCGTCGATCAGGTCGCCCGATTTGTCGAGGAGCGTGCTCAGGCCGCTGTAGAGCTGCGATGAACCGTCGAGCAGCTTATCCGTCGCGGAAACGAGCTCGCCCAGCTCTTCATCAAGCTCCTTCGCCTTGCTGTCGAGCTTGTCGACGTTCAGGCTGCTGAACATATCGTTGGTGGCAAGGGTCAGGGTAGTAGCGAGCTCAAAATCCTTTACATCCGCGGTTATTTCAACGGTCGAGGGGATATCGAGGTCTTTCCTGTCGAGCTGCAGGGTCTCCTGCATTCCGGGAAGCGCGAAGCCCACGACAAAGGTGTGAGTGCCGTCATTTACGACCTTGCCGTTGCTGACGCTGATATTTTCAGCCTTGTCGTTATCGAGCATCATGCCGGTCAGCATGACGAACGGAACGCAGATTTTTTCCTTTTTGCCGTTTACCTTCTCGGTCCTGTACTCGCGGTTCGAGTAGTCTATCTTGATTTTCAGCTTTCCGCTCTTGCCCGCCAGCTCCTTGGGGCTGACCGCCCTGCCGTCGAGCTCGTAGGTTATGGCTACGCCGACCGGAAGCTCTGTCGAGCCGGTGCCCTTGTAGTAGATGTCGCCGCCGTCGGCGTCCCACTCAAAGGCGTTGTCCTCGTCGATAGTATAGCTGTTGTCGCCCTTGAGGACTTCAATATCCTTGAGGTTGGATTTGTCGGCAAGCTTCTTTGCCTTTTCGGTATTTTGGATCCAGTTGCTGACGATCACCTTGTCGGGCGTTCCCTGAGCGTCGGCGATAACATAAACCGTTTCTTTTTTGCTGTATTTTGAGCTTTTTGCGTCCTTTGCGCCGCTCTTCTTTTGATCGGCGGACTTATTCTCGGCGGACGCGGAGGCTGTTGTCTTGCCCGCGCTCTCGGCTCCCGCCGAAAACGCCGCGCTTCCGACTCCTCCGCAGAGGATCACAAGGCTCATCGCCGTCGATAAAGCAATCGTACATAATCTGTTCTTTTTCATAGCTTCCTCCCTGAATCTATTGGTTTTTCTTCGGCTTGAAGCCTATTGTCGTAACCCCGATGACCCTGTCAAAGAGCATGAACATCGCGGGCAGGAAAAGGATGACGCAGAACATGCTGACGACCGCGCCTCTCGCCATCAGCGCGCAGAGCGAGGCGATCATATCTACGTCCGAATATATCGCGACTCCGACGGTCGCCGCGAAAAGTCCCATCGCCGAAACGACGATCGAGGGGATCGACGCCTCGAGCGCGGTGAGCACCGCCGTTTTTTTGTCGTTGCCGAGATGCCGCTCCCGCTTGTAACGGGTGGTCATCAGAATAGCGTAGTCGACTGTCGCGCCGAGCTGGATGGTGCTGATGCAGATAGGCGCGATGAACGGCAGCGAGCTACCCATATAATGAGGCAAGCCGAGGTTTATGAATATCGCCAGCTCGATGACCGCCACCAGAATGATCGGCAGGGTTATGCTCTTTTCAACGACCATGATTATCAAAAAGATCGCGGCGATCGAGATCGTATTCACCGTCGCGAAATCGGCTGAGGTGATTTTTATCAGATCGTTCGTACAAGCCGCCTCGCCGACCAGCAACCCGTTTTTGTCATACCGCTTTATTATATCGTTGAGCTGCGAGACCTGTACGCTCATCTCATCGGAGGCCGTGGAATATTCCGAGCTGAGGATCAGCATTTCCCAATTGTCGCTCTTGAAGATCGACTTGACCGAGTCGGGCAGCATTTCCTCGGGAACCATCGTTCCGACGACGCTGTCAAGGCTGAGGGCAAATTTGATGCCGTCGGTCTGCTTCAGCTCCTCGGTCATTTTTCTGACCTCCTTTGGCTCGAGCTTTGAGTCGACCAGCACGATATGAGTATTGCTCATGCCGAACTGCTCCTTGAGCTTGGTGTTGGCGACAACGTTCGCCATATCCTTGGGCAGGCTCTTAGAGATGTCGTAGTAAGCCTCGCTGTTGGTCTTGCTGTAGCCGTAATAAGCGGGAAAGACGATCGCTCCGAAAAGGATCAAAAAGACCGGGAAGATCTTGACCAGACCCGCCGCCAGCTTCTTGGTCTTTGGTATCAGCGATCTGTGCATCGTCCTAGAGAGAGGCTTGTCGAGCACCAGTATCAGCGAGGGAAGGACGGTAACGCAACCCAGGACTCCGAACAGCACGCCCTTCGCCATGACGATACCCAGATCTCTGCCGAGGGTGAAGGTCATGAAGCAGAGGGCTATAAAGCCCGCGACCGTGGTGATCGAGCTTCCCAGCACCGAGGTGACGGTCTCCTGTATCGCCTTTGCCATCGCTTCTCCGTTGTCGTTATATTTCGCCTTCTGCTCATTGTAGCTGCTCCACAGGAAGATCGAGTAGTCCATTGTGACCGCAAGCTGCAGCACCGCCGAAAGCGCCTTTGTGATGTAGGATATCTCACCCATAAAGATGTTCGAGCCGAGGTTCATAAGTATCGCCGTTCCGATGCTTGCCAGAAAGACAAAGGGGATGATCCAGTTGTCCATAAACAGCATCATCGCGGCTACCGCGAGCACGACAGCTATCGCGACGTAGATCGCCTCCTCGCGCTCGCACAGCTCGCGCAGGTCGGTGACCATCGCCGAAATTCCCGAAATAAGGCACTGCTCGCCGCAGAGCCTCCTGATCTCACCGATCGCGTTCATCGTTTCGTCCGATGAGCTTGAGGAATCAAAGAATACCGCCATCAGCGAATCCTTGCCGGAATTGACCGCGTCGTAGATCTTGTCGGGAAGCAGCTCCTCCGGGATCGCGCCGTCCGCGATATCGCTGAAATTCAAAACCGTAGCGACGTGGTCGACCTTTTTGATTTTTTCGGAGGCTTCCCTCATGGTCTTTTCGTCGGCGTTTTCAAAAATCAGAAAAGAAAACGCGCCCTTATTGAAATCCTCCAGCATACAGCGCTGTCCCTTAACGGTGTCGAGATCCTCGGGCAGATAGTTGAGCATATCGTAGTTCACCCGCGTGAATATCATTCCGAATACCGAGGGCACCAAAAGCGCCAGCGTCACTATCAGAATGACGACGCGGGATTTTACGACCGCTTTTCCGAATTTCATATACGTCTTCACTCCTTGTTGTTTTTTCCTTTTATATTTTATTCCTGCGGGAAAATTTATAAACAGACAGAGTAAAGGGTGTGACGAAAATTCAGACATTTTCGCGCGTTTGTCCAAAAGTTAGCGTAGGCTAACTTTTGCTCCCGAAAAAGCAGCCTTTTCGCGGGCTGCCGCTTTAGGCAATAACGCACGATTTGTGTGTGCGGATTGCGCAGCAAGATTTTTTTGGCAGGCTGACTGAATAATAAAAGGCAGGGCGCGCACCGCGAATTGCGCGGTGCTGCCTTTATTCTCTCGCGCACCTTTGGAGCGCTACTTCCGCGGTACCTTCAAAGAGCTCGCAAATGCGCTTTATCTTGAGGGCGAGGTCGTACTTGGCGCCGTCGGATATCCAGTCAAAGACGAAACCGATCAGCAGGCTTTTGTAGTACATGACGACCGCCTCCCTGTCCTCCTCGCAGATGCCGGACGTATCCTTTGCGAGATTATTGAAGAAGCTCATCACAGCGCGGTGAGCCACTCTGTTGAAGTAGCGGTCAAAAAGCTGTCGGTTGGGTGAATTGAAGATATGCATGATCGCGGTCTTGTTTTCGAGCGAGAACTCGACCGCCTCCATCAGGCTGTCATACAGCTTTTCGGAGGTGATGTTCCTGCCTACAAACTCGTCCGCCTGTTCGTTGAAGATCTCCTCCATCAGAGAGGGGATATCGTCGTAGTGGTAGTAAAATGAATTGCGGTTGATGCCGCAGTCCTCGACGATCTCCTTCACGGTGATCTTGTTGATCGGCTTGCGGTTAAGCAGCTTCAGAAATGATTTTTTTATCGCGTCCTTAGTCAGCGTTGTCATTATCGCACCTCGTTGCCGGGTTTTGGGATTCTATAGGAAATGCCGCATGATTCCGGTGTGCAGATCTTGCGGAATCGCCTTATATCATTATACCATTACGATCCGCTGTTTTCAAGAATAAAAATTTGCTGTCGGGCGCGATCGGTTGCTCTTTGAGTCACGGTACGGTCGGAAGGACAGCGCGTCTTTTTGACGCCGTCCTCCCGACCGCGGTCATTATTCGTTCATTTTCCGTTACCAGGTTCCGTACTCGTATTTTCCGCTTGAATCGGTGCTGCTCTTGGCGTAGAACCTCAGCTCGGTCCCGTCGAAGGGGATATTTACCGTCTGCTTGCTGTTGTTGTCGAAGATAAGGTAGCCTGCCTCGGCGGGAACGTTGATACTGTATATCTTCTGATTGCTGCTGTTGGTGCGGTCGTAGGTCATCTTCTCGCCCGGCCAGGTGGTCATCTTTTTGTTTGAATCCGACCAGTAATAGCAGTATATCGTTCCGCTCCAGCTTCTTGAGTTTGTGAAGTAGACCGTGTATTCGTCGGGAGCGGAGGGCTCGATCGTTTTGTACTGACCGACGATTCCCGTATCGGTGTATTTGCAGATGTATTTCTGGATCAGCGTCGCGTCGGATACGTTCACCGAGCCGCTTTCGTCGCAGTCGCCCGAAACCAAGATATTGTCATAAGTCTGAAGACTCGCAACATATTTCTGCACAGCCGTAGCGTCTATAATATTGATCATGCCGTTGCCGTCGATATCTCCGACAAGCACCTGAGTTTGCGGCGCTGCCGTCGCGGGAACGGTGGTCGCCGGCGCAACCGTAGTGGTGGGAGCGGCTGTCGTGGGAGCCTTTGTCGTGGCGGGAGCGGCTGTCGTGGAAGCCTTTGTCGTGGCGGGAGCGGTAGTCGCGGACGGAGAGGAGTCGGGGTTATAAACCACAGCAACGCCCTTTGAGCCGACCGTGCCCTTGATCTTGCCGCCCGAAACGGTGAAGGTGTTGCCGGTGATCTGATCCGTATAGGTGCCCGACGCCATCTTATTCGCGGTGAGCTCAACAGTACCCGAGCCGTCGAGCTTTGCTATGCTCACGCCCGAGGTGCCGCGCTCTATATACGCGACCTTTCCCGATGAGGAAAGGGATTCTGTCTGTCCCATGAAGTAGTTCTTGAACTTGTTTACCTCACGCACGACCGTGCTCTTCCAACTCGTGTCGGAGCTGGCCAGACCCATCGTGCTGTTCGGGCGCGCCAGATACAGCGAGGTGGATTTAGCCCTCGCGCCCGTGATCGCCCACGCCTTGGCGATCACGCTGTTGGAAATGCCCGAGGTAGTGCCGTCCTCGTAGGTGTCGTGCGATTCCGCCCACAGGATAGTGTTCGCCGCGCCCGCGCCGAGCTTGTAGCTCGATGACGCGAGAGAGGAGGCGTTGCCGCTGTTCGCGGCGGAAAGCGCGCTGTTGCCCGTTTTGTTGTCGGTAACATAAATATATTTTGTATAATTGGAAATACTTGTCGACGCGGTGTTGAGTATTTCGCCGTAGCAGAAAACGTCGCTCTTGTAGCTCTTGATACCGTTTATGACCGTCGGCCAGAACTCGCTCCTGGTGTTGCTGTCGTCCGAGGGCAGCTCGATATGCTTTGCGGCGTCGAAGCGGAAGCCGTCAACTCCGCAGTTTACGCACTCCTTGAGAAGCCCGAGCACCCTGCTCTGGACATGGCTGTTCGCGGTGTTGAGGTCGGGCATTCCGATGTGACCGTGGGTCATCTCATAGCGGCTGTTGTCGTTCGCGCCGTAGGTCTCGGTATGATAGTAAGCGGAGTTTTTCATATCCGACTCAACGCTGCTGTTGAGGTTGGAGTAGCCGCCGCCCGACTCCTTGTTCGCCATGTGGTTAGCGACGATGTCCACGATGACCTTGATGTTGTATCTCTTCGCCTCGGTGCACAGAGCCGTAAGCTCCGCCTTGGTGCCGAGCCAGTTGTTGCCGTCGGAAACGCTGATCGTCAGCGGCTGATAGAGCTTCCACCACTGACCGCTCGTATTGGTATAGCTGGATTTGTAGCTCTTCGGCGTCTGGACGGGAGAGGTCTGCACCGCCGTGTAGCCCGCCGCGGCTATATCCGCCATATTGTTTTTGATAGCGTTATACGACCAGCAGAAGCAATGGAGTATCGCCGCTCCCCTGATCGAATCCTGAGCCAGCTGACTCTGTCCCGCTTCCGCGCCCGACTGAGCCGCTCCGATCGAAAAACGCGCCGCCGCGCAGCAGGAAACCGCGATCAGCAGGGCGAGGATCGAACTGATGATTTTCTTTTTCATAGCTTTCGCCCCCTTTTTTTCATTATATCAAAGCAAAGCATAAATTTCAATATTCTTTTGCGGTTTTTTTATTCAAAACGACTGATTGGATGCAAAAAGCTCCGGTGGACGCTTTTTCCGCTTTTGCGCCATGGGTACTTTTTCCGCTTTGCGCCGGTGGGCGCTCTCTCCGCCTTGCGCCATGGGCGCTTCTTCCGCCTTGCGCCATGGGCGCTTCTTCCGCCTTTTTAAACGCGAGATAGACCGCAAGCCTTCTGCAACGGCGGGTCAAAAAGGTCTTTCCGTTACGCGGAACGTTGTGATCTTCTCAAACAAAAACCGCGCCCTAAGCGGACGCGGTTTTTTCGTTTTGGCTTTTTCAAAGCTTTGTTATTTGCGCCGCCGGATCATTGACCGGCGTTTTTTGAAAGATAAGCCTTTAAGGTTTCCGTCAGCTCGCAGTCCTCGGACAGCTCGCGGCGGTCGCCCTTTTGAATCAGGCTGTCGCTGTAGCTGTAATAAGCCTCGTAGTAGTCGGCGCAAATATCCCACTCAGCCCTTTGCTCTTCGGTGAGAGCGCGCGGAGAAAGCTCATATCCCGCCTTGAGCCGGTCGGTCAGGAAAGCGGTGAATTTCTTCTGACCGTAGATATTCAGGTGATCGAGATTATAGAAATCCTTGGTTTCGTCCAGCCCCGTCATCACGAAATCGCGCTCAAAATTGAGGTACTCATAGCCGTACTCCGCGACGATATCCCCGACCGTGTTGCTGCGCTCGAAGCGCGAGAAGGTGCGGTTCACAACAATATGCGGAAAGCGCGCGAAAACAACGTTTGTCAGCCCCTCGCTCCTGCAGAACTCAAGCAGCTCCCTGAGCCCGCTCTCTTCAAGCTGAGTGAGCGGCTTTTTGCTGCCCGCCGATTTTTGAAGCGCGGAGGTCATCGAGCGCTGGGTATTTTTGAACACCGCCGTTTCGTTGAGGATGCCCTTGAGGTAGTTATAGCCTCGCAGCCTGTCCCTGATTATCGTATTCTGGTATTTCATATCGGAGGGGAAATCGTTCCATGTTCCGTGGTATTTAAGTATCGGAAAAAGATACTCCGCGTGGTTTTCCCTGACGTTTTCCTTTATCCATTCGAGCTTCACGGAGTCGAGAGGCACATTGTCGGCGTAATTGCGCAGATTTGCCTCCTTGGCCGCCTCCCCCTCGTCGCCGTAGAGAGCGCCGTTGAGCTCGATAACGATCAGGTCGGGCTTCTGGGTATTCAGGATATTCTTGAGCTGGCTCTTGTAATTGAGGATAGAGTTAGCCTGAGTCGCGAAGATATAAGAGGTCACACCGCCGTATTCGTAGGCGTAGCCGGGAGCGAAATCGGAATAGACCTCGCTGGCGCCCATGAGCACCAGATCGAGCGAATCCCTGTCCTCCTCAAAAAAGCCCTTGATCCTCTGGCGGTTGTGGTCCGCGTGACAGAGCGTGAATTCCTGGAGCGGAACGAGCACCATCCCTATCGCCAGTATCAGGCAGAGCAGCTTGACCGCCCGCAGAATATTTCGTTTGATGTTACGTTTCATTTAAAAGATCCCTGTATTGCCGATCCTGAAGGATCGGTATTATACGAAAAAGCAAGGACGCGTAACAGCGCCCCTGCCGAACAATAATCCCTTATACGTTATAGTAGTAGTCGATCTCGCTTACCGTGCCGTCCTCAATAAAGAACTGCAGCGACTTGCCGTCGCCCGCGTCGTAGGCGTAGTAAAGTCCGACCTCGCGGAAGTCCTCGCCGTAAGCCGCCTTGACGTCCTCGGCGCTCGCTCCTACCTCGACGCCCTTTGAGGTGGGGATGCCCGCGCTGTTGATCACGATCTCAAGCACTCTGTCCTTGCCCTCGAGCGGATATGTATTGAGCACAAAGCCGTCGTAGGTGTAGGTCTTGTCGTCGCCCTCGCCGTGGCAGCTGAGCTGTGAGCTGACGTCGTTTGCTTCTCCGAGAGCGGCAACCGCGGCATCCGCGTCGCTGTTGAGCTCAACATCAACGCCGTTGA
This sequence comes from uncultured Ruminococcus sp., assembly GCA_902774325.1. Taxonomy (GTDB): domain Bacteria; phylum Bacillota; class Clostridia; order Oscillospirales; family Acutalibacteraceae; genus Ruminococcoides. The sequence goes on from CACYIC010000004.1 coordinate 125,817, forward strand.
AGCTGAAAACAACGTCCTTCGCGTCGATAACAGCCTTTGTATCGCTGCCCGCCGAGCTCTGCTCGGTCTGTGAGGACGCCGCGGCGGTCGCGTCAGCGCCTCCGTTCGCTGTTTCGCCCGAGCCGCAGCCCGAGAGCATTGCGGCGCTTGTCGCCGCAAGAATGGCAGCAGCCAGAATAATTACGGATTTTTTCATAATACATACCTCCAAATAACTTTCCTTTACAGCTTGACCCTCATCCAATCGGCGCCGTCCTGGATGCTTGTAACGTAGTTTACGTCGCATTCGTCCCCGGGAGAAACGCCGAAGTGATTGTAGGTGCTGTTGTGCATATCCCACTCGGGATCATAGAATTTTCCCTCGACCTCAGCCCAGCCGTGACCTCCGGTGTTACAGGCGTAAACCTCGTCGCAGCCGATAGCCTTCGCCATATAAGCGTAAGCCGCTCCGTAGCTGAAGCAGTCGCCCTTGCCGTAAACGAACAGATCGCTCGCGCAGACCACGGGCCAGTCGGCTTCTCTGTAGGGCGGGTCGTGTCGCACGCCCTCGAGATACGCCGTTTTGATATAGTCAAACGCCGCCCTGAGCTTCTCACGCTTGCCCATAGAGCTGTCGGTGCATTTCGCTATAGCCTTCGCCGCGCAGAACAGCATGCTGTCCGAATCGTTCATAACGGGGGCAGCCGCTCCGTTTATCACGACGTAATCGGAGCCTCCGACAGTCACACCGTCGCAGTAGCCTCTGTCTATCGCGCCGTTGTCGTCGGCGTAATAGTATCCCGACGCCTCGTTTCCGACGATGCCGCCCTTCATGAGCTGACCGTCGGCGTCATAAAAATACGCTTTCCTGCCGGCTTCAGCCAAGCCCTGCTCATGCCCTGTCAGGTGGATCTCCATTCCGTCCGTCAGAAACGCTTTCTTGTCAATATCGGTCTTGTACACGGCAGGCTCATAGCCCGCCTTTTTGACAGCACGATCCACGGTTCCGCCGATAAGCTCGACGTCTGTCTTTTTGCCTGTTTCGTCATCTATGACCTTAGCCTTGGCATAGCGCCTGATGACTATCGCGCTCTCTCCCGCTTCTCTCCATACTACGTCAAGTCCGGGGATAACGGTATCGCGGCGGTCAACTGTCAGACCGGCGCCCTCGATCAGCGCCTTGACCCTCATATCGTCGGTGCCCTCGGCGGGGATGGACTGATCACGATCGATTATTGAAATTTTTATGGGAACAGGCTCCCTCTTTTCGCCGCAGCCCGCAAGGGATGCCGCCGAAATCACGGCAACCGCGAGCGAAAGTAGGAGCGCAATCATTCTCCCGGTTCTCATCTTCGCAACACACCTCGGTACGCTTTCCGCTAAAAAAGTCAAGGCTCGGCATGAACCTTTTCCTTTTAGCAATAATAGACAAATTGTGCAGTACATAAATATTATATATTACCAAAAACAAGTTTGTCAATAGCCATTGCGGCGACATATTCAAATTATCCGTAAGCACCATATTTATTGCCTTTGTTTCCTCGGTTTTTGGCGCTTTTTCTTGCTTGCTCCCGCGTTCCCGACTTTTTTGCCGCAAGCAAGGGTTTTGCCTTGAAAACTATTGCCTTTCGGCGGTTTTTTGGATATAATTATTTTAGAGGCGTCCTTTACAGACAGCATCGCATGATTCGCGGTATTTCCTATAAAAAATAAGCGTGGTGATATTGATGAGCAAAAGCGTTTCCGGTATTTTTGAAACTGTTTTCGGCGCGGCTCCCGAGCTTTGCGCCTTTGCTCCCGGAAGGGTGAATCTTATCGGCGAGCACACCGACTACAACGGCGGCAGGGTCTTTCCCTGCGCCCTCGGCATGGGGATAAGCTGCGCCGCGAGAGCGAGGGACGACAGGAGCCTGCGCTTCTATTCGGCGAATTTTCCGAACAAAGGCGTAACCGCGCTTTCGCTTGACAGACTCGAGACCTGCGGCTCTTGGGCGGACTACCCGATCGCCGTGATAAAAGCCTTCAAGGGCTTCGGCTATGAGCCGGAGCGCGGCGCTGACTTCGCCTTTCTGGGCGACCTTCCCGACGGCGCGGGGCTTTCCTCCTCGGCGGCTCTCGAGGTGCTCACGGGACTTGTTATCAGCGCGCTTTACGGCTTCAAAATGACCGCGCAGGAGCTGGCGGTGCTCGGACAATTCGCCGAGAACCGCTTTATCGGCGTGAACTGCGGGATCATGGATCAGTTTGCCAGCGCGATGGGACGAGAAAACTCGGCGATCCTGCTCGATTCTCTCACCCTTTCATATAAATACGCGCCCGTCCCCGAGGAAGCGGCGCTCGTCATCATAAACAGCGGCGTGAAGCACTCGCTAGCCTCCTCCGCCTATAACGACCGCCGCCGTGAATGCGAGACGGCGCTCGCCGATATCAACACCGCGATCAAGGCGCCGTCGCTTTGCTCGCTCGCTCCCGATCAGTTCGAGCGGTACAAGGACGCGATAAAAAGCCCTGTCTGCCAAAGGCGGGCAAAACACGCCGTTTACGAAAACGCCCGCGCTTACCTTGCGGCTCAGGCGCTTGAGAGCGGCGACCTGAACAGCTTCGGCGAGCTGATGATGAGCTCACACATCTCTCTCAGGGACGACTATGAGGTTTCGTGCGCGGAGCTTGATTTTCTCGCGGAAGCCGCATGGAGCGCCGAGGGAGTTTACGGCGCGAGGATGACCGGAGGCGGCTTCGGCGGCTGCACGGTGAACCTCGTTAAAAAGGATTACGCGAACGCCTTCATCAAAACGATCACGAAAAAATACCGCGACAGATTCGGAACGGAAGCCGCGGCGTACCGCGTTAAAATCGGCGGCGGCGCCCGGTTGTTATAAATGCCGTCAAGCCCTTTGCCGCCGGACAGCGGCAACACATTTTCTTTTCTTACGGAGATGATAAAATGATTTACAGAGCGATCGAAAGCCTGCTTGAATACGGAATCAAAACAGGTCTTATTGAGGAAACCGAAAGGATATACTCGCGCAATCTTCTGCTTGACCTTATGCGCGAGGACGCTTGGGAGGACACGGAAAAATACGAAAGCCGCGCTCTTCATGAGATTTTGGGAGAGCTCACCGATATTGCAGTTGAGCGCGGTATCGTCCCGGATTCGGGCGAGAACCGCGACATCTTCGACACAAGGCTGATGAACTGCCTGACTCCCAGACCCTCTGAGGTGCAGCGCCTTTTCCTCGAAAAGTACGCCGCGAGTCCGTCGGCGGCTACGGATTGGTTCTATCGCTTCAGCGGCGACACGAATTACATCCGCCGCGACAGGATCGCCAAGGACAGGAAATGGACGGTCGACAGCGAATACGGCGAGATCGACATCACGATAAACCTTTCGAAGCCGGAAAAGGATCCCAGGGATATCGCCGCGGCGGGCAGGGCGAGATCGAGCGCCTACCCGAAATGTCAGCTCTGCGTCGAGAATGAGGGCTACGCGGGCAGGATCGGACACCCCGCGCGGGCAAATCACCGCGTCATCCCGTTTATGCTCGCGGGCGAGGATTTCTGCTTCCAGTATTCTCCGTACGTCTACTACAACGAGCACTGCATAGTTTTCAACAGGCGGCACATCCCTATGGCGATCGATAAAAGGGCGTTTGAAAAGCTCTTTGACTTTGTCAGCCTGTTCCCTCATTACTTCATCGGCTCCAACGCCGACCTGCCGATAGTCGGCGGCTCGATACTCAGCCACGACCATTTCCAGGGCGGGCACTACACCTTCGCGATGGAGCGCGCTCAGGTCGAGGAAAGCTTCACCGTGAGAGGCTATGAGGATATAAGCTGCGGAATCGTCAAGTGGCCGATGGCTGTCATAAGGATCAGCGGCCCCGATACCGACCGCCTGACCGCACTTGCTATGCATATACTTGAGAGCTGGCGGAGCTACACCGACGAGGCGGTAACGATCTTTTCCGAGACCGACGGCGAGCCTCACAACACAGTCACCCCTATCGTGCGGCGCAGAGGAGGGCTTTTTGAGATGGATCTTTGCCTGCGCAACAACCTCACAACAGAGGAATTTCCGATGGGGCTTTATCATCCCCACCAAAGCCGCCACCATATCAAGAAGGAAAATATCGGCTTGATCGAGGTCATGGGACTTGCCGTCCTTCCCGCGAGGCTCGACCGCGAGCTTTCCCTGCTCGAGGAGGCGATACAGGGCGGCGCCGATATCGCCGGGATCCCCGAGATCGAGAAGCACGCGAAATGGGCTGAAGCTTTCGCTCCCGAATTGAAGGGCGCGAACAGAGCAAGGATCCGCGAAACGCTTGAGCGCGAGGTCGGCAAGGTCTTTGTCGGAGTCCTCGAGGACGCGGGCGTTTTCAAGCGCGACGAAAACGGCAAAGCCGCCTTCCGGCGCTTCATCAAGACTCTGTAATAAGCGCCGCCGGGCGGTCGCTCTTGCGTTGCTTTTTTCAATATGCAACTTTTGTTTGCAGTCAAAAAATCCCTCCCGAATCATCTATGGATCCGGGAGGGATTTCTGTTTTATTAGAAGACAGTATTATTATCTTTCGGGTATCAAAAGCTAGTCCCGAGCCTCCATAAAGTAGAGCCTGCAGGCAAAATCGGGAAAGACCCTTACCTTGTCGTTGAAGCCGGTGCCCGAATACATCGGCGGCAGCGCGGCTCCCGCCTTCATCAGCGTTTCGCCGGAGGCGGTCAGGCTCAGGCTCTCGCCGTTCATCCTGTACGCCTTGGTGATCGCGTAGTGGAGCTGCGAATCCTGTCTGATATGAACGGGCGCGACGGTGTTTATCAGGCTGCCGAACCTCTTGACGTCAACGCGCTCGGGAAGATTGCGGAAGCTGTAGCTGAGCTCGGGATCCAACCCCTTGGCATAAAAGCGCCCGCTCTGGGTATTCGGCTGCGCCAGCTCCTGAAGCACAAGTCCTGCCGCGCGGCGCCTGTCCTCCGACACGCAGATCCATTCGCGGATATTTCCCGTCGTCAGGCGGTAAAAGCGACCGTTCTGGAACACCTCTCTCCAATCCTTGTACTGCTCTATCTGCTTCCTTATTATCTTCTTCTGTTCGGCGCCCAGATCGCGGGCGTCCAGCTCATAGCCGAGCACCCCGAAGGCGGCGACGCCGAAGCGCGTCAAAAGCGAGGTTTCTCTCAGCGTCTGGTGGTTGGGACTCGTGCTGACATGAGCGCCGATACAGGATTGCGGATAGCCGTAGCTGTATCCCTCCTGAATGACCGCTCGGCAGAGCGGGTCGGTGTTGTCGCTCGCCCAGATCTGCGGAAAATAGCAGAGGATCCCGAGGTCGAAGCGGTTGCCTCCGGAGGCGCAGCCCTCAAAAAGTATGCCGGGGAAGCGCTTTGTCAGCACCTCCATGACCCTGTAGAGCCCGAGAATGTAACGGTGAGCGGTCTCGCCCTGTCTTTCGGGAGGAAGATATGGGGAATAAACGTCCGAAAAGACGCGGTTCATATCCCATTTAACGTAGCTTATATCCGCCGAGGAAAACACCTCGGTCATTTTTGAAATCAAAAAATCCTGCACCGCGGGATTGGCGAGGTCGAGTACTCGCTGATTGCGCCCCTCCGAATGGAGCCTGCCCTCGATCGCCATTGCCCAGTCGGGATGCTTCCTGTACAGCCCGCTCTCGGTATTCACCATCTCGGGCTCGACCCAAATGCCGAACCTCAAGCCGAGAGCGGTGATCTTCTCGCCGAGCCCCTTCAGTCCGCCGGGCAGCTTCTTGGGATTCGGCTCCCAGTCGCCGAGCGAGGAGGAATCATTGTCGCGGCTGCCAAACCAGCCGTCGTCCATCACGAAGAGCTCGACCCCCAGATCTCTGCCCGACTTCGCGAGAGCGACAAGACCGCGCTCCGAGATATTGAAGTAGCACGCCTCCCAGCTGTTGAGCAGCACGGGACGCGGCTTGCCCGCCCATTCTCCCCGCACGATATGCCTTTTGACAAAGCAGTGCATATTCTCGCTCTGACCGGAAAATCCGCGCTCGGAAAATGTCATGACCGCCTCGGGAGTCTGAAAGCTCTCTCCCTTTTTGAGCAGCCATTCAAAGCCCTCGGGCTGAATCCCGCTGACTATCCTCGTCTTTCCGTAGGCGTTGACCTCGACCGCCGAATAGTGGTTGCCGCTGTAAATCAGATTGAAGCCGTAAACGCCGCCGGCGTCCTCGGTCGCCTCGGGTGAATGAACCATGAAAAACGGATTGGCGCGGTTGGAGGAGCAGCCCGCGCGGGACTCGATGACCAGCTTGCCCGCGCCGAGGTCGACGGTGCTCTTGTTCATCTCGCGCGCCCAAGCGCCGTGAAAGGAGGTCACGCTCATTCCGCTTTCAGGCAGATCGAGCTGAGTGCTGAGCAGCCGCCCGAGCCTCACTTCCCCGCCCTCGTTGCGCAGCACGGCGCTGCGGGTGATCACGTCGCAGGACGGATAAACGCAGTAGTGGAGCTCAAGCGTCAGCTCTCCGTCCCTGAGAGCGACGCAGAGGTGCTCGGTTTTGCCGCTCTCGCTGTACGCGGAGGGCAGCCCGTCGAGCCCGGGCTTTTCATTGTCGAGCTTGTCGGAATGATAGAGGAAGTCGCAGCTTCGGCTTCCGTCGGCGCGGGTGAGCGCGACAAAGGGCTCGCGCAGGTCGCCGTGACCCTGAGAAGAAAACTCGAGCATCATATCCTCGAGCAGCGTCATCGGGTGCTCCTTTGAATAAGCGATGCAGTTTCCGAGCTCAAACTCGCGCTTTTCGCGGAAAACGGCACAGTCCGCGCTACTTTGGAGCTCTATCCTTTTGCCGTAGTATAAGTGCTCCGGATGACCGGATTCCGTCACGCCGAAAATATAGCTCGTATTCTTGGTTTCGAGGATAAATACGGGGAGCTTCGATTTTAGTTTTCTGATCAATTATATCACCCGGTTACTTTTTGTCGTGATTCTTATCTATTACTGACATGACCTTTTTCTCGTTATAGAGTCCGAGGATGATCGCGCCGAGAGAACAGAACGCGACGGCGACAAAGCCTACGATGGTCATTCCCAAAACGGAGGCGGTGATGTCGTTGCTGTCGGCGTTCTGAGTGGTGCCGATTATCGCCAGCGAGGTAAATACCAGCATCGCGAGCGACTGACCGAATTTCATGGCGAAGGTACGCGCCGCGAAGAACATTCCCTCGCGGTTCTCACCCGTTTCGTAGCCGTCAGCCTCGGCGACGTCGGCGACGATCGACTGCGGGATTATTCCCAGCAGAGCCATCGGGAACGCGGCGATCACGCAGATAAGCACGCCGTATACGACTCCGGGAACAACGGTGACTCCGATTATTCCGATAAGTCCCGCGATAACATAAGCCAGCGCGAGTCCGAGAAAGCCCGTTATGACGAGCTTCTTTTTGCCGAATTTCTTGACGAGCTTGGGTACGATCGGATAGAATACCGCCGAAAGCACCGTCATGCCTCCGAGGAAGATCATCGTGAACGATTCGTCAAGCTTCATCGAAACCTTGACAAAGAACGGCAGACCCGTCTGGAACAGGGTCAGACCTACCCAGTACATGATATCGGAGAATACAAAGGTGCGGAAGTTGCCGTTTTTGAAGGTAGCGCCGAGGGATTTGAACATATTTACGTTTGAGGGCTTTGTTTCGACAAAGTCCTTTTCCTTCAGGAAGAAGGTCGGGATCAGCATGCAGACGCAGGCGACGACCGCCAGCACGATAAAGCATATTCTGTAGCTCCACGCGAAGCCGACGCTGCCGCGGAGAAGCCCCGCGAATACAAACGGCGTATAGGCGAGCATGGTGCCCGCGAAAAAGGTTAGAGAGATCGCGGTGGAAATATACATCCTGTCGTCCTGAGTTTTGCCGAATTCGGAAATCAGCGCGTTATAGGGCGTGCAGTACATGGTCATGAAGAGATAGAACAGCACGACGAAAGCCGAGATCCAGACAATATTGATCGAGCTTATCTGCTCAACGGGAGCGCAGAAAAGCAGGACCGTGACTACCGAAAGCGGGATCGCCGCGTACTGCATGAAGGGGATCCTCCTGCCGCGCTTGTTCCTGCTTCTGTCCGAAAGCGAGGCTATCAGCGGATCGGTGACAGCGTCGAAAACACGCGAGAGCGCGGTGATCAGACCCAGCACCGTAAGAAAGCCGCCGATCACCAGACCCGGCGTGATATACTGGATCGCGCCGCCGCTTATATCATTCTGCGTCGGGAGATAGAAGGTCACGAACCACGCGCCGATTATACCGCTGAGCGTTGACCATCCGAGCTGTCCGACCGCGAATATCCTCATTTGTCTTTTTGTTAAGCGTTTCATAATTATCCTCCCGTTTTCGCCTTACCTGTTTTTCAGTCCCATTGCGATCTCGACCGCCTTGTATGCGCCGTCGTAAACGCCGATGGATTTGTTTGTAACTATCGCGCCGCACATCTCCCTGAGCAGGCTGTCCTCCTTGAGGAACAGATCGACCATCTGCAGGGTGTGCGGGACGTCCTCGCATTCGAGGGTGCCGTCGCCGATCTCGGCGGAGTGGATCGCGCCCCATTTCTCGTGTCCCCCGATGCGCTTGAGGAAGAGCTTTGGGATCGGATAAAATGCCAGCTCGCTGGGCTTTGTGAGCAAAACGTCCGAGGAGCGCATCAAAAGGTTGGTGCAGTAGACCGCCTCGAATATGTCCTCGTGCCAAAAGGCGTGAACGCCCTCGACCTCGCCCTCTATCGCCTGCTCGCAGAAGGCGGTGGTGTCGCTCCAATTCCCGAAATGGGTCTTGCTCAGAGAATTGAGCGCCGGAACCTCGCGTCTTAGCGCGTCCCAGACTTTTTTGTAATCTCCGACGTTAATATAGAGCGCCGCTTTCTTAGCGCGAATGGCGGGTATCAGGTGCTTTATCACCGCGGCGAAAAGCTCCTGCTGAGCGCCGGCGCCGCCGATCGTCATCAAAAAGCGCATCGGCTTGCCGCTTTCCTTGCGGGCGAGCCTGAGCTCGCAGTCGCGCTCGATATTTGAAACAAGCTCATGGTCGATATAGTGTCCCGTATAGCAAAGACTGTCGGCGGGCATCGGACGGAGAACCTTTTTCTTCTGCATCCCGTTGAGGATCCTGTAGCCCATATACGATTGATGGGTCTGGATCAGGTGCACCGCGCCCTCCGAAAGATGAAGCGCCATAGGCCAGTTGTCGGGGATCGCGTTTACAACGTATTTCATTCCCGCGTGAAGCGCTGCCTGTGCGGGCCAAACGTGAGTGCCGATGAGCGGCAGCTCCTTGGGGATATTTTTGAATACCGGCGCCATCAGCTCGGCGTTTTTCTGATCTCCGCTGTTGTAGGAAAGCTGCCTGAAGCCCTCGTAATTGAGCGGCTCCCAAACGAGCTTATTGAACAGCCAAAGCTTTTGGGAAAGGCGCGAGCCGAGAGAATAGAGGTCGTTCTGAGCGCCGATCACCTTGGTGCAGGTGGTTTCACTGTAGGAGTTGAGATCCATCCAGTAGGGCGTATAGCCCAGCGCGTGAGCCGCCGAAGCCATAGCGATCGATATTCTGTAATGACCGAAGCCCATGCGGATATTGCCGACGATTATCCCCTTTTCCGTGTCGAAGGCATTATCTCCCTCACCCTCCGCGACGCGGATATCCATAACTCCCAGAGGCTCATAAAGACAGGAATTCTTCCTGAGCTTGACGGGATAGTTCGCGGCGCTGTCGTCGCCGTATTTTTTCTGATATTTTTTCTTGCCCTTGAGAGCCTTGCGGTACGCGCCCGCTCCGAGCTCGTTGCCGAAAATAACTTTTGACCTGTCCTTCATAACTCCTCCTTATTGTTCCTTATTATTTTGTGTCCGGCAGGCGCGCCGGTTTCCGTAAAGGGAAAAGACCCCCTCCGCAAAGCCACGGAGCGCCCTTCTCATCGCGCTATAAAAATATACTGTTTTTTGCGCGATTGAGTATAGTTTATATTCATTTTAACATGATTATCTCAGAATCGCAATTATAATCTGAAAATATTTCCAAAAATACGCAAAAACCGCCGATGGACGTGCTCTCTCGCCTGTTTGTACCGTAAAATTCCCGGCTGCCGCGTTAAGAATTTTAAAAAACAAAAAAGCGTCCGAAAAATCGAACGCCTGCAAGCTGTTGGTCTATTTAGGGAATTTTGTCATTATGCCCCGGGTGAACGCCCAAAAACAGAGTTTAGATAATCCCCCGCATGCATCCGAACCCTCTCGGTCCTTGGTATTAACCGCAGGGCATAATGACAGAAGCATGCAAATTGGCAAACTTAATTGCCTAAATACGGGAGATGAATTATGAATGTTATGGGAAATTGCTTTCGCATGACGGATTCATAAAAAATATTGCTATGCTCCTCTACCGTTATTATACACCATTAATATCATTTTGTCATCTGTGAGCTTCTCCAATGTTTTGAATTTTTTGGTCTGTTTTGTTGTTTAAATTATACGTTTTTGCTATATTAACAAGGTATGCCAAACAAGGCAACAAGAAAGCGCAGGCGGCGCTTTTTCCGATTTTTGAAAATTTGCAATTGATACTATCATCAACGGCGGGTCATGCGCAGTGGTCGCTCTATCCGCCTTTGGAAAAAGCAAAACAGACCGCAAACCATCTTCAACGGCGGGTTAAAAAACATTTTTCCGCTGCCATTATACGAAAAGCCGTAATTTCCCGTCATGCACAAAAACCGACCCTTTCGAGCCGGTTTTTTGATTGCTTGATGTTGCTGTTTTTTCTGTCGGTATCAGATTGCTTCGATAAGTCCCGCGATAAGCTTTTGGACGCGGGTAGCGTCGATTATCGTGATGATACCGTCGCCGTCGGTGTCCGCGACCGCGCATTGCTCGTCGGTGAAGCTTATGAGCTTCGCGAGATGCTTTTGAAGCGCTGTCACATCGTCTACATCTACAACGCCGTTGAGGTCAACATCTCCCGCGAGGGCGCGGCTGACAGTGATCTCGGTCTCGGCGTATTTTTCGGGGTCGTCGACCGAGGTAGCCCGGACGGTTATCGTCTGAGCCTCCTCCCCGGGAGCCACGGTGAGCACGCCGCTTTCGCTTATCGACGTTTCCTCCGATACCTCGCTCTCTATGCTCCAGATCACCGGCTCCTCGCTGAGATTGACGCCTCTGAGCTGCCAGCCGAAATAAAGTGGCACGCACGGAGCCACCGTGTATCTGTCGGCAAGGATATTGATCTCATATACCTCCGTGACCAGCTCGAGATTCCTGCAGCGGACAGCCGGGATGAAGGTATATTGGCTCATATCCTGAGTGAGCGTGAGGGTGTTGAAGGTGGAGTTGCCGCTTTCAAAGCTAACAATCTGAGGCTTGTCGCCGTCGAGCACGGTCCTGTGCTCTCCGTCGGCGTAGAAATTGTAGCCGTTGCTTTTCTCCTCCTGCGAGAAGTTTCCGCGGACAGTCAAAACGCCGTTTGAAAGCGCGTTGACATGAGAAGTGTCGCTCGCCATCGTGAAACTGCCGTTTACCGTGACCGCTTCGCCCCCGTTTTTCATTTCGAGGATAGTATTTCCGGTAAGCTTGTAATCGCCGTTCACCGTCAGGCTGCCGTTATTGACTCTCATTCTGCCCTTGGTCTGGTTCAGGTCGCCGCCGACCGTCAGGGAATGACCCACGAGATCGAGGGCGCCGGATATATTCATATCAAAATCATTCTTGAATACCGTGTCGCCGGAAAGCGAGAAGCCGCGCACCGTCTTTTCCGGGTCAAACAAGATATCGTCGTTTTGGAACTCGACCGCCGCGAAGCCCGAGTTTGTCGAGTCGAAGCTGATGCGTTGCTGTCCTTCGCCCGCGAACACGATACGATGGTCGCCGGAGAAGCTGAGATTGTAGCTGCTGCCGCTGTCAGCGCCGTTCTGGATGAGATCGCCCTTTAAGGTGAGCACGCCGTTTGTCAGCTTCTGAGCGTGTTCGCCGGTGCTCGAGCTGACGAGGCTGCCGTTTACGTTCACCCTGTCATGCTCGTCGGTCATGTAAAGATAGGAGGCTCCCGACATGATATAGCTGCCGACGTCGACCGTGCCGCCGTCCGGCTTAAGGCTGCTTCCCGTCTGGATGATATTTCCTCTCACTTCCAGGGCGCCGCCCTGAATATCGAGAGTGCCGTCGCCCGAAATATACAGATTTCCGTTTACCTCAAGCCTGTGACCGCCGAGATTGATCCTTGATCCGTTCGGGATATTCAGGGTGAGGTCGTTGTCGATCTCCGCGTCCGCGACTAAGCTTTCGATCCTGCTCACTCCCTCAAAGAGGACATGAGTATTCCTGATTTCAAGCTCCCTGATACACGAGTTTGAACTCGTTATCCTCACTCGCTGGGTTTTGTCGCCGTCAAGCGCTATCCTGTGACTGCCGCCGCAGTTGAAATTGTAGCTGTTATTCTCCTGAATGAGATCGCCCTTCAAGGTCATGACACCGTTGGTCAGCTTTTGGCTGTGGTCGGTATCGCTGCTCATGGTGAAGTCGCCGTTCACCGTGACCGTGTCGTCGGCGTTTACCATGAACAGAGTCGAATCTCCGTTTATCGTATAATCGCCGTTCACCGTCAGGCTGCCGTTATTCACGCTCATTTTGCCCTTGGTCTGGTTCAGGTCGCC
>CACYIC010000005.1 GCA_902774325.1 uncultured Ruminococcus sp.
GCGCAAGATTGAGCAGCACCGAGCCGCTCGGCTTCCTGATAAGCTCGTAGGTAGTCACGTAGGGCACCTTCGAGCCGTCGACCTCAACCACGAATTTGTAGCGGCGGTCTACGATTTTTAATGTTGCCATTGGTTCTCCTTTCTTGTCTATTGTCGCGTTTATGCGACATACTGGCTAAAAAAAATTGCCTGTGCCTCTTCACCGGTCAGACCGAGTATTGATGAAATCGCGTCTGCCTGCTTAATGGTAAACTCGTCGCCGCCATTGCTCAACTTGCGATACATAGTGCTTTTATCTATGCCTATCTGAGAAGCCACCTTTTCGGGAGTCGTTCTTTTTTCTTTCATGACTCCTTTTAGTTTGTCCACGTTTGTTATATCAATCACCTTCTTTCTGTTGCATTTCTGCGACAATTCTATTATAGCCTTTGTTTTTTTATTTGTCAATAGTTTTTTCGCATTTTTGCGATATTTTTATTTTTATTTTCAAAAAGGTATTGCATTTTTGCAACTATTTTGATATAATACAGTCAAGGAAACGGCGGCGGCTGTTTTGACACCTTGTCAGTGAGAGGAGGTGTCGCTTATGGAATATATAGCAATTATACTTATTTTGTTATTTATCATTTCTTCCATAAAAAAATAACCGCCCTGTGACGCTAACACAAGGCGGTTAAATATAATTTGCCGGCGAAACAGCCCATGCTGTTTACTTACTCTCATTTTACTATACTTCTACGAAAAAGTCAAGGTGATAATATGACTATAGGCGAAAGAATCAAACAATTGAGAAAGGAAAAAGGAATTTCCGTCGACAAGCTCGCTGAAATGATAGGGAAAGACAGGGCGACGGTTTACAGATATGAGAGCAAAGATATTGAGAATATGCCCACAAGCGTTCTGGAACCTCTTGCCAAAGCACTCGGAACAACTCCGTCTGTGCTCATGGGCTGGGAAGCAAACGCGAATGTCCTCCCCCGGGAAAACGTCTTTATGCGCCCGCTTTATGACAGCGTAGCGGCGGGCTTCGGAGCTCCCGCCGACAACACGATCCTGTCGTACATCCCGACCTATATCGCGAATCCCTTGGAGCAGGAACAGTATATCTGGATCAACGTCGAGGGCGACAGCATGAGCCCGCTCATCGACAACGGCAGCAGAATACTCGTTAAAAAGCAGGACAGCATCGACAGCGGTCAGATCGGCGTCGTGCTGATCGACGGCGAGGAATCCGTTGTAAAAAAAGTTAATTACGGCGATTCGTGGATCGAGCTTATTTCAATCAATCCCTACTATCCCCCGCGCCGCTTTGAAAACGCCGACGTTCTGCGCTGGTCGGTCTAGTAAAAGAAGTCAGTAAGCCGCTGCAATAAATAATCATTAAAAAATAAATAATCACTTTAAGAAAGGAACACATTATGAATATTCAAATCACTTGTCCGAGCTGCGGCTCGCAATTAACCGTTGATTCGGAAAAAGAATTCTTTTTTTGTTCAAATTGCGGCACGAGAATAGCAAAGGCGCCTCAGCCTCAGCAAATCACGCCTAATCAGAATAAACCACCTATCAATAATTCTCAGTTTCAGCCTCAGCCTGTCCCGCAGCAACGCGCAAAAAGACCTTGGTATAAAAAGTGGTGGATTTGGGTAATCGCGGGAGTTGTGCTTACTGCTATAATCGGAGCCGTTTTCGGGCAGCACGATAATGGGTCAAAAGACTTTAATGATTTCAAGCAGATCGAAGCAACCGGCGGACAAAAATCGGAAGAATATAGTTTGACAGATCTTTTTGAGGACGAATCGACAACTCAAAAAGAAACAGAGAAATCCACGGAGAAGCCGACCGAAAAACCAACTGAAAAGCTTACAGAAAAAGTGACAGAAAAGCCGACGGAAAAGCCAACCGAAGCCTCAATCCCGATTATTATAAATTATCCCGAAAAAATCAACGCAGGGGAGACCGCAACAGTTTGGATAAACGCCGCTCCGAACACGAAGTACACAATCGACGTTGAGTATAAAAGCGGAAAGAGCAAAGCAGAAGGTCTTTATCCCAAAACAACGGATTCAAATGGCTATGCAGAATGGTCCTGGGAAGTCGGTGCCGGAACAACCGAGGGAAATATCGTTGTGACCATTTCGGGCGGTGGATCGAGTCAATCGGTAAATATTTATGTAGATTGACCAAACGAAATAAACGCGGGATGAGTTAAACTTTTTCCGCTCGAGAAGTGAAACTCATTTCCGCAAGCCGCTGAATTTTCGACGTTTTGCCAAATCATGATCGACTAAATCTTAATTATTTTTTAAACCAAAAAAAACCGCCCCCGGTGTTACCAGCACCGAGGACGGCTCCGCCGAGTGTGATACTCAGCCTGTAGACTTGGAACCTCTACAAGCCAATTGTACCACACTCCGGCTCATTATGCAATAGGAGTGTGAATTTTAATGAAATGTAAGAAATGCAGAAAACAGATCCCCGACGGCTCAAAGTTCTGCAACCACTGCGGAGCGCCGACCAAGCAGACCGCGCTATACCGCCGCCCCGATGGGCTGTATGAGAAGATCGTGAACATCAACGGCAAGCGGGTAGCCTTCCGCGCCAAGAAGGAAGCGGACGTTTTCAGAAAAATCAGCGAGTATGAGGAGAAGCAGGAAAAGGGCTTGACCTTCGCCGAAGTCGCCGATCTGTGGTATAACGAGCATTGGGAGACGCTGTCGCCCAACTCTCAGCATACATATCAATTCCCGTTTGATGAAATAAAGGAATACTTCAAAGAGTATTATATCAAGGAGCTGACTCATAAGGATATCAACGGGTATATGCTCCAGCTCCCGAAAACCTACGCGAAAAAGACCTGCTCCAACCGCCTGATCATCATTAGCATGATCTGCAAGTTTGCCGTTGTCAATGATCTGATCAAAGATAATCCTTGCTCATACATAACTGTCCCAAAAGGTCACGGCTCAACAAAGCGCCGTGCTCCGACCTCCGACGAAATGAAGACGATCCGCGCCTGCTCCGATATTGTCTTTCAAGGCTTCCCGATCGGAGTCCTGGCCGTGTTCCTTCTATACACAGGCTGTCGCAAAGGTGAGGCGCTTGCGCTGACTCATAAAGATGTTGACCGAAAAAACAAAAAAATTTCTGTATCAAAATCTATCTATTACGAAAGCAACGAACCGCACATTAAGCCGCCGAAAACCGAGGCGGGAAACCGTGAGATCTTTCTGCCTGATCTCGTCGCCGTCTTGCTCCCAAAAGGAAAAGCCTCTGAGTATGTCTTTTCACCCTTCCCCGAACGACCGATGAAAAAAGATTTTTTCGGCAGAGCGTGGAAACATTGGCAAAAAGAATCAGGGCTCGACTTGACCGCCCATCAGCTCCGGCACGGTTACGCCACATTACTCCACGAGGCGGACGTTGACGTAAAAGACGCTCAAGACCTCCTCGGCCATGCCGATGCAAGTACCACACAGAACATCTATACAGAAGTTTCTAAAACCCGCAAAACAGCCGTTACAAATAAACTGAACAATTATTTCCAATAATAGCCTTCAACTATGTAATCTCTCCGGGGAATTATCCTCGGGGAGATATTTTAGGAATTATATATGACGAAAAAATAAGTTTGGGGTTTTGCGGGCGGCTTATTCACTAATTCGACACACCACCACTGCTAAAGCCGCATTATTTCTATAAAAAATAGCAGTTCAAGTCTTGTCATCCCGACCAACCAAGGACACTCGTAAGGGTGTCCTTTTTCTTTTGAAAAGCAAGGGCAGGCTTTTGGAAACTCAGGCGGAATGAGGATACGTGTTGCGGCGTCGATGCTCCCGAAAGGAGCGGAAGCAAAGATCACGGTTCTCCGCTGTTGTTGAGATTTGAAACGAGGGCGGCATAAATTCAAATCAGACAGGAAGTGTCAGAGTGAAGGTTTTTGATTTTGATAACACGATTTACAAAGGTGAAAGCTCGGTCGATTTTGCGTTTTATATGATCCGGCATAACAAACGGATCATTCGGTATATCCCGACGATCCTGTTCAGCCTTGTCGGATACAAGCTCTGTCTGCTGAAAAAGGAAAAGCTGGAAGCCATCATCAATGATTTCTTTGCCGGTGTCTTGGATGGTGAGACGTCTCCCGAGGGTTTCGTCAAGGCGTTTTGGGAAATCAATGCCGACAAGCTGAATCCGGAGATGCTTCGGCTGATCGCGCCCGATGATATCATCATATCGGCAAGTCCGATCATTCTGTTTGACGGGATCCGGGAGAAGCTGAATACAAATAATATCGTCGGCACGGAAGTGGATTTGGAACAGAAGAAGATCACTTGGTTCAATTTCGGAGATAACAAGGTGAAACGCTACAGAGAGCTCTTCGGCGACAGAGAAATCGACGCGTTTTATACGGATTCTTATAATGATAAGGATATGATGGCGATCGCCCGAGAGGTATACATCGTGAAACACGGCGTGCCGAAAAAGAAAACATAGTCTGATTCAAAAACCGGTAATCATGCGGTTTTTGCACTTCATGATACTTTGTGAAAACCTTGCTTCGTGAATTCAAGTCTTGTCATCCCGAGCAGTATTAAAGAGCGGCATTGCAGCCGCTCTTTTATTCTTTGTATTTATTTATACTAAATCCCCATGCCGCGAGACGGCGCCATAAAGGAAAAAGCCTCCCTCTAATCAAAACGAGCGGAGGCTTTTGTCTATTGTTTTATTTGGTAAAGCTGATGCTTTGCTCAAAGGTGCTGCGGAACTCGCCGTCCGCCTCCGGGTCGCACAGGATGATCCAGATACGCGAGTATTCCTCCTCGTCATAGGCGAGGTAATAACCGAATACGTGAGCGCCGGTGTTCACATCCGTCGGGTATTCTCCGAACAGGACCTTGCGTCCGCCGATCTCGCGCTCAGTCAAGCCTCCGACTACGTCGCCTTCGAGCGATGATTTGGTCGCGCCTCCGAAGCTGCCCTGTCCGAAGTTGATATATACGCCGTAGGGCGAGCTGTTGGCGTTGGCTTCACTGTCGGCGGGGTTGTAGTAATAGTTGCGGGATTGCAGACCGCTGCTGTCCTCTGACGAGGTCTTGAACTCTTGGGGATACTTATAGGACATATAGCAGTCGTCGTATCCGTAGCAGTCGAGCTCGCCGTCTACCCATGTCCAGCTGCTCACGTCGGCGATGGCAGGTGCGGGCGCGGTCGTTTCGGCGGCGGGCTGCTCCGCTGTCGTCGTCTCGGCGGAAACGGGCTCGCTTTTGCTGTTGCCCCCGCAGGCGGTAACGGAAACTGCGATCAGAGCCGCTGCCAGTATTGCAAGTATTTTTTTCATGAAGATCTCTCCTTTATAAAATATTACGGAATCAGTTTACCACATAATCATGGATCACGCAATATCATAATACCATATTATTCCTCTGAAACACTATTTTTATACCGCTGATACCGCTGAACTCCATTTCATCCCGCTGAAATCACGGCAAAGCCCGCTTTTAGTATCAAAATTATCCGGTGCCGCCGCCGCGCCTGAAACCGTGACGTTTGTATGGACAAATCCGCTGTTCTCTGTTATTATTATGATAAAGACCTCAAAACGAAATCGGCACAACGGAAGGACGGATGAAAATGGTCAGGGAATTAGTTCACGACCCGATGCTTTTGGGTATCAAATCCAGACCCGCGGCAAAGGAGGACGCCGCCGTCGCGCGCGACCTGCTCGATACGCTCGCGGCGCACCGCGATACCTGCGTGGGCATGGCGGCGAATATGATCGGCAGGAACGTGCGCATTATCGCATTTAACGACAGCGGAAAATATACCGTGATGTACAACCCCGAGATCATAATGAAAAGCGCGCCCTATGAAACGGAGGAGGGCTGCCTGTCCCTGCTCGGCGCGCCGAGAAAAACCACGCGGTACCAAACGATCAGGGTGAAGTATCAGGACGGCGGCTTTCAATGGAAAACCAAGTCCTTTTCGGGCTTCACCGCGCAGATCATCCAGCATGAGACAGACCACTGCGACGGCATTTTGATCTAGGAGGGATAGCTGTGCCGCTTCAAATCATAAGAAACGATATTACAAGGATGCGCTGCGACGCTATCGTAAACGCCGCGAACAATACCCTGCTCGGCGGCGGAGGCGTGGACGGCGCTATTCACCGCGCGGCAGGCTCGGGCTTGCTCGAGGAATGCAGGGCCCTCGGCGGCTGCGAAACGGGCGAGGCGAAGATCACGGGTGCTTACAAGCTTCCGTGCAGATACGTCATCCACACCGTCGGTCCCGTATGGCACGGCGGCGGCTTCGGCGAGGAGAAGCTTTTGAGCTCCTGCTACCGCAATTCTCTGGAGCTGGCGAAACAATACGACTGCGAAACCGTCTGCTTTCCGCTGATCTCGGCGGGCGTTTACGGATATCCCAAGGATGAAGCCCTGCGAGTCGCGGTGAATGAGATCAGCCGCTTTCTGCTCGAAAACGAAATGACCGTAAGCATCGTCGTCTATGACAAGCAGAGCTTTCAGATCAGCAAGAAGCTGATAGCGGATATACGCGAGTACATCGACGAGCGCTATATTCAGGAGCATTATGTCCCGCGGGGAAATCTTATCTACTCTCAATGCAAGGCGCCCGGGGATCTCCGCGACGTCGTTGGCAGCGTCGACGAGAGCTTCTCCGAAATGCTGCTGCGCAAGATAGACGAAAAGGGCATGACCGACGCCCAATGCTACAAAAAAGCGAATATCGACCGCAAGCTTTTCTCGAAGATACGCGGCAACCCGCAGTACAAACCGAGCAAGCCAACGGCGATAGCCTTTGCCGTCGCGCTTGAGCTTCCGCCGGAGGAAGCCGCCGACCTCCTGCTCAAGGCGGGCTACGCGCTGTCGCCCAGCAGCAAATTCGATATGATAATCGAATACTTCATCCGCAGCCGCCGCTATGATATCCTCGAGATCAACGAGGCGCTGTTCGAGTTTGACCAGCCGCTTCTCGGCGCGTGAGTACGGCATCGCGATACCCGGAAGCAGCGGCGAGCCTTACTTTTTTCACTTCTTTTCTTCAATAGGGTGGAAATCGGTTTTACTTTATGGTATAATTAAAAAGTTGTGAAAAACGCACAGCTTTTTTTGTGTAAAAAAGGATGATGATATGAGCAAAAAATATGTTATGGGCAACAGCGCCATAGCGTTGGGCGCGTTGTCGTCGGGCGTGAATCTGGTAGCCGGATATCCGGGAACGCCCTCGTCAGAAATCATTGAAACCGTCGCCAAATATCCTCACGACGGGACCTACGTCGAGTGGTCTGTCAATGAAAAGGCGGCTATGGAGGTCGCTGCCGCCGCCGCTTACTGCGGCGCGAGAGCAATGGTCACTATGAAGCAGGTGGGTCTTAACGTCGCTTCCGATCCGCTGATGAGCCTCGCTTATGTCGGCGTCAAGGGCGGTATGGTCGTTATATCTGCTGACGATCCGGGTCCCATCTCCTCCCAGACCGAGCAGGACACCAGACGCTTTGCCGAATTCGCAAGGCTTCCGGTTTTCGACCCCGTTTCTCCCGAGGAGGCGTTCGAGATGGTTCGCGCCGCCTTTGAGTATTCCGAGAAATACAAGACCCCGGTGATCCTGCGCCCCACAACGAGGGTGGATCACGCCTACGCCTCAATAGATACGCCCGACTCCTTCAGGGCGAGAGAATACGAGGGCTTTGTGAAGGATTCAAAGAAGTGGGTGATCTTTCCGAGGCTGTCTTACATGAACCACGCAATGATAGAGAAAAGAAATATCGGGATAGGCGAGGACTTTTCCTCCTGCCGCTTCAATTCGGTATCGGGCAGCTCGCCCAAGGCGGTCGTCGCCACGGGCGTGAGCTACGCCTACGCCGCAGAGTTTTTGAAGGATCATCCCGATATCCGCTTCATCAAGGTCGGAACGCCCTATCCCCTGCCCGAGAGCTTCCTGCTCAAGGCGCTCGACGGCGTGAGCGAGGTGCTCTGCCTCGAGGAGCTAAGCCCATATATCGAGGAAAGCCTCCTGAAGCTGATCGGAAAGCACCGCCTTGATATCACGGTGCGCGGCAAGCTGACGGGCGACGTTCCCCCGAGCGGGGAAAACGATTCGGACAGCGCGAAAACGATCATCAGCCGCTTTCTCGGGCTCGAGACAGAAAGCGCCGTCGCGGATCTCTCGGGCGCTCCCGAGCCTCCCGCGAGGCCTCCCGTGCTGTGCGCGGGCTGTCCCCACCGCGCCTCCTTCTACGCGGTCAAGCGCGCCATGAAGGGCAAAAAAGCGTATTTCTGCGGCGATATCGGCTGCTATACCCTCGGCAACGCCATGCCCCTCGACATGGTAGACACCTGTCTTTGCATGGGCGCCGGAATAACCATGGCTCAGGGCTTCAACCACCTCGACAGCGAGGCGACCGCGATATCCTTTACCGGGGATTCCACGTTTTTCGCCTCGGGCTTAACGGGCGTAGTCAACGCCGTTTACAACGCCGCCGATATGATCCTCTGCGTTCTGGACAATTCGACCACCGCAATGACAGGTCACCAGCCTCATCCCGGCACGGGCAGAAACCTGATGTCGGCTCCGGTGGATAAGATCAGCATCGAAAAGCTCCTGCTTGCCGCGGGAGTGAAGAAGGTCGTGACCGTAGACCCGCTCGATCTCGACGCCGCGATAAAGGCGGTGAGCGACTGCGCCGCGATAAAAGGAGTAAAAGCGGTGATCTTCAAGTCGCCCTGCGTCGCGATAGTAAAATCGGATAAAAAATGCGTCGCAGACCGCGAAAAATGCGTCGGCTGTCTGCGCTGCATAAAAGAAATAGGCTGCCCGGCGCTTTCGGTCAGCGACGGAAAAGCCGTGATCGACGAGAATCTCTGCACGGGCTGCGGATTGTGCTCAAGGCTTTGTCCCGTCGGCGCGATAGGAGGCAAACAGGCATGAAAAAGGATATCATGATATGCGGCGTCGGCGGTCAGGGAACCGTCCTCGCCTCAAGAATAATCGCCGCGTCCGCGATGGACGAGGGCAACGCGGCGCACTCCGCCGAAACGATAGGCATGGCTCAGCGCGGCGGCCCCGTCACCAGCCACGTCAGGATCGGCGACGGCGCGTTTTCGCCGCTCATTCCCCTCGGAGGAGCCGATCTTCTGATCGCGTTCGAGCCGTCCGAGGCAGTGAGAAATCTCAGGTACCTCAAAAAGGACGGCTTCGTTATCGTCAATTCCGTGCCCGTCAAGCCGACCTCGCTCGGCAGCTCGGAGGGATACGACGGAAAAGCCGAGATCGAGTTTTTGAAATCAAAATGCAGCTGCCTCGTCGTTGATTCCGACGAGCTCTGCGCGCCCTTCGGCTCGTCAAAATTTTTCAACGTCGCCGTACTGGGAGCCGCCGCGGGAACGGGCAGGCTCGGCTTGAGCGCGGATACGGTCCGCCGCGAGATCATCAAAACAGTTCCCGAGAGATTTTTGGAAAAGAACCTTGCCGCGTTCGAGGCAGGCATGAAGATAGGAGAATAAAAATGCAGATCAATGAAAAACAGATAGCGCTTGTAAACGACCGGCTTCAGGCGATCCTGAGCTCCGACAACTATTTCGGAAAGCTGTACAGGGAATTGGGGATCACCGAGATCAAAAGCGAGGAGGATTTCAAAAAGCTCCCCTTTGTGGACAAGGCTGAGCTGCGCAACGCTTATCCTCTCGGCATACAGGCGGTGCCTGACGAGGATATCGTCCGCATCCACTCCTCCTCCGGAACTACGGGAAAGCCCGTTATAATCCCCTATACCGCAAAGGACGTCGACGACTGGGCGACGATGTTCGCAAGATGCTACGAGACCGCGGGCATCACAAAAAAGGACCGCATCCAGATCACTCCCGGCTACGGTC
The DNA here is from genome assembly GCA_902774325.1 of uncultured Ruminococcus sp. Classification (GTDB taxonomy): domain Bacteria; phylum Bacillota; class Clostridia; order Oscillospirales; family Acutalibacteraceae; genus Ruminococcoides. The sequence continues at coordinate 9,897 of CACYIC010000005.1, forward strand.
TTTGGACGGCGGGCATCGGCTTTCAGGCGGGCTGCGAAAAGCTCGGCGCGATGGCTGTTCCCATGGGTCCCGGCAATACCGAAAAGCAGCTGCAGATGATGCAGGATCTTAAATCGACCGTTATCTGCGCGACCTCAAGCTACGCGCTCCTGCTTGCCGAGGAGATCAATAAGCGCGGCATAAGGGACAAAATCTACCTGAAAAAGGGCGTTATCGGCTCGGAGAGATGGAGCGACAAAAAGCGCGAGTACATCTCAAAGGAGCTGGGTATCGAGCTTTACGATATCTACGGACTCACCGAGATCTACGGCCCCGGTATCGGCGTGAACTGCTCCGACCAGACGGGCATGCACTACTGGGACGATTATCTCTACATCGAGATCATTGACCCCGAGACGGGCGAGAACGTCCCCGACGGCGAGGAGGGCGAGATCGTAATCACCACGCTCGTCAAGGAGGGCGCGCCGCTGCTTAGGTTCCGCACCCACGACCTTTCGAGGATAATCCCGGGAGAATGCACCTGCGGCAGCCGCTTCCCGCGCCTCGACGTCATCAAGGGCAGATCCGACGATATGTTCAAGGTGCACGGCGTCAATATGTTCCCCAGCCAGGTCGAGGAGCTGCTCGGCGCCATCGACGGCGTATCCAGCGAATACAAGATAGATATCGCCCACGACGACGAGATAAACCGCGACATCATCCTCCTGACTGTCGAGGCGGAGGGACGCGTAAGCTTTGACAGGACCGCCGAGACCATCCGCAATGCCTTCAAGTCAAAAATGAGCGTTACCCCGAAGGTCGTAGTCGTTTCGGTCGGCACCCTTCCCCGCTCCGAGAAAAAGACCAAGAGAGTTTTCGATCACAGGGACGAGTGATCCGCTCCCTACTATTTCCTATAAAACCGAGCTTCCGTTAAACGCAATAATTAAAAAAACTCCCGCACCGTAAAATCGGCGCGGGAGTTTTTTTATGCTTTTATCTTTTTATTGCTTTGCCAAAGCCGTCAGCTCTCGTACTCGGGAAGGGCGAAATTCCTTTCGACTGGGAACTCGTCTATCAGCGAGGCGATTTTCTTTTGGACAGCCGTGGCGTCTATGATCGTCAGCGATTTGCCGTTCATCACCTTTGCCGCCGCCAATCTGTTGGCGGGGATATCGCTGATCCTTGCGAGGTGCTTCTGGATCATGGTGACGTCCCTGATGTCGACAATGCCGTTGCCGTCAACGTCGCCGTAAACGGCGCATTGAACCCCCCTGCCGAACACACCGACATCAAATCCGGCGATGCTGCGGTATTCGGGATCGGTTATTTTGACGCCGAGCAGGCCCTTGTCGGTGAGCGCTCTCACATAATTGCCCGTCTTTGTTCTTCTGACGTCCTTTATATTCGTTAAGCGGATATCCTCGGTCGTGCCGTCATATCTGAGGGTCTTGATAAGCATATTCTCTCCGGTGAGCAAGAAATCCTTTATCCTGACGCTGCGGACGTAGGACTCGCTCTGGAGGGTCATGCCCTCGATCGGGGTGATCAGATCGGCGTATCTGACCGCGAAGCTTCTGGAATAGCCTCCGCGTTTTTCATAGTAATCGGTGAAAATCGCGTAGGAGCCGGCGAAGATCCTGACGCCGACAAAGAATCCGTAGTCCTCGGAATAGCCGTAGACGATATTGCTGTCCTTGACGGTGATCACCGTGGAGCTGCCGTCCTTCTTGTTGAAGCGAAGCTTCATGCCGAGCCAATTGGGCTCGTAATAATAGCTGTAGGTGCTGTTTGTCGGAAGCTCGAGAACCTCGATGGATTCAAACGAGGTCGCGGCAACGCGCACGTTGTAGTCGAACGAATGACCCAGATATTCAAAGGTGACCTTGTTAAGACCGATCTTCTGCGGCAGGCTGACCCTGAGCCTGAACTTGCTGCCGTCGATCCTGCCGTCCCGGATATCGTCCGAGGTAAAGGTCTTTGTCGTATTGTCGAGATAGGTCACGGTGAAGCTCAGTCCGTCCAGATTTGTCGGGCTGAAATACTCGGAGCCACCGTATACGGCGTCGTCAAAGACGTAAAGCCCGGTCGGAGCGGTATTGAGAGTCATCGACTTGACCGGAGAGGGAACGACCTCGACGTTCATTGCGGTCGTCCGGCGGGCGTATTCGATGGTGACGAGGTTGTTTCCGCCGACAGTCCAGGGATCGAGCGGCTGATAATCCCTGAAGGTGACAAGGTGACCGTCGACCGACTCTCCTACGTGCGCCGTCCTGCTTGTTCCGTCGGAATAGCAGATGCGGATAACGGCGTCGTTGAAATCGTCAAAATCATAATCAACGCCTTCGTAATCGGCTTCGTCGCAAAGCTCTCCGCTGCTCCTGCCGTCGTCGTAGCGGAAGTACGCCTCTCCCCACGCGGAGGTTCCGAAATTGCCCTCGCCGTTTTGAACATATTTCTTTTCCGTGGCGGATACCAGCTCGATGCCCTCAACGCCACTGACCGTCGCAAGGGCGGTATCGGATTTTCCCCTGTAACTGACGGTGACCTCGTTAGAGCTGCCGACCGTGAAGGGATTCTCGTACTGATCCGCCGAAAGGAGCACCTCGTAACCGTCGACATATTCGCCCGTCATGGCGTAGATCACGGTGCCGTCCTTCATCTTGATGCAAACAGGTATTTGACCGAGCGAATCGAGATCGTAGCGGAAGAAGGTCTCTTCGTGAGTTCCGTACAGATCGGTCACCTTTCGTTCATCCTCGATGCCGTCAAGGTTTTCGATAAGCGAGCTTGAGAACCTGCCTACCGCCTTCACGGAAGCGACGTTATTGTCCAGAACCGTCACGGGGATCGAGGCGCGCTTTCCGAGATAAACCGCGGTGAGGGAATTTTCGCCGCCGCGAACCCACGGAGAGCTGCTCTGGGTGTCTGAGATCGTTACGGGATAGCCGTCCACCAGGCTGCCTACACGTGCGTCGACCGCGGTTCCGTCATTCATGTGGATCCTGACCATGACGTGAGAGGGATAATCGTAGTTATAGCGGAAGTAATCGACGTCATGACCCTTTTCGCTGTCGTAGCGGGTCGCCATTGAGCCGTCGGTGTAATCCTCAACGGTGACCGAGCCGCTGATAACCTCTATGCTTGAAACGGGATTTGATATCTGATTGATCGAATAGCTTGCGGACTTGCCTCCGCAGCGAACAGACACGGAATAGGTTTTGGTCTGAGATGGATAAATCGTTGTTGTGTACAGAACGGAGCTTATGCGCTCGTCTCTGATATTGGGATCCTGACCGACGGTCCACCGATAAACGACTCCGTCCGACCAGCTTACATCTACGGTGAGTCCGTCGTATTGGATGTAACCCTCGACGTAGCCCCTGACGTAAGAATTTTTAGTGGGCGTTGAAACTATCGTAACTCCGGTGACATATTCCTCCTTTTGGGAGGTGAGCGTACAGGAACCCGAATAATCCTCGCCGTCGGCTTTAAAGGCAACATAATAGGTCTTGCCTGCCTCGAGCATCGTCTTGAGGCGGTTGACCGTAGAGCCTGATACGGAGTTGACCGAGCTGCGGTTTTCATCGTAAACGGAGATCGCGACCGGGATATCGGAGCTCGTGCTGAACGAATAGGCGTATTCCTCCGGGAAGTTGATCGCGTAGACGATCTCCTGTCCCGCGTAGGAGAATTTGCAGTTTCTTGTCTCGCCTATCGTGAGGGTCGGGTTGCCGATGACCGTGACCGTGCAGGAGGCGTTAAGCCCGCGCTCCGAGACAGCGGTGATCACCGCGCTTCCTAGAGCGTTGCAGCTTGCCGTGCCTTCGTCGTTGATTGAAACGATATCCGGGGCTGAGGAGCTCCAGGTCACGCCTTCTTCGTAGCTGTCCTCCGGTGAAATATCGGCTATAAACTCGATCCTGCCGTGCATCATGGCGGTGACGGCTGAGCCCTGGCGGAGCGTCATCGAATCGGCAAAGGGTATCGCCGTCGCGGAAACAGGGATGCTTCCGGTTAGTCTTGAGCTGTAATAATATGCCTTGAGGTAGTAGATCTGACCCGCGTTCAAAAGTCTTGTGATGCGGAAGTTTTGCCCCTCACCTCCGTCGTCGTTATTTGCGAGCCATTGCATTTCAGAGTCGTACAGGATGGCGCAGGTATCCTCATCCGAAACCGACTGCAGTACCATATAGGCGTCCTCCGCGGGAGCGAGGCGGAACAAGGTGTAGCCTTCGCCGACTTCGATCTCAGCGGTCTTGGTTTCGCCCGCCGAAAGGTCGGTATAAGGCTTTGTGACGGCGGCGCATTCGGCTTTGAGCCCCTTTTCGGAGGTCGCCGTGATCGTTGTTGAACCCGCGCTGACAAAGGTGACTCTGCCCTCTTCGTCTACGGCAGCAACGCTCGGATCCTTAGACGTCCAGGTTATTTCTTCACTGAGCGCGAATCTCGGCAGGAAGCTCGCTTCGATATCAACGGTTTCGCCGGGATATCCTTTTACGGCGTTACCGGAGGCAAGCGTCAGCTTCTCGGCGTCGGGACAGGCGATAAGGGAGATTCCGAAGGCATCAACGCCGTTGTGATCGACTAACGACGCGCTGATATAGTAGGTCTGACCCGCCGTCAGCTCGCTGACTATCTCCATCGGTTTGTCGTAGCAGCTATTTATCACATTTTTTTCGGAATCAAGCAGGGTACTGTCGAGATCTGAGGAGCCCGCCGAATAGAACGCGTAAAATCGGGTCTCGTCGGGAACAAACTTGAATATCCCCGAATTCTTTTCATAGCTTGTATAGACGATCTTTCTGTCGCCCGGACGGATGCGCTCGTAGGCAAGCGACGTTACCGTCACGCTGTCGGTCAGACCGAATTCCGAGACGACCGAGATCACCGCGGTTCCGGGAGCGTGCAGCGAAACCAGACCGTCGGTACTCACCGTCGCCACGTTCGTATCAGACGACGTCCAGGTTACCGCCTCGACCTCCGAGCCCTTGGGAGCGAAGCTCACCGACAGACTGAGCTCGTCGTCCTCCATTCCCGTAAAGTCCTTTCCCTCAATGCGGACGGACTCGGCGTGAGGCAGCTTTGAGACCCTCAGGGTCACGCTGCCGGAGACGCTTCTCGTGAACTCCGCGCGGATATAATACGTCTTTCCCTTGTTCAGTCTGCGCGAGATATTCAGGTACTGCTGCTCCTCAGGGATGATGCCCCCGCCTTTGGTTTGGGTCTCAAGCTCGTTCATCGAGCTGTCGAACAGAGTCAGCCGAACATCCTCCGCGCTTTTCGCGGTAAAGACGTATCTCGCGTTATCGTCGGGCACGAATTTATAGATCATGTACGGACTGAGGGGCTCGAGACTTTCGGTCTTGTCCGTATCGAGAGCTATGGAGGGTATCGCGGCAACCGTTACCGCGCACTGAGCGGTAAGACCGCCCGCGGTCGAGGCTGTTACCGTCGCCGTACCCGTCGCCTTATAGGTCATGATTCCGCTTTCGTCGACCGTGACGACCGAGGTGTTCGAGCTGCTCCAGCTTATGTCCTCGGCGCTCGCTCCCGCCGGAAGGAAGCTGACCGAGAGCGCGCAGGTGCCGCCCTTGTAGCCCTTCATGGTGCTGCCCGGAAGGACAGCTATGCTCTGGGCGGGGCCGTTGTACTCGACGTTAAGAGCGTAGCTGCCGGAGCGGTGGCTGTAAAGGTAGGATTTGAGGGTGTATTCAACGCCCTTGGTAAGGGTCTTTTTTATCTTGAAATTATTGCCGGAGCCGCCGTCGTCGTTGTATCCGATCTCATTCATGTCGGCGTCGTAGAGATAGCCTACTGTGTCGACGTTTCCGGTCGAGTAGAACGTGTACTCGCAGGTATTGCCGGCGATAAACCTGTGGAAAACCTCCTCGCCCGAAGTCGTTACTTCGGTGGGCGTTCCCACGGTCAGAAGGGGATAAGCGTTGACCGTGATCTCGCAGCTCGCGGTGAGCCCCGATTCGGACACGGCGGTGATGACCGCTGTTCCTATCGAAAGGAGCCGAGCCGCGCCGCTGCTGTCAACGCTGACGATATTGCTGTCAGAGGAGCTCCACTCCGCCTTTTCCTGATATGCGCTCTCGGGCGCAAACGAGGCGCTGAGCTTTATTGTGCTGTTCTTGAAGCCCTCGAGCTGTTCGCCCTGAGTAATTGTCATCGAAGAAGCGGCCGGAAGTCTTTTGACGCTCAGGTTAACACTGCCCGAGACGTTTTTACTGAACCTCGCGAGAACATAGTTGACCGAGCCCTTGGTCAGCCAGCGTGAAACGGTCGCGTCCGGGCTTTCGTTAGGATCGGGAGTGGTCGGCTCATACTCGATCTCGGGATCGCCGCCCTTGATCTGATGCTCAAGCTCGTTCATGGAGCTGTCAAGCAGCGCCAGATAAACGGTCTCGCTGCTCTCCGCTGTAAAGGAATAGGCGCCGGTCGTGCCCGGAGAGTACTTATAGATCGCGTAGGGAGCCGTGGGACTGAGCTGCGCGGTCTTGGGAGAGCTGGTCGAGATCGACGGGATCGCCTCGACCGTGACGGTGCACTGAGCGGACGGACCGCTCGGGAGCTCCGCCGTGATAACCGCCGTTCCGACGGCGTTATAGGTCATAACGCCGCTGTCGTCCACCGAGACTACCGAGGCGTTTGAGCTGCTCCAGCTCACGGTCTCCTCGACCGAGCCCTCCGGGATATAGTTGACCGAGAGGGTGCCCGTGCCGCGCACAAAGCCCTTCATGGTGTCGCCGGGCAGCAGCTCGATGCTGTCGGCTGGGCCGTGGCGCTCGACGTTGAGGGTGTAGCTGCCGGAGCGATGGCTGTAAAGATAGGTCTTGAGGGTGTAAGTCACGCCCGCGGTGAGGGTTTTTGCGATCCTGAAATTGTTGCCCGAACCGCTGTCGTCATCGTAGCCGACCTGATTCATTTCTGAATCGTAAAGATAGCCCACGGTGTCGACGCTTCCCGTTGAATAGAAGATGTATTCGCAGGTCTTGCTCGGGACAAAGCTGTGGTAATTGTCCTCGCCGGACGACGAAACCTCAACGGGCGTTCCCACCGTAAGCTCGGGATAGCCGCCCCCGGACTCCGATCCGGAGAGGTCTGCCGCGACCGTCTGTTCTGTCTCCGCCGCGTAGCTCTGAAGCGTTCCGAGCGGGACAAGACCGCAGAGCATCAGAACCGAGAGCAAAACGGAGATGGTTTTTTTCAGCATAAACATTCCTCCTGTTAATATTTTTAAGGAATACGCTTTTGCCGCGCACCCCTATGCTTTTGAAAAAAGCCCGAATACGGGGATTTGATTCGCCGCCTTGACCGAATCGACAGCGCGCCTGATTTGATGATACTATTATAGCACAGCTATCATGAAATTTGGTTTAAAACGTATCATTTTTTTATCGGCGAAATCACAGAATATTGCTCCGGATAATTGTGCATAATAGACAACGAATCCCAATATCACAGCAACGCAAAGGGAGCGCGTCAACCATATTTCCAATGTGGAATTTTCCCGCATCATAAGCGCGCTTGGAGGCTGTCGGCCGCCGGCTTTGACGATCAAAAAATCCCCCTCACAAAAACCTTGCGAGGGGGATAACGAGGGAGATAGTTTAAAAATTCACAATACTTTTTCCATGCAGATCCTCTGAGGCACAAGCCCCATCGCCTCATAGAATTTCATAGCCGTCGGGTTGCACGTCCAGACGTTCAGCGTCAGGTTGTAGAAGCCCTGCTTCTCGGCGTAGGCTGCGACATGGTCGTAGAGGGCTTTTCCGACGTGCCTGCCCCTTGAAGCACTGTCAACGCAGATATCGTCGATATACAGCGTCCTGATATCCGTCAGCACTGAGCTGCCGAGCTGCTGCCTGTGGACGCAGAAGGCGTGACCCAGAGGGACGTCGTTTTCATCCACGCAGACAAATACAGGAGTCTCCTCATTTTTCAGCAGCTCCCTGAGCTCGTCCTCGCTGTATTTCGTCGCGGGTCCCTTGAAAATATCGGGACGCCCGAGGTGATGGACCATATCGACCTGCACGAGCAAATCCATGATCCTCGGTATATCCTTTTCCTCCGCTTTTCTGACGGTCATTTCCATTTTCATCCTTCCCTTTCTCAGACGCGCCCTCCGCTCCGGGAACGAGCCGCGCCGCATTTTAAAAGCCGCAAAACGATTATATCACAAAGCCGCGAATAAGGCAACAAAAAACGCCGCGCAAAGCATTAAGCGGCGCCGAAAAAAATATTTTGATTTTAAATAATCTTTAAGCATTTTTTAACCTTGGCGGTGTATTATACAGACAAATCAAAAAGGAGGTATTCATTATGAAATTCAAAATCAGTAAAACCTATATCATTCTCATCTCCTTGCTGACGGCGGTCGCGGTAACGCTCTCGATCAGCGGCTGCGGCAACAGCCAGAGCCCGACCGACCCGACGACAGAGGCGGCGACAACCGCCGCGATAGAAACGACCTCAGCCGAGGAGGGCACGACTGCTCCCGAAACGACCGCCGCTCCCGCGTCAAAGCGGCTCTACGAGAGCGATATCACCGTCAATGAAACCATCGACAACAGCGAGGACGGCGGTCACGCCATAACCGCCGATGGCGAAAGCGCGGACTACAGCAACGTACTCGTCACCAAAACAGGCGATTCTCAGGGCGACGAAGCGGACTTCTACGGAGAAAACGCGGCAATATTCGCGACCAACGGCGGCACGCTCAACCTCAGCAGCATTGTGGTCAAGACCGACGGCACGCACGCCAACGGCGTATTCAGCTACGGCGAGGGAACTACGGTAAATATTTCCGACTCCTACATCAAAACAACGGGCAACTGCTCAGGCGGTCTGATGACAACGGGCGGCGGCACGATGAACGCCGACAACCTCACCATCGAAACCTCGGGCAACTCCTCGGCGGCAATACGCTCCGACAGGGGCGGCGGCACCGTCAACGTCAACGGCGGCTATTATGAAACGAGCGGCACGGGCTCTCCCGTGGTCTACTCGACCGCCGACATCACCGTGAGCGACGCGGAGATGGTATCCACAGCGTCAGAGGGCGTTGTGGTCGAGGGCAAAAACTCCGTAACCCTCAACAACGTCACTCTCACCGCCGACAACAACAAGAGGAACAGCGACAAGTCCTCCACCTACAAGGCGGTAATGATCTATCAGTCGATGTCCGGCGACGCGGCGCAGGGGCTATCCTCGTTCACGATGAACGGCGGCAGCCTCGTCAATAAAAACGGAGATGTTTTCTTCGTAAACAACACCGCCACTGAAATCAGCCTCAACAACGCCTCGATCACCAACGAGGGCGACGGATATTTCCTCAGAGCAGCCGCGGCAGGCTGGGGCAAGGAGGGCTCAAACGGCGGTCAGGTCAATCTCACCGCCGAAAACCAGACCATCAACGGCGATATGCTTGCAGACAGCATTTCGACCCTGAATCTGTATCTCAAGAGCAACTCAACGTTCACCGGAGCTATCAACTCCGACGGCGAGGCGGGCAGCGTATATGTTGAGCTCGAGAGTGGCTCGACCTGGACTCTCACAGCCGATTCCTACATCTCCTCGCTGACCTGCGACGCGAGCGCCGTCAAGCTGAACGGCCACAAGCTCTACGTCGACGGCAAGGAGTACACCGAGGGCACAGCCTCTCAGGGCACGGCTATCGAGATCTCGGTATCATCCTCCGACGGCGGTCATGAGGCGCCGCCCGACGGCGACAAGCCCGACGGCGAACCCCCCGCCAAGCCCGACTGATATCCCGTAAGCGGTTATTTTCGGAAGCCCTTCCCTTTATTTAAAAATATTCGTTTCAATTGAAAAGCCAATACTCATGCCCCTCATTGAGCATCAGTTCAATGAGGGGCGGTCGCCTCGGGTGAGCTCAAGCGCGAAGGCAACGGAAAGAGCACTTGCTGTTACAGGATATTATCGTAATAGCCTTGTTTCTTCCTGTCATACGCTTTCTTGCTCTTTTCCACCCTTGTGACGGGCTTTACGCCGTTCCAGCTCCCGCGCTGTTTGGCGTTATAGTCGCGCCGGGCTTTCTTGCTTTGTTTTTCAAGCGGAATCATTTTCATTTTTATCACCTCATTTTCTCAAAAGCTATTGACTAATTTTCAAACCGTGCTAAAATAATATCAGTCCCAAAAATCAACCTCACTACATCTTTTCAGATTCTTTGATGTAAGGAGGAATTAACATGACACAAGTAATGTTCCCGACCATTGACCTCAAGGCAACGGGAGAAAACATCATTCGTCTGCGAAAAGCCAACGGATTCACCGTCCGCGAGCTTCAGCATTATTTTGGGTTCGAGGAGCCGCAGGCTATCTACAAATGGCAGCAGGGCAAATCCCTGCCGTCGGTCGATAACCTCTTTGCCCTCAGCCGACTGTTCGGGGTTTCGATGAACGAAATCCTAGTGCAGTCACAACTCAATCTTATTAACAACGGGCAGTCCGACGACTGCCCGTTTCATTTTTTGTATTTATTCACGTTGCCCGAAAAGCACCCGGCGACACACAAAATCACAAAGCTTCCAATCCATTTCGCGGCTTTTCCCTGTTGCATAAATGCACGGCAAAAGCCGCTGATTTTTATAAACTGCTCTATCTGAGTGAAACGGTTGGTTAGTTAGCGTGTGACAAATTGGCGAAGGTCGTGTTTCGCAAGAACGAATAGCGCTTGGAAAAGCGAAACTATTAAAAGGTTATTGTTACCTCCGGTCAGAATTACACCGACATTCTATGATCAGCCTTATCAGCTTTTGTAAAAAGAAAAAATATGCAGCCTTACAGTTCATCTGCACCTGAACCGATCTTCCGTTTCGGACCCTGTGTGTCTGCGGGTGCTTTCCGGGCATTTAATCTTACTTTGCGGTGAATTTCTCAAACACCTCGTCAAAGCTGTCGTTGACGTCAAATTCAGGCTGATAATCAACCTCATAATTGATCATGCAGCGGTCGATCTCCGACGAAGCGCTGTCGGCTCTTTCGCTGAGCTGAGCGGCGTATTTGCGGACGGTGTTGCGGTTGAAATTTATCGTCGTCACGCGCTCCACGTCGCACTTGTAGGCTACCTGATTGCCCTCGTTGTTGAAGCGGTAACCGACGCCTCCGTTTGTTTCGGTAACCTCCTTGCTCTTGATACGCGCCATGCGGCGAAAGGTCTCCGACAGTCTTTGACGGTAACGGTTCAGACTGACCTCGCCGTCCAGGTCGAGCGGCAGACCGCGCTTGGCTTTGTTGATCGCTTCGGACAGCTTTTCCCGCTGATCAAGCAGATACACCGCAAACTCGATCATCTCGTTGAGCTGACGGTAGTACTCCGTATCGGGAATGATCGTCACGGTCTCGTTCTCCGCGTCGGGATTCGCCTTCTTGTAAAGATAGGTGCGCTTGGTCAGGGTCACGCTATCCTCGTCGTCAAGGATATTTTCCGTGTCCATAATCAGCGATTCAAGCTTATTCTGGAATCTAAACGCCTCTTTCAAATTCATATCTATCACTCCTTCGTTTTTGTTGACTCCATTGTAACTCATCATCAAAGGATTGTCATTAAACCTATGGTTTAATGCAAGGATGCATTCTTCAAACTCTTTTCAAAATACTTTTATGACTTGTGGGATCGACAGCAAAACAGGCTCGGTGCATTTTCTGTTGCGCCGAGCCTGTTTTTCGTTGTATTTTTTGTGATCTGACTAACCAAAAACAAAACTTCCGCTTGACAGGCTAATAAATATTAGCTACAATGAAACTAACGATTATTTGTCCGCCGATTTGGAAGATTATTTGATAGAATAAAAACGGAGGTAAGCTATGCAATTAGACGGTTTCGGAATACTCGTAAATGATATGGGTAAAATGATACGCTTTTACAGGGATGTGCTCGGCTTTGAGATCAAAGAGGCTGAGGACACGAAAAACGTGTATCTTGTCAAGGACGGGACGCTGTTCCTGCTCTACGGCAGAAAAGACTTTGAAAAAATGACAAACCGAAAATACAATTATACGAGCGGTTTGAACGGTCATTTTGAGCTGGCGCTTTATGTCGATACGTTTGAGGAAGTCGACGCTTCCTTCAAAGCGGCTGTTGAAAACGGCGCCGTACCCGTGATGGAAGCGACGACCGAGCCTTGGGGTCAGCGCACCTGTTATATCGCCGACCCGGAGGGCAATCTTATAGAGATCGGCTCCTGGGATAAGCCGTATGAAATAAAAGACCAAAATGGCGCTTGAATCCAAGCTGACGATCTTTTTTGAAGAACCGTTCTGGGTGGGCGTATTCGAGGAGTTGGACGGCAAGAAACTCTCGGTATGCAGGGTGGTTTTCGGCGCGGAACCGACTGACGCGGAGATATATGCCTTTATCCTGAGATATTTCAATCACCTGCGATTCAGCCCTCCTGTCAAAACAGAGATCAAGCAAAAGGCGGATAACCCGAAACGCCGTCAGCGAAACGCGCATAAAGAGCTTGAAAAATCAGGCGTCGGCACCAAGTCGCAGCAGGCACTGCAAAAGCAATATGAGGAAAACAAGCTCGAACGTAAGCATCACTCCCGCGAGCAGAGAGAAGCAGAAAAGCAAGAATATGTTTAAGAGCAAAAGAAAGAGCATTGAAGAAATATGGAAAGGCGTTAAGATTCCGGGCGTGACCGATATTGTCAGGTTCGCTCCGAGCGCCTGTAATTCTCAGCCGTGGTATGTAAAGAACGACGGTGAGATATCGGTTTACAGGTATAAGAAACCAGGCAAAAGAGGAGTCATGCCCGCCGACAAGGTCGTATTCTACAACCGCATTGATATAGGCATTTTCATCTGCTTCATGGATATCTGCCTTGAACATTGCGATATCGGCTTCGAGAAAAAACTATATCCTGATGATGTCGAAGATAAAGAATTCGTACTGAATGCAGTGTATAGACTTGACTGACAAATCCCGGTTTGCGGAGGCATTTGACATGGGAAATGCGATTATCTATATCCACGGCAAAGGCGGAAGCGCCTCGGAGAGCGAGCATTACAAGCCGCTGTTCCCGGAATATGATGTATTTGGTTTGGATTATCAGACCTTTACACCGTGGGAAACGGGCGCGGAGATACGCTCTGCCGTCGAAGAACTTAAAGCAGAATACGAAAAAATAATTTTGATTGCCAACAGCATCGGCGCGTTTTTCTCTATGAACGCGGATATCGACAGCTTGATCGAAAAGGCGTATTTTATCTCGCCCATCGTTGATATGGAAAAGCTGATCACCGACATGATGGCTTGGGCGAATGTCACAGAGAATGAGCTGAAAGAAAAAGGGATCATCCACACCGCATTCGGTGAGGACTTGTCGTGGGAGTATCTCTGCTATGTGCGCGAGCACCCGATCAAATGGAGCGCGCCGACCGCTATTCTCTACGGCAGTAAGGATAACCTCACATCTTATGAAACCGTCGCCGGTTTTGCCGATAAATACAACGCAAAACTCACCGTTATGGAAAACGGTGAGCATTGGTTCCATACCGAAGAACAAATGCGCTTTTTGGACGATTGGATAAGGACGGAACACCAAACCATGGAAGTCAACGGAAAGCCGTATCAAATCATCAGGCTGCTCGGCAAGGGCAAGGGCGGCTATTCATACCTTGCCGAAAGCGAGGGCAAGCAAGTCGTATTGAAGCAGATCCACCACGAGCCGTGCGATTACTACACCTTCGGCAACAAGATCGAGGCGGAGAAAAACGATTATCAGCGGTTGCTGGACGCGAATATCCGAATCCCGAAGATGTTCGATATAAATATGGGAAACGAGCGGATCGTCAAGGAATATATTGACGGTGATACGATTTTTGAGATGGTGAAGAATGATATTTCAGTGGAAGCCTATCAACCGCAGGTACGTGAAATGGCTCAGCTTGCCAAAACCGCGGGACTGAATATTGATTACTTCCCGACGAACTTTGTCGTTCAAAACGGCTTGCTCTATTACATCGACTACGAGTGCAACAGCTATATGGACGAATGGAGCTTTGAGAATTGGGGCGTTAAATACTGGTCGAAAACGCCGGAGTTTATGGCGTACCTTGAAAAATCACTTTAAGTTAAGGTATTTCACCCTTTTTAATTTTGCCAGATATCCATAATTCTAACCCGTCACAGACAACTTGACAAATAGATTTTGAATAAACGTGGGTATCTGGGTAGGGTATAAACCGGGCACGTCGCATTTTCTGTTGCGCCGTGCCTGTTTTTCGTTGCATTTTTATTTCAGAAATAGCTTTTCACAACAAAATTAGAGCGAAATATCGCATTACTCAGAACACACAAGCCTTGAAAAATCTTTCTTATCTTTCTGTTGTGGCGGAATCGGGCGAGGACGATTCGGAGGACGGTCTTTACTGCCTGATGAAGCAAAACCGCAAGGCTGCCGCCGAAAAGCTATCGCGCGATTCCAAAATTTTCAAATGTCATATTCTGCGAATAAGTTACAGCCCTTGTCATACAATAATCTTGCCGGATTTTTACCAAAGAATTATCATGCAAGGGAGATTTTAGATATGAAGGCTACAGGAATCGTGAGGAGGATCGACGACCTCGGGCGCGTCGTCATCCCCAAGGAGATCAGACGCACCCTGCGTATCCGCGAGGGCGACCCGCTGGAGATTTACACCGCTACGGACGGAGAGGTTATTTTCAAGAAATACTCGCCTGTCGGGGAGCTGTCGGAGTTTGCCGGGCAGTACGCGGACGTGATTGCTCGGATAAGCTCGATGCCGACCTTGATCTGCGACACCGACCATGTTATCGCGGCGGCGGGCGTATCAAAGCGGGAGTTTCTTGAGCGCAGAGTAAGCTCTATTCTTGAGAGCTACATGGATAACCGCAAGAACTATATCGCGACCGAGCAGACGCTTGAGAACGTTCAGCCGATCGAGGGGCTTGAGAACAACGCGGGCGTTATCTGCCCTATCATCTCCTCGGGAGACGTCATGGGAGCGGTGGTGCTCCTGAGCGGAGAGAATCTGCGGCTGCCCACGCCTGTCGAGGTAAAGCTCGCGCAATCCGCGGCGGCGTTCCTCGGAAAACACCTCGAGAGCTGATCTCTCGGCAACGGCGTCTGCGGGCGCTTTTGCCGCCTTTGCGCCGTGGCGCTCTATTCGCATTTGAGCCATGGCACTCTATTCGCATTTGGAAAACGCAAGACAGACCGCAAACCATCAGCGACGGCGGGTCAAAAATCGGTCTGTCCGTCAGCATAAAACCGCCCGTATAAAGTACTGCCTTTATGCTGAGCGCTGCAATTCTCTATCATACAAAAAAGGACGCCTCAAAGCTCCGAACGAGTTTTGAGGCGTCGAATTTTATGGCAATACCGCACCATTCGCGGCGCGCCTTGCCTTTAGCTCCGGGTCAGCTACTTTGAAGTGTGGCAGGAGCCGTGCATCGCGCAGTTTTTACAGTTGCCGCAGTTACATATCACGGACTTGCCGCTGCGCTTTTTTCTGACCATATTGATGATGATCGCGGCGACGATGCCGATCAGCACCGCGCATATTATTATCGTCCAGATGTTTCCCGCGATCCATTGCAGCATAAGCTCATCTCCTTTGGGCAGCCCCGCTTAATTCGCGGCGCGCGCCTGATTCAATCGGTATAATCTTTATTTTATCCTCACCTTTTTCGTCAGCTTGCTCGCTTCCCTGTAGGGCTTGAAGAGCATGAAAAGCATACCCGCTATCAGAAGTATAGAAACGATCAGCCCGATGATATTCAAATTGCCCGTGAACGCGCCGCCGATCTGGTTGACGCAAAGCGCGACGGCATAGGCGAAGCCGCACTGATAGAGGATCGCGAACGCCGTCCATTTCGCGGAGTTCATCTCTCTCTTTATTGCGCCCATCGCGGCGAAGCAGGGAGCGCAGAGCAGGTTGAACACGAGGAAGGAGAAGCCCGTCACGCCGTTGAATACCTGCGCGAGAGTCGCCCAGGTAGAAAGCTCTCCTCCGCCGTAAAGCACGCCCATAGTACCGACGATATTCTCCTTGGCAATAAGTCCCGTTATGGAAGCCACAGCCGCCTGCCAGTTGCCCCAGCCGAGAGGCGCGAACAGCCACGCAATACCGTTGCCTACAGCGGCAAGCATACTGCTGCCGATCTCGTCCTCACCGAGCATGCAGAAGGTACCGTCTACCCATCCGAAGCGGCTCAGGAACCAGAGCACTATAGTCGAAAGCAGGATGATAGTGCCCGCCTTCTTGATGAACGACCAGCCGCGCTCCCACATCGAGCGGAGCACGTTGCCGATGGTAGGCAGATGGTAAGCCGGAAGCTCCATGACAAAGGGAGCGGGCTCGCCCGCGAAGGGCTTTGTCTTTTTAAGCATGATGCCGGAAATGATGATCGCCGCCATGCCGATAAAATACGCGCCTGTGCTGACCCACGGAGAGCCGCCGAAGATCGCTCCGGAAATCATCGCGATAAAGGGAACCTTCGCGCCGCAGGGGATGAAGGTGGTAGTCATTATTGTCATGCGGCGGTCGCGCTCGTTTTCGATCGTGCGCGACGCCATGATGCCGGGGATGCCGCAGCCCGTACCGATCAGGATCGGGATAAAGGATTTGCCCGAAAGACCGAAGCGGCGGAAAATGCGGTCGAGAACAAAGGCGATGCGCGCCATATAGCCGCAGGCTTCAAGGAACGCCAGCAGCAAAAACAGCACCAGCATCTGCGGAACAAAGCCGAGCACCGCGCCTACGCCGCCGATGATACCGTCCAAGATCAAGCTCGACAGCCACTCGGGAGCTTTCGCGGCTTCAAGCCAGCTGCCTACGATGGCGGGAATACCCGGCACCCATACGCCGAATTCGGCGGGGTCGGCGGGCTTGCCCTCGTTCTTCTCGAAAACCTCGGCGGCGGACTTTACGTCCTCGCCGGTGACGGTCTCCTCGCTGACCTCAAGCGTATCCTCGTCCTCCGATTCATAGGTGAACTCGTCGCTGTCGCTTACGCTCGCGGCAAATTCCTTTACCGCCTTGAGCGCCTGCGCGGAGTCATATTCCTCGGCTTCAAAAGCAGCAGTAACAGCTTCATTTCCCGCGGAGTCCGCCGCGCCTGTCAAAATCCCGACAGCCTCCGCCTGTTCCTCCGACTGAGCGTCGCCGATACCGACAAGGTGATAGCCGTCGCCGAACAGACCGTCGTTCGCCCAATCGGTAGCGCCCTTTCCGACGCCGACCATAGCGATATAGTAAACAAGGAACATCACTACGATGAATATCGGCAGACCTAGCCAGCGGTTTGTTACGATCCTGTCGATCTTGTCGGAGGTCGAAAGCTGTCCCTTTTGCCTGTTTTTGTATACGCCGTCGATGATCCTGCCGATATACAGATAACGCTCGTTGGTTATGATGCTCTCGGCGTCGTCGTCATATTCTTCCTCTACCGCTTTTATATCGTTTTCAACGTGATTCCTGGTTTCTTCACTCAAGCCGAGCTTTTCAATGACCTTTTCGTCGCGCTCGAAGATCTTGACCGCGTACCAGCGCTGCTGCTCCTCGGGCAGCTCGTGGACGCAAGCCTCCTCGATATGCGCTATAGCGTGCTCGACCGAGCCCTCAAAGGTATGCTTCGGAACAGGCTTTTTCTCCTCGGCTGCCTTTATCGCGGCTTCCGCAGCCTCCTGAATCCCCTTGTTTTTAAGAGCGGAGATCTCGACGACCCTGCAGCCCAGAGCTCGAGACAGCTCACGGGTATTGATCTTGACTCCCGTTTTTTCCACCACGTCCATCATATTGACGGCGACGACGACGGGGATACCCAGCTCGCAGAGCTGCGTTGTAAGGTAGAGGTTCCTCTCCAGATTTGTGCCATCGACGATATTAAGTATAGCGTCCGGCCGCTCCTCGACGAGGTAGTTTCGCGCTACGACCTCCTCCATGGTATAGGGAGAAAGCGAGTAGATGCCGGGAAGATCGGTGATCGTCACGTCGCCTCGGCGCTTGAGCTTGCCCTCCTTCTTCTCAACAGTGACGCCCGGCCAGTTGCCGACAAATTGATTCGCGCCCGTCAGCGCGTTGAACAGCGTCGTCTTTCCGCTGTTCGGGTTGCCCGCAAGGGCAATAGTTATCTTCATATAAGTTCCCCATTTCCGATTATTTGTTTGGTTAGCTTTGGTTAACTCGAGGGTATGATCATTCCACCTCGACCATCTCGGCGTCAGCCTTGCGGATCGAAAGCTGATAGCCCCTCACCGTGACCTCCATCGGATCGCCCAGGGGAGCGACCTTCATGACCTTGATCTCAACACCCTTGGTTATGCCCATATCCATGATACGGCGCTTGACCGCGCCCTCTCCGCGGAGCTTTTTGACCTTGCAGGTGCTGCCGATCGCAACCTCTCTGAGAGTTTTCATTTTTTTCCCTCCTTAGATCTATACTGTTATACTATGATTTTTTGCGCCATTTCCTTGCTTATGGCAATACGCGTGTCTTTGATATTTACGATCAGGTTGCCGCTCATCGAACTGACGACCGTGACTATAGCGCCCGGCACAAAGCCCAGGCTTTGCAGGTGCGCCCTGACCTCGGCGTTTCCTCCGACACGTTTGATGATGTTTTCCTGACCGAGAACGGAAAGCGTAAGCGGCACAGCTATACCTCCTTTGCCAATTAGTGATCGTCTGTCTTTTCATCGGATATCTGTATAAGGCGCTGCCTAAGCCTCTTGAGAGCCGCCAGCGATTCCTCGCTGATCCCGTGCTCCATGCGGCAGGCGTCGGCGCGCGCGGTTTTGCCGTCCACACCCAAAGCGGTCAGAATACCGAATATCACGTCGTTGCGCTCGATGACATATTTTCCGAGCCTCTCGCCCTTTTCAGTCAGCTCAACCGAACGGTCGGGCTGAATAGACAGAAAACCCTCCGCCTCCATTTCCCTAAGCGCCACGGACACCGTCGGCTTTGAAACTCCCAGCTCGCGCGCGATATACGCGCCGCGCACAGTGCCCTTCTCGCGAAGGCGGGTGATGATCCTCATATAGTCCTCTACCTTTTGATTCTGCTCCATTGCCGCCACCTCAGCATTTTGGTTAGCCTAGCCTAACCTCGCCGTAAAATATAAAAGTCGGGCGGTTAGCCCGAGCTTACTCAAATATTATAGCAGTCCATTTCAGATTTGTCAAGCATTTTCTGGGCGGGAAAAAAAGAATCACAAAAACTTCACATAAAACAGAAAAACTTTAAGCTTTGTTTAAGCTTGCGGGGCTATAATAGCCTCACAAAAGCAAAACAGGGCTTTTACAAGGAGGTTTTTATTATGATGAAAAAATTAACGGCAATAACATTAACGATGCTTTTCACGGCTTCTCTGGTCGCATGCGCTAACCCCGGCTCCGACGTTGTAAGCACGTCGGCGGAAACAACGATCGGAAGCGAATCAAATACAGAAGCTTCTCAGGCAAATACTGCTCAAACGGAGTCTCAGGCTTCCGGCGCCTCGGATAAGAAGAGCAATAGCTCCGACAGCATTATTTCGACCGCAGCCGTGACCTCAAACGGCAAAATCGACGCGAGCGGGATCTTCACCGAGCGCGACCTCACCCAGAGCTATGACAAGAGCGACGCGCAGACCATCGCCCTCAGCGACGGCAAGGCGGTTTCGATCACCAAGGCAGGCGTTTACATCCTAAGCGGCACGGCGAACGACGTAACCGTAACGGTTGACGCGGGCGACAACGACAAGGTCCAGCTCGTGCTCGACGGCGCGAGCATCACCAACAGCTCGGCGCCCGCGATCTACGTCAAAAACGCGGATAAGGTCTTTGTTACGACCACGGAGAGCGAGAACTATTTGAGCGTAACGGGAACCTTTGAAGCCGACGGCGACACCAATACCGACGCGGTCATCTTCTCGAAGGACGATCTTGTGCTAAACGGTCTCGGCACCCTGACCGTGACCTCGACCGACAACGGTATCTCGTGCAAGGACGACCTCAAGATCACCGGCGGCACGATAAACGTTACATCCTCCGCTGACTCTCTCGAGGCGAATGACTCTATCGCGATCAGCGGCGGAACCATCACCATAAGCTCCGGCAAGGACGGCTTACACGCCGAAAACGACGAGGACGACTCAAAGGGCTATATTTATATCTGCGGCGGTACCCTCGGCATAAACGCCTCAAGCGACGGCGTACAGGGCACGACGGTAGTTCAGGTAGACGGCGGAAAGCTCGATATAACGGCATCCGAGGGTATCGAGGGCACCTACGTCCAGATCAACGGCGGCGAGATAAGCATTTCGGCTTCCGATGACGGTATCAACGCCTCGAGCAAATCAAGCTCCTACCCCGTCACCTTTGAGATGAACGGCGGAAACGTGACCGTGGATATGGGCGCGGGAGATACCGACGGCGTAGACACTAACGGCGATATCTACATCAACGGCGGCACTATCAGCGTCAACGGTCAGTCTACCTTCGATTACGACGGCACCGCGCAGCATAACGGCGGCACCATAATCGTAAACGGCTCCGAAACCGACGAGATCCCCAACCAGTTCATGGGCGGCGGTCCCGGCGGCATGGGAGGCGGCATGGGCGCACCCAACGGAAATATGGGCTGAAGATGATAAAATAAAAAAATAAAGCAGCAGCCGGGCGGACAGGTTTGATTGGTTCAAACACTGTCCGTCCGGCTGCGGTTATAATGTCGCGAGCTTTACAACGATGAGCTTTCTGTCGGTTTTTGCGGCGCGAACCGCTGATTCATCATCCCGAAAGGATGGAATATCCTTCAAGCAATATCGCAATCCACGATTTTATCGTTTTTCAAATCCCGCATGAAAGACTGCGGTAAAATATCCCGCTATTCAGAAGGAAAGACGGCGGGAAGGGCGTGAAGCTGTAATAGAAGGCAAGGAACAGCATCAGCAGCGAGATCGCCGGCGGGAACAGGACGCTCAGCGCAAGGGTCGAGCGCAGGAGCACTCGGGTTATTATCGCGGCGAAAACGAGGCAGAGAGCGGCCGCGACAAGCTCGAAGGCGGGATCATCCGCGAGGATAGGCAGGCACAGGCGAGCCGAAATGTAGAGCGCGCCGAGCGAATACAAGCCTGCGGTTTTCGCCGAGGTGAAGCGCCTGAGCGACGGTCTCGCGCACATAAGCTCAAGCATCCCCCACAAAAGATACGGCAAGAGCAGGGTCTTGCCATATTCCCACGGGCTGTCGTTCACCGCTCCGAAGAGTATCCCGACAAGCTCTCCCCCGCTCAGGGAATAAAGCGCCCGCATGAAAAGCGCGGCGGAAAGCACGAAAACTATCCCGAGAACTTCCAAATAAGGCAGGGTCAAAAGTCTGCGATATCTCATGGTTCTCCCCCCATTAATTACAAGATTGTATTATTTTTTAGAGGAATTATCCGCCGTTTTTATATTTCCGATAGTGAATATATACTATTTGTAAATTTCTATTCTTTCATAATAATGTTGAAAACTCTGTGGAAACTGTTAAAGAGGATGGATTATCACCCTCAAGTTTGACCGTCGGGATGGTTTTTCGGAAAAGTCAAGGGCTTTTTTACAATTCCACAAAGATTTTTATGTGGAAAATCCTTCCTGCAATTATTACTAATAGTAATATTTGTCTGTCAATAGCAAAGAATTAACAATCTTTTTATATTTACGCTCCGAAAAACAGTCTGACAGTCACTATGCTCATCACAAGCGCCGTAAAGTCCGCCGCGAGCGCCGCCGCGAGAGTATGACGTATCCTCTTGACGCCCGCGCTCCCGAAATACATCGCCGTGGCGTAGAAGGTAGTTTCGCTTGAACCCGCAAGCACCGAGGCGACGCGCCCCGCGAAGCTGTCCGCGCCGTTCTCCTCAAAGACCTGAACCAGCAGCGCTGTCGCCCCGCTGCCCGAAAAAGGTCTGAGCAGCGCCATGGGAACTATCTCGGCGGGAAATCCCAGCGCCTTAGCAGCGGGAGAAATAAGCTCGCATATCTTATCGACCGCCCCGCTGGAGCGGAGCAGACTGACGGCAAAAACCAGCCCCATCACCGTCGGAGCTATCTGAACGACGGTTTTCGCGCCCTCGCGCACTCCTTCGGCAAAGAGCTCAAATACGGGCGCTCTCTTTATCAGTCCGAAAACGACCACTACAGCCGCCAGTATCACAGGAACCAGCTTCAAAGCCTCTTCCTCCTCTTGTTCCCCAACACCGCGATAATAAGCGCAACGGCGAGCGCGGTCGCGGAGGAAAGCCAGACGGCGGGAACCACCGCGAAGGGCTCTGCGCTGCCGTAGCTCTGCCTGAGAGAACCGAGCATGGTCGGAACGAGCTGGAGAGAGGCGGTGTTCATAACAACAAATATTACCATTTCGTCACTGGCGGTGTCTTTGTCCCGCGAGAGCTCCCGAAGCTGCGACATCGCCTTCAGTCCGAAGGGCGTCGCGGTGTTCCCGAGTCCGAGCAAATTGGCGGTGATATTCATGCTTATACTCGAAAACGCCTCGCCGTTTCTGTCGAGCTTCGGGAAGAGAGGATGAAGCACCGGCGCCAGAAACCGCGCCAAAAACCGCGTAAGACCGCTTTCCTGCGCTATTTTCATCAATCCGGACCAAAGGCAGACCGCGCCCGTGAGCGTGAGGATAAGCTCTATAGCGTCGCCTGTACTGTCAACCATGGCAAGCGCGAGCGCCTCTCCTTTTCCGAGCGTGAGAGCGCAGATGACCGAGCCCAGAAGCATGGCGCTCCAGATATAATTAAGCAAATTCTTCCCCTCCGCAAATATTCATAATAAAATCACAAATGACAAGAATTGACATTTTTGTTTCGCTGTGATAAAATGTATTTCGGTAATTTTAATATTAAAAAGGAGTTATAAAACTATGAGCTTTACCTTCACAACCTTCAGAGAAATGGACAAGCTTGGCAGAATTGTAATCCCCATGACCATCCGCAAAAAAATCGGCATTAATCCCGGCGACGAGCTGAAAATCAGCGTTGATGACGGAATTATAATTATGAGCAAGGCTGAGAACGCCTGCATCTTCTGCGGAAGCTGCAACGACGTTATTGACTTTTCGGGCAAGTCGGTTTGCACGAATTGCATCGAAAAGCTGAGCGAGCAGACTGTCGTACTATAATTCTATTCACCCGAGGCGCAAAATATGAAGCTCTATCTCGCGACAATTTCCGATGTACTTCCGCACCATCTTTCGCTGCTTCCCGAGGACAGACAGAGCAAGGCGATGCGCTACAAATTTCCGGATGACCAAAAGCGCTGCATAGCGGGCGGTCTGCTGATGAGAACCGTTTCGGGCGGGGCGCCTATCCGCGACAACGGCTTTGGCAAGCCGATCTGCGAGGGCTTTCATTTCAATCTGTCCCACAGCGGCGAATATGTCGCCCTGGCGGTCGGGGAAGAAGAAACCGGCTGCGACCTTGAGCAGCACAGATTCACCCGATATGAGAAGATGGGCAAACACGTCTTTTCAGAAAACGAACGCAGGCTTCTGGGAGAAGCGTCGGACAAGGCGGGCGTTTTCTATGAGCTCTGGACAAAAAAAGAAGCCCTCCTCAAATGCATGGGAAAGGGCTTTCACAGAGAGGCTCGGACGGTTGACGTGAGCGGCGATATTTTCAGGGAGGACGGCAGGAGCTATTATCTCAGAACAAAGCGGTTCGCGGATTATACGCTTTCGCTGTGCTGCGAGGCGCCGTTTGATTACGAGATAGTATTCATTGACCTTGACCTAATAACAAACTAATAACGCTGAAAGAGGCTGACCTTTCCGGTCAGCCTCTCGTTTTTTCTGAACAAATCCCGATCAAAAGCCGCGGCGCAGCCGTGAAAAGCTTTATGGGGATGATCACTTATTGAAGATGGACATGATATCGTAGAAGGTATCCTCTTCCTCGTCGTCCGTGGTATCCTTGGTAGCGCGCGAGGTATCGGCGGGGGAATCGACAATGACGTTGTCGATCGCGGGAGCGGCGGGCTTTGAAGCGGGCTCTCCTGTGCCGAAGCCTGTAGCGATAACGGTAACGCTCATCTCGTCGTTCATCTTGTCGTCGATAACGGCACCCCAGATGATATTTGCGTCGTCGCTTACCTTATCCTTGATCATGGTGGAAGCGGTGTCGATATCCTCAAGACTGATATCAGAGGAAGCGGTGATATTGATGATAACGCCCTTCGCGCCGTCGATGGAGGTTTCGAGCAGGGGGCTTGAGATCGCCTTGGTAGCGGCAGCCTTCGCCTTGTCCTTGCCGGACGCCTTGCCCATTCCCATGTGAGCGTAGCCCGCGTCCTTCATTACGGAGGTGACGTCCGCGAAGTCGAGGTTGATAAGACCGGGAAGAAGAATGAGGTCGGAGATACTCTGAACACCCTGGCGGAGAACGTCGTCTGAGATCTCGAACGCGTTGAGCAGAGTGATAGCGGTATCGGAAACCTTCTTGAGTCCCTCGTTGGGGACGATGATGAGCGAGTCAACGCAGGGCGAGAGCTCGGCGATGCCCTGCTCAGCCTGGTTCATTCTCTTTTTGCCCTCAAAGGCAAAGGGCTTGGTTACTACGCCTACGGTGAGGATGCCCATATCCTTGGCGATCTTGGCGATGACGGGAGCCGCGCCCGTACCTGTTCCGCCGCCCATGCCAGCGGTAACGAATACCATATCGGCGTCCTTGAGAACGTTTGCGATCTCGTCCTTGCTCTCCTCAGCGGCGCTCTTGCCGATCTCGGGCATTGCGCCCGCGCCCTTTCCGCGGGTGATCTTCTCACCTATCTGGATCTTCTGTGAAGCCTTTGAAAGTCTTAAAACGGGACCGTCGGTATTGACAGCGATAAACTCAACATTTTTGATGTCCATCGCGACCATTCTGTTAACGGCGTTTCCGCCGCCTCCGCCGACACCGATTACTTTAATTTTAGGGGTATACTCATTTTCCAATTCCAGCTCAAAAGCCATTTTTTCTTCCTCCTTATATCAAAAAATCGCGAGAATTTGTATTATACATACTCATAAGTGATATTTTATCATACTTTTGAAAAAATATCAATCCTTTTGGGCTAATTTTTATTTTTATTGGGAAGGCAAATTTTCCTATTCGTTCGGGGTCCAGACGTAGTTTTCATCTATTTCTCCGTCCTCGCCGCCATTTTCGCCCTCGCCATCGGGAGAAGCCTCCGCGTTCTCGTCCTCGCCGTAGGTATCCTCACCCGCTTCATCGTCCGGATCCTCGCCTTCGCCATCCTCATCCCATTCGGCGTTTTCGTCGTAGTCGTAATCGTAATCGTAGTTGATGTAGTCGGCTCCGCCGTTTACGTTATCGTTGCCCGGAGTTGTCGTTTTGGGAACGGTTGAGGCGGGTTGGGTCATTTCCGGCACGGGTCTGGTGTCGGAGGGCTTATAGCGCGAAACCTTGTTTTTGCTGCAGGTCGAAACATCCAGCACGCCGTAGATCTGAGCGGTGCCGTTCGGATCGAGCTTTCGGGTGATTATCGCCTGGGCGGTCTTTAGCTTGTAGTCGATGTCCTCCGCCACGCCGATGTTTATCAGGATCCTGTTGTCGTAATTAAGGGTGATGGCGGTAGTATCGGAAACGTCGAAGCCCACCACCTTATCAAAGCCGCATTCCTTGATGGTATTCGCGACGCTCTCAAGGATATCGGGGACCGCGAGATCGGTGAACCGGATATACTCGCCCACCTCGGAGCCGCCGTGCTCTCCGCATTTCAGCTCGGGTAGATTATTGTCGTTTGTTTCGGTCCTGTCGAGGATCCTGCACTTGGAGCTTATAAGCAGGAAGCCGTTGCCGTCGCGAATGACGTAAGCGGGCATGGCTTCCGTTACCTTGATAACGACCGTATCGGGTATAGAAATGCTTATATCCGCCGTTTCGATATACGGCAGATTCTTTACTATATTTTCGGGGGTCGATTCTATCTTATTGATGAAAAGATTCTTTTGAAGAGCAAGATTGCTGAACGCCTCTATCTGATCGTCGTAATAAAGCTCGCTGCCCTCGACCTCGATCTTTTCGGTCTTGAAAAGCACCGTAAGGCTGAGCACCACGCCCGTTATCAAAACAACTACGCACAGCGCCGCCGAAATAAGTATCCTGCGGAGCTTTATCTGCTTTTGGGTCATGGGCTTTTTGCTGCGCCTTATGACCTCGCGCTCCTGCTTGCGGATTACCCTCGCGCGCTTTTCGCTCTTCTGCTTTTCGCTGTATTCATCTATATAATAGCCGTCCTCATGGACCTCAGGCTTGAGGTTGCGGATGCGCTCCTCGCTCTCGCGGCGGAACTTTTCCTCGCGGCTTATTCTCTCAAATTTTGCGGTGTTGCCTGAATTAACGGCTTCCTCGATCTTGCTTACGCTGCGCTTTTTCCGAGGCTCCTGATCGGGCTTCCCGTTCTTCCTTTCAGTCTTCTCAGAGGATTTTTTTGCCCTTTTGGTCTGTTCCCTGTGATACTTCTGAGCTTCCTTCGCCGCGTCCCTGCGCCTGCGCTGCAGCTCCTTTTTTTCCTTCGAGCTCAATGCCACGGGCGATCCTCCTTTCCAATTTCCTTAGCTTTATGTAATCCCCGCCGTTATTTATACGGCGCTTTCAAAGCTTTGCTTTTATCAAAGCAAGCACTGCTGATTCAGTGAGGAGATTGAATTCCACCGCTGAATCCAGATAATGGATGCCGCCTATAGAGGGGGCGTTATCTGATTTGTCATATTTTTCGTATATCCGCTCCCAGAGAGGAGAGCGTCTGCTCGAGGCTCTCGTAGCCTCTCTCCAGATAACAAACTCCGCCGAGCCTTGTTTCATCCTCGGCGCACAGAGCCGCTATCACCAGCGCCGCAGCGCCTCTGAGATCGCGCGCCTCGACCTTGGCGCCGTAGAGTCTTTCGACGCCTTCTATCACCGCAACCCTGCCCTCCGTGCGGATGCAGGCTCCCATTCGGCAAAGCTCCGAGGCGTGCAGGAAGCGGTTCTCAAATATATTCTCAATAAATACCGTCGTCCCGCGCGCGACCGCGCCTAAAGCCATGAACGGCGCCTGAGCGTCGGTCGGGAAGCCGGGATAAGGCATGGTGCGCACAACTCCCGGAGCCTTCAGAGCCTCGGGCGCGCGCAAGCCGACGCCGTCGGGCAGAACGGAAAGCTCGCAGCCCGCCTTTTCGAGGAGCGGCAGCACCGCTCCGAGATGAGAAGGGACCGCGCCCCTGAGCAGAAGCTCGCCGCCCGTGACCGCGCCGCAACAGAGAAGCGTCGCCGCCGCGATCCTGTCGGGCATTACGGTGTGCGCCGCGCCGCGCAGAGAGCCGACTCCGTCGATGACGACCGTTCCCTCTCCCGCGCCGTAGATGTGCGCTCCGCATTTATTGAGATAATCGGCGAGGTCGCAGATCTCCGGCTCCCGCGCCGCGTTTATTATCGTTGTCGTGCCGCTTGCAAGGCACGCGGCGATCATGATATCCTCGGTCGCGCCAACGCTTGGGAACGGCAGGGGGATCTTTCGACCCCGCAGCCCCTTCGGAGCGTGACAGTTGAGATATCCGTGGCGCTCCCTGATGACAGCTCCCATCTCGCGCAGGGCGCTGAGGTGGATATCTATCGGTCTGGAGCCTATTTCGCAGCCTCCCGGGAAGCTGAGCCGCGCCCTTCCCATCCGCGCGAGGATCGCGCCGAGAAAGACGATCGAGCTTCTGGTGCGGCGCATGAGCTCGTCGGGGATATCGTTCTTGTCAGGAGCGTCGCAGGCTATCAGCAGAGTGCGGTCGAT
Source organism: uncultured Ruminococcus sp. (assembly GCA_902774325.1). Taxonomy (GTDB): domain Bacteria; phylum Bacillota; class Clostridia; order Oscillospirales; family Acutalibacteraceae; genus Ruminococcoides. The sequence goes on from CACYIC010000005.1 coordinate 37,673, forward strand.
GCGCTCGACCCTGCACCCGAGGTAGCGGAGAATATCGCACGACGCCTCGACGTCCGACAGCTGAGGACAGTTAAAGATCAGGTTTTCTCCCTTTGTCAGCAGCGAGGCGGCAATGATCGGAAGCGCGCTGTTTTTCGCTCCCTGAACAACGGCTTCACCGCGCAGCTTGCGACGTCCTGTTATTATCAGCTTTGACATAACGGCACCCTCTTCAAAAAAACTTCAATACAGTTTATGAAGAAGGCTGTGGATTGTGCAGGGCGTCAGCTCTCTCGGAGAACCTTTCTGATGATCGAATATATCCTCTCGCCCGCGTCGGTAATTGCCGTTTTGCGGGAATTCTCGCTGATCTCGGCAATTTTCTCCGGAGTCGCGAGCATCTCGTCCACCTTCTTCATCAGGGCCTCGCCCGAAAGCTCGCTCTCCTCTATTATCTCGGCGGCGCCCGCGTTTACAAGCGCCATCGCGTTGTGGTACTGGTGGTTCTCGGCAACGTTCGGAGAGGGTATCAGGACAGACGCCTTGCCCATCGCCTGGATCTCGCTGAGAGTGATCGCGCCCGCGCGGCTGATAACAAGATCGGCAGCCGCCATGCAGTCGGGCATATCGTCGATATAAGGTCTGATATCGAGGTTGGGGCACCGGCTGATCACGGTGCCCTTTTTCTTTACAAGCTCGGGGAACCATTCGCCGTAGCTTCCGTAGGCGTGGATATGCTGGTATTTTCCGTCCTTGCCGCTTCTCGCGACCAGCTCCGCTACCGCCTCGTTTATCCTCTGCGCTCCAAGGCTTCCGCCGAAGGAGAGGATCACGGGACGCGAGTCGAGCCCGAGCTTTCTGCGGGACTCCTCCTTATTCGCGGTGAGTATCTCGCTTCTCACGGGGTTGCCCGTGATCGCGACGTCGGATTTAGGGAAATACTTCTTCGCCGCGGGCGACGCGAGCATGACCTTCTTAACCCGCTTTGCGAGCATCTTGTTCGTGACGCCCGGATAGGCGTTCTGCTCGTGGATTATGCAGGGCACGCCGAGCTTCGCGGCGGTCCTCACCACGGGTCCCGAAACGTATCCGCCCGTTCCTATGCAGATATCCGGCTTGAATTCCTTTATGATCTTCTTAGCCTCAGCCGAGGAGGTTATCGTGCGGCTGACGGTCTTTGCGTTTTCGACAAAATCCTTGGGCTTGAAGCCGCGCCGAAAGCCGCTTATCGTTATGGATCTTATCTCATAACCCGCCTGAGCCACAAGACGCTGCTCCATGCCGTTTTTGTTTCCGATAAAGAGAAACCGCGTATCGGGACGCCTTTCCTTTATATAGCCCGCTATGGCGAGAGCGGGGTTTATATGACCCGCCGTGCCGCCGCCGGCAAGAAGAACCTTCATATTGAGCCTCCGTTGATTATTGAGTTGAAAGCCGGGGGCGGGCGCCGCCCGCGCCGGATCTGCTGCGATTTATGCTTTGAGCTTCACCGCGCCTTGACAGCGCGGTATCGCCCTTACTGTTTTTCGATATTCGCCGTTCTTGATATCGAAAGAACTATTCCCATCTGCGCCAGCAGCATGATGAGCGAGCTGCCGCCGTAGCTGAAGAACGGCAGTGAAATACCCGTATTCGGGAGCCAGTCGGTGATTACCAGGATATTGAGCACCACCTGGATACCGATCTGAGAGGTGAGTCCTATTCCAAGCAGCTTGCCGAATTTATCCTTGGAGCGGAGCGAAAGCGTTATGCCGCGCCACACGAGAAGGGCAAAGATCAGCAGTATGATCGCCGCTCCGATCAGTCCCAGCTCCTCGACCACGATCGCGAAGATGAAGTCGTTCTGGGGTTCGGGAAGATAGAGATATTTTTGTCTTGACTGACCGAGTCCCAGTCCCCAAAGTCCTCCCGAGCCGATCGCGTAAAGCGAATTTCGGGTCTGCCAGGTGGTCTGCCACATATCCTCGTCGGTATAAACCAGCGCCTGACCCCAGCCGTCCATTCGCTGCATGGCGTAGGTCAGTCCGCCCGTTACGGCGAGTATCAGCACAAGTCCGATCAGCAGCGCTCCGCCTATTATCAGATATTTGGTCTTGATGCCGCCGATGTAAAGCATGAGCACGGTGAGCATTCCGATGATGACTATGCCGGAATAGTGCGGCTCCAAAAAGAGCAGCGCGGCTATAGTCGAAAAGACCAGCAAGCCCGGGATGACGCTGTATTTGAATATATGCATTTTGTCGTAATACTTGCTCGCCCAGTGAGCGAAGAAAAGTATCACCGCGAATTTCGCTATCTCCGAGGGCTGGATGTTGAACATCCCCAGCGGGATCCAGCGCTTTACGCCGCCGTCGCCCGCGGGAAGAATAAGCACCACCATCAGCGCCAGATACGCCGCTCCCAAAACCAGAGGGGCGATCTTATGCAGCTTGTTGTAGTTGAAAAAGGACATCACCGTCATGGCGGCAAGACCGAGCACGATGAAGATAAGCTGGCGTATAAGATAGTGATAGCTGTTGCCCTGGGTGTAATACGAAAAGGCGTAGCTCGCCGAGAACATCATTATCGTACCTATCGTGAGCAGGATCAGCAGGATTATGCAGAACGGCAGGTCGATCCCCATTCCGACCGAGAACCATTTAGCGTTCTTCATCTTGCGCTGCCTTGTCGGACGGGCAAAGAGCTTTTCCTTCCTCGCCCTCCGCTCTCGGCGGTATTTTTCATCGTAAACGCGGTTGACGTCCGCCTTTAGGATCATTCGTTTGTTTGGAGCCATTGTTTTTCCTCCGAAGGATAAGGCAGCGCCGAGCGCTTCACGGCGCGCGCCTTGCTTTTATTATTTCGTCAGCCTGACGAAGGAGCTTACCGCGAGGTCTGTCATTCGGTATCGGCGTTGATCGATCAGTGGTTTAATAAGAGGAAACGCCGAAGATCACCAGCATGAAGGAAAGCAGACCGAACACCGCGGTGACGCAGCTGAATACCGCTACGATCTTTATCTCGCTCCATCCGCTCATCTCAAAATGGTGGTGGATGGGGCTCATCTTAAAGAGGCGCTTGCCCTTTGTTATTTTGAAGTAGAGCACCTGAAGGATGACCGAAAACATCTCGCAGAGATAAACTATGCCTATGGGGAGCAGCAGGATCGGCATTCTCACGGCGAAGGCGAGAGCGCAGACCAGACCTCCGAGGAAGAGCGAGCCGGTATCCCCCATGAACACCTTGGCGGGATGGAAATTCCAAACCAAAAAGCCGAGGCAGGCGCCCGCTGCCGCCGCGCTGAAGGCGGTGACTCCGAGGCAGTACATCCGGCTTGCTATCAGCATGAGTGAAACCGCCGCGAAGAAGGTGATCGAGCCGTCGAGACCGTCGATACCGTCGGTGAGATTGACGGCGTTGACAACTCCGACTATCACTATCGCCGAAATGATGTAGTAGGCAAAGCCGATATCGACCGGCTTGCCGCCGTTCACGAAGGGGATTATCGTTTCGGTGCCGCAGCCCGCGAAGCCGAGCACGGCAAGGTATATCCCCGCCGCGAGGAACTGGAAGATAAGCTTCTGAACCGCCGTAAGACCGAGATTGCGCTTCTTTACCACCTTGGTATAGTCGTCAATGAAGCCTATCAGACCGTTGGCGAGCGCAAGGCCCAGACCCGCGAAAATGTAAACCAGCTCGCGGTGGATATTGGCGAAGTAAGCGGTGATGATATTTTCTCCCACAAAGGCGTAGATCAGGGTGCTGATTATCGTGACCGCGCTGATCGCTATAATAAACATGATCCCGCCCATGATCGGAGTGCCCTGCTTTTCCTTGTGCCAGCTGGGGCCGTCCTCGAGAATGGTCTGTCCGAAATGCAGCTTTCTAAGGTAAGGGATCAGATATTTTCCCACGACAGCCGAGATCACAAAAGCGATGACGGCAGCGCAGAAGGTCCATACGCCGTATACCACCATATTCATAAGTTTATCTTTCCTTTCACTTGGGTTTGTTCTCTCTATTGCCACGCTCCGCTCAAACGCGCTTCGGCGTCCGGGAGCGTCATTTTATTTATCAGTCGGCAAGTCCTCCCGCCGTCGAAGCGGAGAAGGTGACCGCGACCACCGTTCCCTCGGGAACCTGAGTGTCGGGCGCGATATCCTGCGAGACCGCGGTATTGCCCGCGCTGACCGCTCCGTTGAAGGTGATATTGAGCCCGTACCGGCTCGCGACCGAATTTGCCTCGTAAGGCGTATAGCCCTTGAAGTCGGGCACCTGTACCGTTTCCTTCTTGCTCTCCTCGTCGGTATAGAGGACGATATTTCCTCCCGGCGCGACGTTCGCGTAAGGAGCGGGAAGCTGATAGGAAACCTTAGCTCCCTCGCCCTTGACGGTGTAGGTAAAGCCGTCGGCAGCCGCCTTGGTCTGAGCCTCCTCGACCGTGAGTCCCGTATACTCGCCAGCCGATACGTTTATATACGCGAGATCCTCTTCCTTGTAATCGGTCTTGATCTCAAGGTAGGGCAGCATCTCGGTCATGATATTTACAAATACGGGAGAGGCGACCTGAGAGCCGTAGTAGGCGCCGCCGTCGGGGGTATCGAAGAACACCAGCATGGCGACCTTGGGATCGTCAGCAGGAGCGTAGCCGCAGATCGAAGCGATATAGTCCTTCGAGAACTGGCTCTGGGGCTTGACGACGCCGATCTTCTCGGAGGTACCCGTCTTGCCCGCCACCTTGTAGCCCGGGGTATAGCCGGAGGTCGCGCCCGCGGTTTCGGTGTTGTAGCCGAGGGTCTTGTTCATATAGTCGGAGGTCTCCTTGGAGATGACCTGCCGCTTCACCTTGCGTTCAACGTTCTTGATAACGTTTCCGTCGGAATCGGTGATCTTGCTGACAACGTAAGGCTGGAGCACATAGCCGCCGTTCGCGATAGCGGAGCAGGCGGTGACCATGCTCAGAGGCGTGATCTGGAAGTTCTGTCCGAAGGAGGCGACCGCGAGGTCTACCATGCCCATCTCGCTCTCGGGCCAGAAGGTGTCGTCCGCCTCGCCAGGGAGGTCGATGCCGCTCTTCTCGGAAAAGCCGAAGGCGGTATAGTAATCGCGGAAGCGGCTCATGCCGACGAGCTGACCGATCTGGATGAAGGCGGGGTTGCAGGAGTTGCAGATCGCCTGAACGAAATTCTGGTTTCCGTGTCCGCCACGGGCGTGACAGTTGATGATGTAATCCTCGACCACCATTGAGCCGCCGCAGGGGAAATTGGAGTTATCCTTTATCAGACCCTCCTCGAGAGCCATCGAGCCGGTGCACATCTTGAAAACCGAGCCGGGCATATAGGTATCGGAAACCGCCTTGTTTCTCCACATCGCGGAAAGAGCCTCGCTCTCCGCCTTTGACTGCTCCTTCTCGGGAAGCTCGGCTATAGCCTTCTGAGTTTCCTGAGGGAGAGTATAAGGGTCGTTGAGGTTGTAGCCGTTGGCGGTGACCATCGAGAGCACCGCGCCCGAATTGACGTCCATGACTATGCAGACGCCCCTGTTTAGAACGTTGTGGTCGGCGATGCCCTGCGCCATATACTTTTCGCAGATCGCCTGAATATTTGAATCTATCGTGAGATAGATGTTGTTGCCGTCCTCGCTGTCTATATTCTGTTCAAACTGGAAGGGCATATTTATTCCTCGGGCGTCCGTGGCGGTGATGATCCTTCCGGGCTTTCCCGAGAGGTAGTCGTCATACATATACTCCACGCCCTCAAGTCCCTGCTCGTCGCTTCCGGCAAAGCCTATAACGCATGAAGCGAGCTCGTTGCGGGGATAGTAGCGCTTGTAGTCGTCCAGAAGCTGGATGACGTTGCCGCACTTGTAGTCCTTCTTGAGCGTGTCGATAAGCTCCTCTATCTTGTCGCGCTGCTCGACCTCGATCTTGCGCTTAACGACTACATAGTAGCTCTCCTGCTTTGTCTTTTCGAGAACATTGTTGTAATCAAGACCCAGGATCTCGGAGAGTCCCTTTGCCGTAGCCTCGCGCTGCTTGTCGTTATCAAAATTGATCGGCGCCATCACGACCTGCCACACCGAGGCGCTCTCGGCGAGCACCGTGCCGTTTGAGTCGTATATCGAACCTCGCTTAGCCGTGAGGACGGTATCGTTGAGCTGTTGATCGACCGCCTTTTCCTGAAGCTCGCGTCCCTGTACGACCGTGAGCATGGTCAGGCGGAACAGAGCCGCGCCGAAGCCCAGCACAAGAATGACTATTATCAGGATCGCGGCGCGTTGGCGAAGCCGCTGATTCGGCCCCTTTTCGGGGCGTTTGCCTTTGGGAACAGGCGTCATTTTCGCTTCTTCCACCGAAAATCTCCCTTCCGTAATAACTGCCACGCCGCAGATAGCGCGGTGTTGCCTTTAATATCTGTCGCGTTAAATTTCGCACAACTGCGTTGCCGCGCGTCGCGGCTACTTCTCTTCCCTCAATGCCGAAGCGCGTTGCCGGGTCCCGGCGGCTTCCGTCAGTATTCCTGCGTCCTCCGCCTTGCTCTGCGAATTTTTCTGCTGACATCTGTTTTAAGCGTTTTATCAGAAAAGCAGAAATAAAGCTTTGAACAAGGGTTGGTATAAACACGAAAAAGAGTCAAGACTCAGTCTTAACTCTCATTCCTTCATAATATCATATTTAATTTCAATGAACGTTATGACCAAAGATTTTTAATTGACTCTATAAACCGTGTAAAAATGTTTTCACTTTTCTGAACAGAAACCTCGGCTTTGTCGCCGCTCTCCAGAGAGATGAACTCCTTTTGAGCGTTAGAGGCTTTGGTCATGCCAAGCTTTTCGGTGGCGTACTTTTCGATATCCGCCTTTGAAAGGCTTGCCTCCAGCTTCATCTGATTTTGGGTATAAATGCTTCTCGCGTCCGCGAGGGTAGTCTGCGCGGTGATGATCTCCTGATTGAGCTCGGTAAGACGAACCTGACCGACTATGATCGCGCCGATAACGAAGGTTACCGCCGCCGCGGTGAGGACTCCGACCGCGAGCTTGAGGGGATTATGCCTGCGCTTCCTCGATTTATTAGCGTGCTCCTCGGTAAATTTGAGAAGCTTGCCGCTTTTTTTATCCTTCGTCTTTTTGGCAGGCTCCTGTTTTCGCCGCTTGGGAGCGGACGTGCCGAAGTCGTCGTCAAAAAGATTCAAGTCATAAGCCGCATTGCTTTTATTATAAGCCATTGACCTGCACCCTGTGCCTTTCTATATACGAAATTTTCATAAAACACACGTTTTCACTATCTGCCGCATTATTTTTCTATAATGCAAAAAAGTTTCAAAATTTTAACCATTTGAAACCGAATACACGCACACAATCTGTCCGTTTCGACGGACATTTCAACCAAATATCGAACATTTAGTTGATTACAGATAGGTAATACACAATCTCTGGGGCTGTAACATAATTTACAACTTTGTTATATTTTACTACAGATTAATCCGTTTGTCAAACCCTCAAAGAAGATTTCTTTAAATTTTTTCGCAAATTCTCAACTTTGCACTTCTTGCTCTGGGGTTAAGGGCTAATTCTGTTTCATTTGCACAAACGGGTTTTTTGGTGACCGGAACCGCCTTCGGGGTGTTTCCGCAGACGCAGACAGGGAAATCCTTTGGGCAGGTGCAGCCCTGATACCAGCCCGCCATCTTGCGCTTTACAAGCCTGTCCTCGAGCGAATGGAAGGTGATCACGGCAAGCCTTCCCCCGGATCCGAGCAGCTCAAACGCGCCGTCAAGACCGCGCTCCAGCGCCTCGAGCTCACGGTTCACCGCGATTCGTATCGCCTGAAAGGTCTTGCGCGCCGGATGACCGTCGCGGCGCACCCTCTGGGGCACGTTGCTCTTTATGATCTCGGCGAGCTGAAGGGTCGAGGTGATCCTCCCCTTTTCCCTCTCGGCAACGATCCCTCTGGCGATCGCGGGAGCGTATTTCTCCTCGCCGTACTCAAAGATTATTTTTTTCAGCTCGTCACAGGAAAGCCCGTTCACCAGATCCTCGGCGCTCTGTCCGCTCTGGCTCATGCGCATATCCAGCGGCGCGTCCTCGTGGAACGAAAAGCCGCGCTCGGGAGTATCGAGCTGATGTGAGGAAACCCCGATATCGAGCAGAACGCCGTCGACCCTGCCGACGCCGCGCTCGTTGAGAAGCTCCTTGATATCGGCGAAATTGCCCTTGATGATGATCGAATTCTCGTTTTTTTTGAAGCGCTCGGCAACGCTCGGCAAGAACCTTTATCGCGTCGGGATCCTGATCTATCGAGATCAGCATTCCGGAGCTTAGTCTTTTCAGTATCTCGGAGGAGTGACCGCCGCCGCCGGCGGTGCCGTCGACATAGATCCCATTTTCCTTGACCGCGAGCCCTTCGACAGCCTCATTGAGCAGGACGGGGATATGAGAAAACTCCATAGCGTCCCCCTTAAAGCCTGAGCATGCCGAGAGCCTCTTCGATCACGTCCCTGCGCGACTCAATAAAGGCGTCATACTCGGACTTGTTCCAGATCTCAATGCGCTTGATCATTCCTATGACCAGCGCGTCGCCGTCGAGCTTCGCGTATTCCCTGAGCGCCTGGGGGATGATGATACGTCCCTGAGCGTTCGGAGCCGTTTCGACCGCCGCGCCGTTGAAAACATACTGCAGCACTATCGACTTGTCCGCGGGAAGCTCCATGATCCTCGCGGAGACCCTTTCAAACTCGTCCCTCGAGAGCACCTGGATACAGCGGTTCCCGAAGCCCTGAGTAATAAAAAAGCTCTCGCCCAGCTCCTCGCGGAATTTGGCAGGCAATACTATTCTGCCTTTGCTGTCAATTGAATGATTCGACATTCCCGAGAACACGCCTGCCACCTCCGTTCGGCTGCTTTTGATGATAATAAGGTTGTCAGACAGTGCCCAAAACACACAAAATGACACCATCTGACACTGTTTGCCTCTATTATAATACACGCTCCTCTCCATGTCAAGTGGAGTGATTACATTTTTTTAATTAAAATTTAATAGTTTCGGAAAAAACGGTAACAAGGATCACGCACAAAAGCGCGGCAGTCGCTAAACCGCCGCGCTTCAAACGCAGAAATTATTTCCCCGGATGTTCTGTCCCCGCTCAATCCGCGCAACAGCCTGTCGCGCTAATCGCCCGACAGGATACGTCGCGGCGAATTTTGCCATATATTTTAGATTTCTCACCGAATAGCCTTATTTCCTCTTACTTCTTTATCAGGGCTTTGGCTTTGATAGCTTTCGGCGTTCAGTCCTTTTCATAGAATACTATCGTCATTTTATCGTTGATGATCTCTGTTTTGCCTGTTTGATGATAGCCGAGCTTTTCATACAGATAGCAGTTGCCCTTTTCCTGCAAGATCGTGTCCAGCTTCCAATTGTTCTTGCCGTGGATTCGCTCCGCCTCCGCGATAGCCTGTTGAGCGCAGCCTTTGTTGCGGTATTCCGGCATAATGAATATCGGAGATATTCTTTTTCGGGTTACGCCGTCCTTATGATCTACAACACGAATAACACCGACCTTCACATTATCTGCCATTATGAAATAATATGTCGTTTCGGGCTGATTGAAGCGAAATAAAACGCCCTCGTATTTTTCCGTTGCAGGGCTGGTTTCGGTATCCCGATACTTTTCGTAAAGCTCGGCAAAGGCAACTTTTTGCATTTGCAGGATCGTGTCTGCATCTTCAAATTTAGCTTTAATGAGTTTTATGTTCATTTTCGTTCCTCACAACCATTGAATAAAGGCGGTTTTATCCGTGCAATTATAGCCTGCTTGTTTATAGAAATGAAGCGTGCTTTCAATTTTTGAGCCTGTGAGCAGCATCATCTTATAACAATCAGCCTTGACCGCTAATTTCTTTGCGTAATTCAGACAGGCGGTCGCGTAACCCTTTCCTCTGTGATCGGTATGCGTGACCACATTTTCGACAAAAGCGTATGGACGGATGTTTCGCGTCAGGTTAGGAATGATCACGCACACGCAGGATGAAACGAGCTTGCCGTCAGCCTCGCAGACTATGATATGGTGATTCTCGTCATTGCATATCGCCGCCCAAGTATTCTGTAAACGCGCGCTGTTCTCAGGCACACAAAGCTCGTGCAGGTGGGTGTATAATTCAAGCAGACCGCTCAACTCATTTTCTTTGATTTCTCTGACAATCATTGTTTTCTCCAAAAGTTTAATTATTTGTCATTTGGCTTTGGTCAAGTGAAATATTATGTTTATGTCGCACTTTTATTCTACCATATTTAAATGTGTTAAGCAATCCAAAATTACAACTTGCAATTTAGTATATTTGCACATATATAATACTCCGCAGGCTTTTGGAGAAATTGTTTGTCCCAAACAGCCACATCGCAGCCAGAGGAAAAAGGAAATATTTTGCGCGCGGTTTTCCACTTCGGAAACATGGAAAAATCCAGTCCAAATACGTGCGTGTCGCGTGTGTCTATTAATAGAATGAAATGCCTTCGACATGCACCTGATACACTTTCATGTTTGTATTCCCACATTCTCCAACTTTTTCTCATGCGTGATACTTGTTTTCCTTGTCAGAACGATTCGCGTTTTCCTTATCGGAATGATTTGCGTTTTCCATGTCAAAACGATTCGCGTTTTTTAGGTCAAAAACCCTTGACAAAATCGCGTGGCTGTGTTATCATATTTCCTGCAAGTGAGCAAGGCTTAATTTGCAGGAACAAAATATTTAGGGGTATAGCTCAGTTGGTAGAGCAGCGGTCTCCAAAACCGCGTGCCGAGGGTTCAAGTCCTTCTGCCCCTGCCATCAATTTTTGGCTTCGGAAAGCGATTTCCGAAGCCTTTTCTCTTTTAATTCTACCAAAAATTATACCACCTTTATGCGATGTTCAAATTTATGGCGCTGTCGTCGTCTCCTTTGCGGTCTTTCGACGGTTGATATAAATTCTCTCGGTGGTCTGTACGCTTTCGTGTCCGAGCAAAACGGAAATGTCCTGAATCGGTACGCCGTTATCGTCGAGGATACTCGCCACAGAGTGACGAAAGCCGTGGATCGTACAATGCGGCAAGCAGGCATTCTCGGTCAGACGGTTTACCACCCGATTGATTGCGCTGAGGTTGACATACGGCTTTCCGAGAACGGTGCGGACAATAAAGTTGTGACTTTTGTCGTAGCCGTTGCCCAACAGCTTGGCATAATCCTCCTGCCGCTGTTTTTCCTCTTTCAGCGCTTCCAGAACGGTATCGTTGAGCGGAATCTTACGGTTACTGCTCGCCGTTTTCGGCGTTGTGATTTGCATTGTCACATCCTTGCGGCTGCCTGTTCTGCTCTTGTTTACCCGCAAGAGCTTTTTATCATAGTCTACATCATCCCACGTCAGGGCAAGCAATTCGCCCTTTCTCAGCCCTGTATAGAGGGCAAGAAGCAGGAATATGTAGATATGGCTCTCGTGCTCTTTTGCGTAAAGCAGGAGCTTTCTGACCTGCTGTGCGTTGTACTCGGGTACGTCCTTCTTGATACTGTGCGGAAATGACGGCATAGCTTTTTATACATCTTCCGCTGTATATTTTCAACGCTGCCACGATTCATATTGTGAAGTGTAACAGCCAAAAGCATCATCTTCATTCGTTCCAACCGGCTTTTATAAACAAAGCGGTTTCGTAAAGAAAAAGAATCGACACTTTACTGTTTTGATACAGAAAAAGCTTAAACACGCCATTTAAGCAGATTAATGGAAAAGCAAACGTTTCAAAAGGTTTGATTAGTTCATGCGTCGCGCTCGCCGAGGCATAGAAGCTCTGTGTAGTTTTCTTTGATTTTTATGAGCTTCCCACTCAATATGCTGTCACCTGTCAAGGAATTGTTTTAGAAACCGCTTTCCTCAACGGGATAATGATTACCGATACAATTACCGCAGCAATTGCAACCTGTAGGATATTACCGGGGATTGAGCTTATCGGCGCAAAAATGTTTTGATAAATGATTGCCTCTGCAATGTAATAACCTACAACTTTTATTGCGCAGGCAATAGCAAACGCCATCACATACCAACCGAGTTTTTGCTTATTTTCGGCTATCAAGCCCGTCACATATCCCATTAGTCCAACGATAACCAGAGTGAACGGTGCCCAAAGAGTCCATCCCGAAAGCAGGTCGAACAATGCCATGCCGACGCCGCCCGCAATCGCTCCGACTTTCCTTCCGAACAGGATCGCCGCGATAAACAAAGGGACGTTGCCGAGATGGATCAAGCCGCCGTTTGCCGCTATCGGAAGGCGAATATTGACAAATGCAGTAAAAACATAGGTTAAAGCAACAAACAAAGCGGTTATGGAAAGAAGATAAATCGACGCTTTGTTCATTGTAGTTTTTTCTGTCATTTGGCATCGATCCTTTCTATCAAATGAGGCAGGACTCTTTCAAAATCAACACCGTACCAATTTGAGCCGGGTGTTTCTTTTGTGAGCCTGATGCTTTCCGCCGTAAAATCAGCCGCGATTTTTACGCTGTCTAAAACGGATTTTCCGTGAAGCAGCAGACCGGTGAAGGCAGAGCTGAAAACGTCGCCTGTTCCATGATAAGACGCGTCTACCTTGTTTTGAACATAGAAGCGAAACTCTTCCGTTTTGCTGTCATAAATCAAAACACCGTATTTGCCGTCAAACGCCGCTCCTGTCAACACAACGGTTAAAGCTCCCTGTGCGGCAAGCTTTTTGACTACTTCTTTTGCAAACTGCTCGTCATAGCTTTCCCGGTAGGGAGTATCGGTCATCAGGCACGCTTCGGTAATGTTCGGCAAAACAATATCCGCCTGCGCCGCCAGCCTTGCCATTTCCTTAGGAAAGCCGCTGTCAAAAGCCGGATAAAGCTTGCCATTGTCCGCCATAGCCGGATCAACGATCACAAGGTCGGCTTCGCGTTTCAGGCTGTTGATCAAAGTCAGCACCTTATCGATCTGCTGTGCCGAGGCAAGATAACCCGTGTAAAAAGCATCAAAGGTAATGTTTTCATCCTTCCAGTGCTTAGCGATCGGCAAAATCTGATCGTCCAAATCCTTGCAGGTAAAATTTTGAAACATTGTATGAGTGGAAAGTACAGCGGTCGGCAAAATTGCTGTCTCAACACCTGTTGCCGAAATAATCGGAAGTGCTACGGTCAGAGAGCATTTTCCGACGCACGATATATCCTGAATAGTTAATATGCGTTTCATTATGCGATCACCTCATTTTCTAAGTTTATATATATCCGAAAGCCTGTTGAGAGCTTCATTAAGAGTATCGTTTCTCTTAGCAAAGTGCAGACGGATCAGGTGGTTAACGTTTTCACGGAAGAAGCTTGAGCCGGGCACGGCGCCTACGCCGACCTTTTCGGCGAGCTTTTCGCAGAAATCAAGGTCGCATTCATAACCGAATTCCGATATATCGAGAAGCACATAATATGCACCCTGCGGATTCGTGTGGGCGATCCCGATATCGTCAAGCCCTTTTAGGAACAAATCGCGTTTTTCGGTGTATTTTTCAGCAAGCTGTCTGTAATAATCGTCTCCGAAGCGTAGTCCTGTCACCGCCGCCTCCTGTAAAGGTGCAGCTGCGCCGACGGTCAAAAAGTCGTGTACCTTTTTTGCAACGTCGATAATTTGCGGCGGAGCGATGATATATCCCAAACGCCATCCTGTGATAGAATAGGTTTTTGAAAGCGAGGAACAGGAGATCGTCCTCTCCCACATATTAGGCAATGAAGCGAAATAGGTGTGTTTGTGCGGAGCATAGACAATGTGCTCGTAAACCTCGTCGGTGATCACAAACGCATCGTATTTTTCGGCGAGGTCGGCAATGATTTTCAGCTCGTCATAGTTAAACACCTTACCGCAGGGGTTGGAGGGATTGCATAAAATCAACGCCTTGGGTTTCTGTCTGAACGCCGCTTCCAGCTCGTTTGGGTCAAAGTTGAATTCGGGCGGATAGAGCGGAACATATATTGGTTCCGCCCCCGACAGGATCGTGTCCGCGCCGTAGTTCTCATAAAACGGCGAGAACACGATCACCTTATCGCCCGGATTAGCGACGGTCATCATCGCCGCCATCATCGCCTCAGTGCTGCCGCAGGTCACAACGATCTCCGCGTTAGGGTCTATTCTTCTGCCCATGAGCCGCGACTGCTTTTCGGCAAGGGCTTCACGGAAATTTTGTGCGCCCCAAGTGATGGAATACTGGTGAAAATCCTCGTTTGACACCTCGGCGAGACGGTCAAGCAGCTCGCGCGGCGGTTCAAAATCAGGAAAACCCTGAGAGAGATTTACCGCGCCGTATTGATTTGAAATCCTCGTCATGCGGCGGATGACGGAATCTGTAAAGGTTTCGGTTCGTTTGGATAGCTCGGGCATAAAAGTTCCTCCATCGTTGTAGCAGTACCGCGCACCTGAATTGTACGGTGTTGCCTTATTATTCTTTGGGCTGTTCTATGCCCTATTTATACAATCGTCAAATAACGTATTCAAGGTTGCGTTCATCAATAACTCGCTTTGATTTATGCTCGGAGCGGGTGTCGAGTCCGCCGTCCGGATGTACGACGACTCTCGCAGGCTTAACGCCGATACGTGCTTTCAGTGCTGCGGAAACCTCGGCGGCGACCTGCTCGTCAGTCTTGGGATTGTCGGCATTCTTCTCGATTTCAACGGCGTACTTATTGGTGAAATCCCTCTCGAAGATCCTGATGAGATATTCGCCCGTAATACCGTCCTGCTCGCGGATAACCGCCTCTATATCGCTTGGGAAAACGTTTACCGCCGAGACGATAAACATATCGTCCTTTCTGCCTAAAATGTGGATCCTGCCGTGAGTTCTGCCGCAGGAGCACTTTGTATTGTCAATACGTCCGATGTCTCCAGTGCGGAAACGGATCAACGGACGAGCGTGCTTTCTGAGGGTCGTAAATACAAGCTCGCCAAGGCTCCCTGACCGATGCCTGAACGCGCAAGTGCCTCAACGGTGTAACCGCCGACCCCTCCTATACCGAAAACGGCGACCCTTGCCCCGGCAAGGCGCTGCATTGCTTCCTCCCCGAAAACAAGCTGTGTTCTCGAAAATTGATTTAGCATTCTTCTTCTCCCGAATAGATGAATTCAACCGTATCGCCGTCTTGAAGCACAACGTCATTAAATCCGCCTTCAAGCAACAGCTCTTTTCGTGTAACGACTGAAACATAGCGCGGTCTGCCGTTCGTTTCGCTGTTGATCAGTTGTGCGACAGTCAGCCCATCGGTCACTTCTTTTCTTTTTCCCGAAATAATGATCTTCATAAACAATCTGCTCCTGTTTATCTTACAAACGGCGCGGTATATTCCGCGTTGATTTCCGCAATCTCTTTAAGCCCGTCGATATAAGGCTGATACAGGCTTTCTATCCTGCCTCCGCCACGGTTGTCACATCCGGAGCAGAATTCACATTCGGCTCCGCAGCTGCCCCATAAAGACTGCTTAACGATTTGTTCGCGTTCTTCTCTGGTTGTATCTTTGATTAAAATGGATTTCATAAGATTACCTCTTTGATGACTATACAATCAATATGCCGGTTTTGTCGTCGGAAATCTGCGCACCGAGGTTTTTCTTGCTGAGAAAATCGGTCAAAAACTCCATATATTCTCTGTCAAAGGTCTTGCCGTCTGCCGAAAAATACTGCGACGAGCAATGATCGTGCAAATGAAGCTCAACGCCAAAGCGGTCGCGGCTCTGATTCCTTAATTCAACAAATTCCTGTATGGATATAGCTTTCATTTTCTTACCTGTTACACCTTCTGCGGAATTTATATCATATAAAACCATGTTTCATCCAATTCAATGTCCTTACGCTCGACGGGATGCTTGGAGTCGTAGTTGTACATCAGCTCCTGACTCTTGACACTAACCCTCGCGCCCTCGGGAATGGAGCTTGTGATGAAGGCGTTGCCGCCGATGACGACGTTTTTGCCGATGACGGTATCTCCGCCGAGAATAGACGCGCCCGAATAGATCGTCACGTTGTCGTGAATGGTCGGGTGACGCTTTTTGCCGCGCAGGTTCTGACCGCCTCGGGTAGAGAGCGCGCCGAGCGTCACTCCCTGATAGACCTTGACATTGTTGCCGATGACAGTCGTTTCACCGATAACGATACCCGTGCCGTGGTCGATAAAAAAATATTTACCGATGGTGGTGCCCGGGTGAATGTCGATTCCCGTCAGACTGTGGGCGTGCTCCGTCATAATGCGCGGAAGCAGCGGAACGCCGAGCAAAAACAGCTCGTGAGCGATTCGCGCGGTAAAGATCGCGTACAAGCCGGGATATGTGCAAATGATTTCGTCCTTGTTGTAGGCAGCGGGGTCGCCGTCGTAGAACGCCTGTATATCGGTCTCAATATATTCACGGATTTTCGGGATTTTATCAAGAAAGTCAAAGGTTATCCGTTCGGATTCACGGACGATCTCTTCTTCCTCCGTGTTCTGATGCCCGGGATCGTATTTCAGCACGATCGAAGTCTGCTTGATAAGGTTGTAAATTATATCCTCAAGCAAAATCGAAATATTGTTTTTCACCGTGTAAGTGCGGTAGATGCTGTTGCGGTAATATCCGGGATAAATGACGATTTTCAGCTTTTCGAGAATGTCGATGATGATATTCCTGTCGGGATAGGCGAACATCTTTATCTCATCGATGACCCTGCCCTTACCGTAGTCTGCCATCAGTTTTTCGGTCAGACAGGTTATTTTTGATTGTATCTCATTCATAGGATTCCACCTCGGCATAGTGCTTGATTACCGACGCCATACTTTCGCCGTTTTGCAGCCGGCGGAGCATTTCCTTGGCGGGGTTGGCGCGGTTATTGATTCTCTGATAAAGCGGTTCCAGATATTCTTCCTCGCCCCGTCCTCTCTCGGATAGTCCCTCGCGGCAGAGGTCGAGAACCTTTGATACAAGGTCATACAGCGCGTCCCTGTCAACAGTGGACGGCAGTTCCTTACGGACAAGCTGTTTTCTG
>CACYIC010000006.1 GCA_902774325.1 uncultured Ruminococcus sp.
GGTTGACGACGAAGAGCTCCTCGAGCTCGTAGAGATGGAGATCCGTGACCTCCTCAACGAGTATGAGTTCCCCGGCGACGACACACCCATCATCAAGGGCTCCGCTTATGTTGCTCTTACCAGCGACAGCAAGGACCCCAACGCTCCCGAGTATGCTTGCATCCACGAGCTGATGGACGCTGTTGACGAGTTCATCCCCACTCCCGACCGTAAGGCTGACCTGCCCTTCCTTATGCCTGTTGAGGACGTATTCACCATCACAGGCCGCGGCACAGTTGCTACCGGTAGAGTTGAGAGAGGCCAGATCAAGACTTCCGAGTCTGTTGAGATCGTTGGTCTTACCGAAGAGAAGAGAACAGTTGTTGTTACAGGTCTTGAGATGTTCAGAAAGACCCTTGACTATGCTGAGGCAGGCGACAACGTAGGCGTACTTCTCCGTGGCGTTCAGAGAACCGAGATCCAGAGAGGTCAGGTTCTTGCGAAGCCCGGCACCATTCACCCCCACACCAAGTTCCGCGGACAGGTTTACGTACTGACCAAGGACGAGGGCGGCCGTCATACTCCCTTCTTCAACAACTATCGTCCCCAGTTCTATTTCAGAACCACCGACGTTACCGGCACAATTTCTCTTCCCGAGGGCGTAGAGATGTGCATGCCCGGAGATAACGTAGAGATGGACGTTGAGCTTATCACTCCTATCGCTATCGAGGTAGGTCTCCGCTTCGCTATCCGTGAGGGCGGCAGAACAGTAGGCTCCGGCGCTGTTATCGCTATCAACGAGTAATTTATTCTAAATAAAAAAGGGCTGTTTTGTTAACTCAAAACAGCCTTATTTTTAGAAAAGGGGTAGAATAATGTCAAAAAACAACGACGCCATCTATGACGCGCGTACCCTGGGTATTCCGCGTATGCTGATTTTGGGTATCCAGCACCTGTTCGCGATGTTCGGCGCTACTATTCTTGTGCCGATGCTCACGGGACTTGATGTTTCGACGACTCTGCTCATGGCGGGTCTCGGTACTCTGCTGTTTCATCTCCTGACCAAATTCCAGGTGCCTGCTTTTCTGGGCTCGTCCTTCGCTTTTCTGGGAGGCTATGCGGCGGTAAAGGCAATGGCTCCCGAGGGCGCCGACCCTAATTCCATGCTTCCCTACGCCTGTCTCGGCGTTGCCTGCGCGGGTCTGGTTTATCTTGTTCTCGCTCTGATAATCAAGCTGATAGGCGTTGAAAGGGTGATGAGATTTTTTCCGCCCGTTGTCACCGGGCCGATCATTATCGCGATCGGTCTTGGTCTCGCGCCCTCGGCAATCAGCAACTGCAGCACCAACTGGGTGCTCGCTTTGATCGCTCTTTCGGTCATTATCATCTTCAACATCTGGGGCAAGGGCATGGCGAAGATCGTTCCCATCATTCTGGGACTGCTGATCTCCTCGGCGGTAGGTCTGGTGCTGGCTTCCGTAAGCTACAAATATCCTGACCTTGTGCAGAATATGCCCTGGCTCTTCTCGGCAGGTCCACAGCTTGACGCGACGGGAAACATCGTCGGTTATAACCGCATTTTTGACTTTGACGCCGTAAGAGCCATTATCGACAATATCGGTCATGGCAAGATCTTCGGCTCAGAGGCGCTGGTGAACTTCCCCGTAGCCTGGGATAAAACGGTGTTCGGCGGTATCGACTGGTCAAGAGGGGATTGGATCCTTTCGTCGATCATCGCGATCGTGCCGATCTCGCTCGCGACAATGATGGAGCATATCGGAGACATTTCCGCTATCAGCTCCACGGTCGGCAAGAATTACATCGTTAAGCCGGGTCTCCACCGCACCCTCACGGGCGACGGACTCGCTACCACTTTCGCCTCGCTCTTCGGAGCTCCCGCGAATACGACCTACGGCGAAAACACCGGCGTTCTCGCGCTCACAAAGGTCTATGATCCCAAGGTCATCAGGATCGCGGCGTTTTTCGCGGTCGGGCTTTCCTTCTTCCCGTACGTTTCCGCGAGGATCGGCGCTATCCCGAGTTGTATCGTGGGCGGTATCTCGCTTGTGCTCTACGGCATGATCTCCGCTATCGGCGTCAGAAATGTTGTTGAGAACAAGGTGGACTTCACCAAGAGCCGCAACCTTATCATAGCCGCGGTTATCCTCGTTCTCGCTCTGGGACTGGGCAGCGACACCGTTAGCTTCAATATCGGCAGCGCGAACATCACGCTCTCGCCTCTGGCTGTAGCCTCTATCGCCGGCATCGTGCTCAACGCGATCTTCCCCGGCAAGGAGGATTTCAAGTTCAAGAAATCGAAATAATGAGTTTTCGTCAGACGCTGAAAATAATTTAAAAATATAAGACCGCGCCCGGCAGTTCAAAACTGCATGGCGCGGTTTCCTTTTTGTCAAGCTTGGACAGGCTGATATTGATTGTCATTAAGCGCCGATCAAGCGGCAGGATGACCGGAAAATATCAGCTCATCATCGAGTCATAGCTCTCGGACAGGATATTATAGGAGTTCCTGAATTTTTCGAGCTCCTCGTCGGTGAGGTTGAGCTCCATTACGCGGTTGGCTCCGCCGTTGTTGATTATGCAGGGATTGCCGATGAAAACGTCCTTCCTCAGCCCGTACTCTCCGCGAAGGCGTACAGAGGCGGTGAAAACGGAGTTTTCGTTGTGGAAGATCGCCCTGACAATGCGGCAGATCGCCATGCCGATGCCGTAGTAGGTCGAGCCCTTAGCTTTGATTATCTCGTAGGCGGCGGTGCGCACGTCGTTGCTGATCTTTTCGAGATCCTCGAGCCTGAACTTATCGGGGTCGTCCGCGAGCATCTGATTGATGGGCTTTACGCCGACGATCGCCTGACTCCACGGAACGATCTCGCTGTCGCCGTGCTCGCCTATGACGTAGGCGTGGATGTGGCGCGGGTCGAGCTTGAAATAGGTTCCCAGCAGATAGCGCAGGCGGGCGGTGTCGAGCGTGGTTCCCGTGCCGATTACCTTTGCGGAGTTGAAGCCCGAAAGCTCGTAGGTCACTCTGGTCATGATGTCAACGGGGTTGGTGGCTACAAGGAAGATACCGTCGAAGCCCGAGGAAACGACCCTCGGCACGATCGAATCAAAGACCTTGGCGTTGCGCTGAAGGAGCTGGAGCCGGGTTTCGCCCTCCTTCTGATTCACGCCCGCGCAGATTATCACGATATTCGCGTCGGCGCAGTCCGAATAGCTGCCGTAGTAGATCTTCATGCTGGAATTTGAGAACGCAAGACCGTGGTTGAGGTCCATCGCCTCGCCGCGGGCGCGGATCTCGTTGAGGTCTATGAGCACCAGCTCGTCGCAGATGCTCTGGTTCAACGCGGCGTAGGCAAAGCTCATGCCGACCATGCCCGTGCCTACCAATACCACCTTTCTGTTATTGCTCGCCATTTAGATTCCTCCTTTTGATGATTCCGTTTGAAATCGGATGATATTATTATTCCGATTCAATTCTATCAAATATTCTCCGAATAGTAAAGCGTTTTGCGGAAAATTATGAGAGAGTTTCGCAGCCGGGGGATTTCGCGCTTTTGCCGCAAGGAAAAACGGAGACTGACAAAGCGTCAGCCTCCGCAGCGGTGCTTTTGATTATTCAAATGTGATGTCGCCCTCGTATTTTGCCTTGAACTTCTCGAAGAGGGTGTTGAGCAGCTCGTCGTCCTCAATGCTGAGATACTCTTCGGTGTCCTCGTCGATGGGGTTGATCTTGAGGATAACGACCTCGTCGGCTTCCTCGTCGTTTTCGATCAGGACGATGTACTCCTCGCCCTCATGCTCAACGATGTCGAGAAACTCGAAATCGATCTCGTTGCCTTCCTCGTCCTCAAGGGTAATGAGGGTGCCTTCGTTTTCCATCTCTTCAAAAATTTCTTCGTTTGCCATATTGCGGCTCCTTTCCGAAAGCGGACTTTCTGTCAGATTATTCTTAGTATATCATAATAACGCCAAAAGTCAACCGATTTTCGGCAGTTTGAGGCTCGCGGATCGTGAAAAGCCGGTTCGGGTAAGCTCCGGACGCGGGAAACGCCCGCTTCTCTTGAGCAGAACGGCTTGCGGTCGGGAATCAGCGGATATTCTTTTCAAAATCCTTGCCGCATTTGGGACAGTGGACGGTGTGCCTGCCCTTGTTGTAGCGCACGCGCAGGTTCGCCTTGCAGTGCGGACAGGTCAGATAGCGGTAGGTCTTGCGGTCGCGGATCTTCTTGTATTGCAGCACGACCCAATTTTTTACGGGAGTGAACACCTTCAAAAAGGCGCGGTTCTCGCGGCTGCGCGCGTTGATGTTTCGCGAGAGCATACGGAAGATGAAGAAGCCGATGATCCCGAGCTGGATGAGGGCGATCACGCTTCGCGCTATCCAGTTGAAAACAAAGATATCGACGATCCAGATAAACACGGAAAGACCCGCGAGGAAGTTGTTGAGGGTGTCGGTGCCGTAGCGTCCCTGCATAAATCTCCGAAAGCCTTCAATAAAGTTTTTCATAAGCTCCTCCTTTTGGTTCAGTCGGCGTATTCCGCGCAGAAGTAGATGTAGTTGAGGTCGCCCACGGCGGCGCTGCTCCCGCTCTTTACGACCACGGGTCTGCTCTCGGCGCGCGAAAGCTCAAGCAGCGCGTCGGCAAAGCCCGCGCTGTCGGGTGAAAGCCCCGTTTTTTCGTAAAAATCCTCAAAGCTGAGGCTGAGGCTGTTGTAGCCCTCGAACATATAGAGCATGGAGCTGTCGAGAAAATAGTATTCGTCGCGCAGGATCTCGATCCCGATATCGGCGTTGCGCAGCTTGTCAATGAGCCCGGGCGCGTCGCCGAGGAACATACCGGTCTTGTATGAGCCGATGGAAACCGTGAGATCGGAATGTACGGCGTTTTCGCCGAGTCCGGTGTCGCCGTTGAGTCCGCTGTTGATGTCGGCGCTGACTATGAACGCGCCGCTTGAGTTGATCTTGTCGATCGCCTCGCGCAAATCGCCTCTGACCTCGCCCATAAAGCCTGTTCCGAGCAGACAGTCTACGATTATATCGTAGCCGTTGAGATCGGTGACCGCGGAAAGGCTCTCCTCCTCGCAGCCCATGCCGATCGCTTTTTCGTAATAATACAGTCCGTCCTCGGAGAATCTGCCGCCGGCGCGGTAGATCACGGGGGTGATGTTGTTTTCAAGCAGCACGCAGGCAAGGGCGTAGCCGTCGCCGCCGTTGTTGCCGGGACCCGCGACTATCGCTACCCTGCCGACGAAGGTGAGGGCTTCAAAAATACCGCGCGCGGCTCTGAGCATGAGCTCCTTTGAGGGAATGCCGCCGGCTATTGCCGCGGCGTCGCTCTCGCGCATATTCCGGACGGAAACTACCTTTGGTAAGTTCATATCAAAATTCCTTTACAGAATTATTTGTTCGCCGCGTCGTAGGCTACGCGCGCGGATTCTATATCGGGAGTGCAGTAGAGAAGAAAGAGCTTGACATTTGAGAACAGCTCGTCAAATATGTCGAGCAGCTTGCCCATATCGTCGCGGCTCTCGGGAAGGAGGGTAGCCTCGAGCAGCTCTTTGAACACCTCGATCGGGCGAGCCTCGTCGCAGCGGTTGTTTTCTCCTCTGCGGAGCACGTAAACAGCCTTGATCGGCACTGACATATTGCAGCCGATATCCGACTTGCCCATCCAGGGAGTGGAGCAGACGTAATACCTTCCGCCGAGCTTGCGGATGATCGGCTTGTCGTCGTTTATCATGGTCACGCGGTCGCCGAAGAGCCTGCGCCAGTTCAGGGTGTGGGTGGATTTTCCCGTGCCGCTAAGGGCGGTGAACATATATGCCTCTCCGTCGAGCTCGAGGCAGGAGGAATGGAAAAAGCAGCCGCCGTAGCCGGTGAGCACGGTTTTTGCTATTTTGGTGAGGATGACCGCGCCCTCGATGTTTTCGTTGGTGCAGTAGCCCTCGGATTTCGCTTTCATTTCCTCAAATTCCTCCGTTGTCGCCGAGGCGTCGAAGTCGAAGCCGTCGCCTTCGGTGAGATAGGGAGAAAGGCGCTCCTCCGTATCGGGGTGGAGCGGGTCGATCTTTATATTAAGATCCGCTATTTTATATACAGGCATATTATTCTCCTTTGCGTTTCATTCGCGTATATTATAGCACATAATTACGGCTTTGACAACAGTTATTAGTTTCGGCTTTACGGCTTTGAGCTTTCTGTCACGCAGTAAACGTTCGTGTCCCAGGCGGGGATGTATGGATGGTGGCGCAGATAGAGCTTATAATCGGGGCAGAGGTCTTTGAGCAGCAGCGGAAGCCTGAAAATATCCTCGAAGCGGTGGTAGACGGAGCAGTTGAGCTTAGGCCGGAAGGCGGCGATCGTTTTTGCCATGCCTGTCAGAGCCTCAAAATCGGCGCCCTCGACGTCAGCCTTGACGTAGCTGACGCTTTCTCCGCCGAGCAGCTCGTCGACCGCTCTTACCCTTGTTTCGACTCCGCTCTCGGCGACAGCGCTGTTGCGCCCCGCCTTGTTGTTGAAAAAGAGGACTGCGTCGCGGTCGAAGGCGCCGAGCTGCAGAAGCTGTGTATCCCTCATTCCCGAACAGGCACGGAGCAGCTTTGAGAAGTTTTTCGCGTTCGGCTCGAGCGCGGTGATCCTTTTATAGCCGCCGCCCGAATAATGCAGAAATTCTCTTATGGTGTCGCCGTCGTAGGCGCCAAGGTCGAGGTAGCTCTCGCTGTCGCTCAGGCGCAGGATATCATAAAAAGCCTCGTCCTTATCGGTGGTTATCCCGTCGAGCAGGTGAAGCTCTCCGCTGTGATAAAAGCGCAGGACGCCGTCGAATACCCTCACGGACAGCTCGTCCGAGAGCAGGGAGCGGGCGCTTTTGATATCTCCGGAATATTTCTCCGAAAACTCCCTGTCAAAGATCACGCTTCCGAACGCGGGGACCGAGGGCACGCGCAGCTCATGGGCGGCGGCGACCTCCTTTATATGGCTGATAACGTCGGGAAGCTGACTCGCGAAGCAGAGAGCGACGCAAAAATCCCCGAGCTCGCGCTCAAGATCGCTCTGCTTTTTTACCGTGAACCCGTGAAACTGCTGACCGCGCACGAAATCATCGCTTGCCATCACGCCCGAGACCTCGATCCCGAAGCGGGAAAAGGCGGAAAGCACCTTGTCTGCGCCGTCGCCCATTCCGTAGAGCACAACGGGCTTGGAGCTGTTTTTAAAAAATTCCCAGACGCTCTGTTCCGTTTTGAAAAAAGAATCCATTTTGACCTCCGTAATTGCGCGAAGCGCAATTAATGTTTCCGCAAGGAAACACTTCATAAGCGAAGCGACTTCATGCGCGAAGCGCGCTTCATGTTTCCGCAGGAAACACTTCATTGCGAAGCGATGTGTTTCGGTTCATGTGCGAAGCACGCTTCATAAGCGAAGCGACTTCATGTGCGAAGCACACTTCATAAGCGAAGCGACTTCATGCGCGAAGCGTGCTTCATGTTTCCGCAAGGAAACACTTCATTAAAAAAAACGCCCACCCTACTGGGCGGACGCTTTTATGTGTCGGCATCTTCCTATTTTCACACCTCGTCGCCAAGGCACTATTTTCGGCACTACAGGGCTTAACTTCCGTGTTCGGTATGGGAACGGGTGGACCCCCTGCGTTGCATTTTTACTGCTTTTCCGCACTGCCGACCCAATAAGCGGTCAAATAATGGTGAATAATTGTCCGAAGATAAAAGTGTGTTGCCAAACTGTCAAAAAAAGAGAAAAGATCTCGTGGGATAAAAAGCCGCTGCCGCCGCCTGTCCTGCCTCGGGTGCGCTTAGATGTACGCGCGGCTTTTGGTTCTAACTATTTCAATAATATATCAATAGCGGAATGCCGTGTATCAGTACAAATTTACCCTTGTATTTCGGCGGGAAATTCTGTATAATATATAACGTATGCAAAAATCGGCTGTTGCCCGAAATATCAAGGTATGGGGGAATGAAAATGTATAAAAATGCAGCAAAACGTCTTGCGTCGCTGATGGCTGCCGTATTCATGGCGCTTTCGTGCGTCCTTTCGGTCAGCGCGGCGGGTCAGAATTATTATCTGCCCGAGATCAACGACATGAAGATCACCTTGCCCGACGGCGTGATCGCCGTAAAGCGCGGCGCGAGCGCCAACGACAGGTATTTTTCGCTCTTCGGAATAGACTGCGGGGAGCTCATGAGGCAGTTTGAGGCGGGAGATATCTATCTTCAGGGAATGGACAGCGCCGCATCGACCATCGTCACCGTTTCAATGACGGCTGACGAGGCTACCAAATCAATCGGAAACTACAACCTTTTGCAGTCGAGGGAGCTTGGCGAGTTTGCCAGAGCCTTCATGCAGGAGGATACATATACAGCCTGTACCGTGGGCGAGGCGGGCAAGCCGATCACCTGGCTTTATTTCAACGCCAAGGCGGAATCCGCGGGCAGACGAGTGAATATCTATCAGGGCGTTACGGTTTATGACGGAAAAAATATAAACGTGACTTTGCAGCGCAACGGAACCAGCGTAACAGCGGCGGATTACGAGGCGTTCAACGAGATGATCAACTCCGTATCCTTCGGACAGACCGACGTCATGGCGACGCTCATGCCCTTCATCCTTCTGGGAGCGCTGGTGCTGCTGGCGATCGTGATCATTATTTTGATAATCGTGATAGTCAAGAGGGCGAGATCGCGCAGGAAAAAGAACGATAACGACAAGATCCTCCGAGAGCTGGCGGGCAAGTATTCGACCGGAAGAAAAACGTCCGAGTCGAGGAGCGCCTATTCCGACGACCTCTATTATGACGACAGCTCCGACGATCTCGAGGCGACCCACGAGTTCAGGGCGGCTCCCGCGAAGGAGCCCGAAAAGCCCTATACCGCCGAGACCACGGAGACCGTCGCGGACGACGATTATTTCGGCGATGTCTACGAGGGCGGACGCTCCTACTCGGACGCCGATATAGACGCGCTTCTCGGCGACGACGATCATACGGAGGGACCGCAGGATTTTCCGCAAGCTCTTCCCGACCCCGTGGAAGAGCAAGAGGTAAAGGACGTCATTATCGCTGAGGATGAAAGTATTTCCGAATTTTTTGACGACGGGGAGGAAGTACCTTCTGATCAGGAAGAGGAAGAGCTGACTGACGGCGGCGAGGTGATCGCGTCGGAGGAGGCTCGTCCCGAGGATGCTTTTGAGGAAGAAGCGGAAGAAAAGGAAGAAGAAGGCTCCGAGGAGGTCTCCGGGGAAGAAGCCGCAGAAGAAGCGGAAGAAGAACCCGCAGAAGAAGCGGACATATCGGCGGAAGCTCCCGACTCCGAAGTGCTCATAGCCGAGGAGGTAGAGCTGGTTGAGACGGCAGCGGATGAGAGCGAGCCTCAGGGCGAGGTCATGCCGATCCGAAAGGCGCCCGAGGCTGAGGATATCCCCGAGGCTAAAATAACTCCCGCGCCTCCCGTTCCCCCTCAGCCCGAGGAGGAAGAGGAGGAAGCGCCCTCGGCTCCCGCCGAAAGGAGCTCCGCGCCGGAAGAGGAGGAGCCCGAGCCTACCGACGAGGACGAGTACTTCAACGACGAGGTGCTGGTGCGCGAGGAGGTCCGCAAGAATAAATTCAAGGACAGCGACGACTTCTTTGACGAGGCGCCCAAGAAGGTAATGGGCGTTATCAGCAGCAAGGAGATAGCCGAGGCGGAGGAGTACGACGTAATAGGCGAGGTCGAGAAGAAGGTAAGCGAGGTCGAGCGCGAGACTCCCTCGGCGGGCGAAAAGGTTCTGGGCGCGTTCAGGCGTATCGGCGGAGGACTGAAAAACTTCGGAGTCCACTGCGGCTATTTTGCCACAAACGTCCGTCGCGAGATAAAGCGCAGCCGAGCTAAAAAGAAGCGCCAAAAGGCGGAGGAGGAGCGCCGCAGACGCGCCCGCGAGCGCGCCGAAAGACAGCGCGCTCAGCGCGACAGCGGAGGACTTGTTCAGGTTCACAGCAGAGGTCAGCGCCCGCCGCAGAGCGGTTCCGCGAGGAACGAGGCTCAGCGCAAGGGCTCAGCCGCAGTAAGAAAGCCTTCCTCGGGCAGACCGAATCAGGGCAGACCGGCTCAGAAAAAGAAAACGGGCGGCAGACCCGTTCAGAGAAAGCCTTCGGGAAAGCGCCCGCCTCAGGGCAGACCTCAGAGCCGTCCATCGAACAAAAGGCGCGGCTGATAGGGTGATAGAATGAATTATGATGTTTTGATAAAGAACGCGCACCTGCTCTCGCCCGCCGACGGGCTTGACATGGTCGCGGATATTCTGATAAACAAGGGCAAAATCGTCGCGACCGGCTCCGGCGTTCTCGAAGAGGGAGATACGGTCGGGGAGCTCATCGAAGCGCGCGGCCTCTTTGCCGTTCCCGGACTGGTCGATATGCACGTTCATCTGCGCGACCCGGGTCAGACAGCCAAGGAGGATATCCTCTCGGGCTGCCGCGCGGCGGCGGCGGGAGGCGTGACCTCCCTGCTTGCAATGCCTAATACCGTTCCTGCGGTCGACAGCCCCGAAACGGTGAGATATATTCTCGACAAGGCGAAGGACGCCGACGCGAGGGTTTATGTTGCCGCCGCGATAACAAAGGGACTCAAAAGCGGGGAGCCTACCGATCTGAGGGCTCTCAGGGAAGCGGGCGCGCTCGGACTTTCCGACGACGGCAGACCCGTCGAAAACACAAAATTTCTCCGAGAGGCTATGAGGCTGGCGCCAAAGCTCGGCATGAGGGTAGCGGCTCACTGCGAGGACCTTTACCTCGCGGAAGGCGGCAAGCTCAACGAGGGCGCGGTATCCGAAGCGCTCGGAGTCAAGGGCATACCCGCGGCGGCGGAGGACTGCGGCACCGCGCGCGAGATCGCGCTGGCGGCAGCCGAGGGCGTTCCCGTTCATATCTGCCACGTCAGCACCAAGACCTCTGTCGCGCTGGTGCGCGACGCGAAACGCCGGGGAGTACAGGTCACCGCCGAAACAGCGCCGCACTATTTCTCGCTCACCGAGAGCAGGCTGCTCGCGCGGGACGCGGACTTCCGCATGAATCCGCCTCTGCGCACGGACGAGGACGTCAGGGCGGTGATAAACGGTTTGCTCGACGGCACCATCGACGCGATAGCCACCGACCACGCGCCGCACACGCCGGAGGAAAAATCGAACTTCGAGAAGGCGCCCAACGGCTCGATAGGTATGGAGACCTCTCTCGCGGTCGGGATCACCTTTCTGGTCAGAACGGGGCTGATGACGCTCTCGGAGCTGATCGAAAAAATGAGCGTCAATCCCGCAAGGATACTCGGCATAGACGCGGGCACTCTCAGAGTCGGAGCGCCTGCCGACGTGGTTCTGCTCGATCCCGCCGAGAGGTGGACGGTGGACGTGGGCAAGCTCCACGGCAAGAGCAAAAATACGCCCTTCAAGGGCATGAGGCTGACGGGCAGGGTCAGGAGGACGCTGCTCGGCGGCAAAACGGTATATACGGGCTGATACCGGAAAAAGGCAGCTTGGCTGACGCTGCTTTCCGGTTCTGAATACAGGAGTGATTTTATGGCACAAAAGGGTAATCTGTTATCCGTCAGAAAGGATATACGGGTGGTCGACGCGACCATCCGCGACGGCGGACTCTGCAACGATTTCCGCTTTTCGGACGACTTCGTGAGAGATCTCTACAAGGCGAACCTCAAGGCGGGAGTCGATTACATGGAATTCGGCTACAAGGCGTCAAAGGAGATCTTTGACGAGGACGACTTCGGCAAATGGAAATTCTGCAACGACGACGACATCCGCGATATCGTCGGGGAGGGCAGCCCCAAGATGAAGATAGCGGTGATGGCTGACGTCGGCAGGACGGATTTTGAAACCGATATCATACCCAAGAGCGAAAGCCCCATCGACATGGTGCGCATCGCGACATATATAAATACGATACCTGCGGCGGTCGAGATGATCGAATACTGCTCTAAGCTCGGCTACGAGACCACCATCAACATCATGGCTGTTTCAAAGGCGCGTACCGAGGACCTGCACACCGCGCTCGAGATCCTCGGTCAGACCCCGGTATCCTGCTTTTATATCGTGGACAGCTACGGCTCCCTCTATCCCGAGGAGGCGCGCCGCTACGCCGAGATGTACAGCGAGATCGCCGAGAAATACGGCAAGCTCACCGGCATCCACGCCCACAACAACCAGCAGCTCGCCTTCGCGAACACCATCGAGGCGATGGCTTACGGCGCGAGCTACCTCGACGCCACCGTTGACGGAATGGGCAGAGGCGCGGGCAACTGCTCTCTCGAGCTTTTGCTCGGCTTCCTCAAGAACCCGAAATACAAGGTCAATCCGATCATCAGGATGATCCAGCAGCATATCCCGCAGCTCCGCGCCGAGGGCGTTAAGTGGGGCTACGATATCCCGTACATGCTGACGGGTCAGTACAACACCCATCCGCGCCCCGCCATCCAGTTCGTTCAGGAGGGCAGGGAGGACTACTACAAGTTCGCGAACGACCTTTATGATATAATCAACAGCTGATAACGCCGATTTGAAAAGGAGGAAAACATGTCCTTTGACAGATTGATAAAGAAAATATACGAAACCCAGAACCCCACGGTCGCGGGACTCGATCCCAAGCTCGATTACGTCCCCGCGTCAATCAAAAACGCCTGCTTTGAGAAGTACGGCAAAACACTTGAGGGCGCGGCGGCGGCTCTGCTTGAGTTCAACAAGGCGCTGATTGACAGCCTTTGCGACATCGTTCCTGCGGTCAAGCCGCAGGCGGCTTATTATGAGATGTACGGCTGGCAGGGCGTGAAGGCGCTGAGCGACACGATCTCCTACGCGAAGGAGAAGGGGATGTTCGTTATCACCGACGGCAAGCGCAACGATATCGGCACCACGATGGAGGCTTACGCCGCCGCTCACCTCGGCTCGACGGAGGTCGCGGGCGAGCTGATCGACGCCTTCGGCGCGGACGCCCTCACCGTGAACGGCTACCTCGGAAGCGACGGTATCAAGCCGCTCGAAAAAATCTGCGCGGAGCGCGACAAGGGCATATTCGTGCTCGTTAAGACCTCAAATCCGAGCTCGGGCGAGCTTCAGGATCTCAGGCTCGAAAACGGCGCGAGGGTCTACGAGCAGATGGGCAGGATGTGCGAGAGCTGGGGAGGCAGTCTCATGGGAGAATACGGCTATTCGGCGGTCGGCGCCGTCGTCGGAGCCACCTATCCCGAGCAGCTCGGGGAAATGCGCGAAAAGGCGCCCCACACCTTCTTCCTCGTGCCCGGCTACGGCGCTCAGGGCGGCGGAGCCGAGGACGCGAAGTTTGCCTTTGACGGCAACGGCTTGGGCGCGGTGATCAATTCCTCGCGCGGGATCATGTGCGCCTGGAAGAAGCAGGGGCTCACCGAGGAGGATTTTGCCGCTGCCGCGCGCACGGAAGCCTTGCGCATGAAAGAGGATATCTTGTCAACTATCGGTGAAATCAAGCTGTAATTTGTTTTTTGCGGCAAAAACCCGTTAATACTTTAACTGATCAACGCACTGAATATTGACAAGCGGTTGCAAAGAGCGTATAATGCTACTGTAAAATAGGGCAGTTTGTTGAAAAACGGGCAGCCCTTTAGCCGTGCCGCTTCTTTTCGGCGAATCGTCCGCGAGTCGCGTAAGATCCGGCGCTACAACACATAGAAAAGGGAGTTTTTAGACATGGCAAGAGTTTACAATTTTTCCGCAGGTCCTTCCATGCTGCCCGAGGCAGTACTCAAGAAGGCGGCTGAGCAGATGCTCGATTACGAGGGCACAGGTCAGAGCGTACTGGAAATGTCGCACCGCAGCAAGGCGTTTGACAAGATCATCAAGGACGCCGAGGCTCTGCTCAGAGAGGTAATGAACATTCCCGACAACTACAAGGTAATGTTCCTTCAGGGAGGCGGCTCCACCCAGTTCGCGATGGTGGCGCTCAACCTGATGAATAAGAACAAGAAGGCTGATTACATTGTGACCGGTCAGTGGGCAAAGAAGGCTCTTCAGGAGGCTCAGCGCTACGGCGACGCTCAGGCGGTCGCTTCCTCCGCAGACAAGACCTTCACCTATATCCCCAAGACAGACAGATCCATGTTCCGTGAGGACGCGGACTATGTTTATATCTGCATGAACAACACCATCTACGGCACTGTTTATCACGAGCTTCCCGATACGGGCGATATCCCGCTGGTCGCGGATATCTCCTCCTGCGTATGCTCCGAGCCTCTTGATATCTCAAAGTTCGGTCTGCTTTTCGCGGGCGCTCAGAAGAATATGTCCGGCGCGGGCGTGACCATCGTCATCGTTCGTGAGGATCTCCTCGGCAACGCCATGGATATCACACCCACCATGCTCAACTACAAGATCCACGCGGACGCTCAGTCCCTCTACAATACACCGCCCTGCTATTCCATCTATATCGCGAAGCTCGTTCTCGAGTGGATCAAGAACGAGGTCGGCGGTCTTGACAAGATGAAGGAGCTCAACGAGAAGAAGGCAAAGCTGCTCTACGATTTCCTCGACAGCTCCGAGTTGTTCAAGGGCACCGTTGTTCCCGAGGACCGTTCGCTCATGAACGTTCCCTTCGTGACCGGCGACGCCGACCTTGACGCCAAATTCGTCAAGGAGTCCACCGAGGCGGGTCTTGTAAACCTCAAGGGTCACCGCACCGTGGGCGGCATGAGAGCTTCCATCTACAACGCCATGCCTTATGAGGGCGTTGTCGCGCTGGTAGACTTCATGAAGAAGTTCGAGGCTGAAAACAAATAAATAATACTAATAAAGGGCGGATTAACCTCCGCCCGAACTCTGTTAAAAAAGGATTGATGATCATGTACAAGGTTCTCACATTAAATAAGATCGCCAAGGTCGGCACAAGCCGTCTGGGCGACAACTATACCTGCGGCGACGACGTACAGAACCCCGACGCGGTTCTCGTAAGATCCGCCGCCATGCACGACATGGAATTTGCCGACAACCTCCTCGCCATCGCGAGAGCGGGCGCGGGCACGAACAATATCCCCAAGGACAGATGCACCGAGCAGGGCATCTGCGTATTCAACACCCCCGGCGCTAACGCTAACGCCGTCAAGGAGCTCGTTATCACAGGTCTGTTCCTCGCCTCCAGAAAGGTAGTCGAGGGCATCGAGTGGGCAAAGACCCTCAAGGGCACGGGCGACGAGATGGGCAAGAAGGTCGAAAAGGGCAAGAGCCAGTTCGTAGGCCCCGAGATCATGGGCAAGACCCTCGGTGTAGTGGGCTTGGGCGCAATCGGAATCCTCGTAGCCAACGCCGCCGACGCTCTCGGAATGAACGTCATCGGCTTCGATCCCTTCCTCTCCGAGGCAAACAAGGCGAAGCTCAATCCCAATGTTAAAATCATGGGCAGCAACGAGGAGGTAATGGTCAACTGCGATTATCTCTCGATCCACGTTCCGCTCCTTCCCGATACCAAGGACATGGTAGACGCCGAAATGATCGCCAAGATGAAGGACGGCGTGCGCATCCTCAACTACAGCCGCGACGGTCTTGTTAATACCGAGGCGCTGCTCGACGCTCTCAAGAGCGGCAAGGTCGCCAAGTACGTTACCGACTTCGGCAACGACACCATCCTCGGCGAGGAAAACGTTATCGTTATCCCGCACCTCGGCGCTTCCACTCCCGAGAGCGAGGACAACTGCGCTGTTATGGCTTGCAATCAGATCAAGGATTATATCGAGAACGGCAATATCGTCAATTCCGTAAATCTTCCCGCGCTCTCGCTTCCCAGAAACGGCAGCAGAGTCACGGTCATCCACAAGGCTGACGTTAACGTTGTCGAGGCGGCTGAAATCACCGGCATGACCGCAATGGCGACAAAGGCTCGCGGCGATTACGCCTACACCATCATCGACGGCGCGGCTCAGGCTGAGGCTGACAAGCTCGCGGCGCTCGACGGCGTTGTTAAGGTAAGAGTGATCGGCTAACTCACAGCGATCGGATATTTCAAGAGCGATTGGATAAAAAAACGATATCCTTCGGGCGGAAGGGCTTTCAAAGCTTCTCCGCCCGGTTTTTTGTATGGGTGGATCAAAAAAACGGAGTCCGATTCGTTGTGAGTCGGACTCCGTTTTTCTTCCGGATTTTTTAAACCGCTTAACGCAACAGCCTTGTTTTTATCGTTTGGCAGTATTTTTGACCCGCCGCTGCTGAAACCTGTTGCTAATATGTAAGTTTTCCAAAGGCGGATGAAGCGCCTTTGGCGCGCGGGCGAGAGCGCCCGCCGGCGATTTTTTATCAGAATTCGGTGATAAGCTTTGCTATGTGTTTTTGCACTGTGGTGGCGTCGTCCACGTTGATTTTGTCGTCGCCGTTCACGTTGCCGATACAGGCGATTTCAACAAAAGTAAGATCGTATGATTCAGCAAATACTTGTGCATAGGAATTTCGGTGTCCGTAAATCGTCGTCAGATTATAGCGGCCGTAAAACGCGACAGTTGCGATATTCGTAACGCTTTTGGGAATGGTGACGCTTTTAAGTCCCGTTCAGTTGTAAACCCCGTATCTTCCGATATTAGTGACACCCAGATTTATTATCACGCTTTTTATTGATTGACCCCAAGTTTCATTATTGCCAGAGTTATAGCTGTAATCCTCCATCGCGCCGCTGCCGCTGATGGTGAGGGTGCCCTCGTCGTCAAGCGTCCAGGTGCAGTCGCCCGTTGTGCCGCTTGAAGCGCCGACGTTTTCCTGCGCTGTTTCCGCCGCGCCGACCGAAACCGTGGCGAGCGGTACCGATCCGAGCAGCAGGAGCACGGACAGGAATATTGCCAATGCTTTTGAAAACTTCTTCATAAAATCTCCTTCCGAAAAAGATATTTTCAGGATAATTTTACCATAAGTTTTCAGAAACATCAAGGGATTTATAGGGGGTTATTAATATTTTTATATATATGTATATTGAAAAATAAAAAAGTTTATGATAACACCGTTATTTGTGCGATAGACAAACGGTTGATCGAACGCTATGGATGGGTCTAAACAATACACGGTATCGGGCGTTCCTTTTATGCCGAAAAAAATAAGCTCCGCGGGTTTTATTCCGCGAAAGCATTAACCGTTAAAAAAGTATGAAAATTTTATAAAAAGTTTTTAAAAACCCCTTGACAAGCGCCCTGCGGGGGAGTAAAATTGTAAAATGTACCATAATGGGGATTAGTACCGAAAGCACGGATTATTTTTGAAAAAACACCTTTCAACAAGGGGATATTATCACAAAATAATCGTAATGTCAAGCACTTTTTCGTGACACTTTTCGTGACGTTTTTTCGGCGCTCCCCTTGTATGAGAATAATAAAGGAGTGGATACGCATTGGTTAATGTCAAACCCGTAAAGCTGGGCAACACCGATCGCATGAGCTTCGGCAAGATCGAAGAAGTCATCGATATGCCGAACCTGATTGAGGTACAGAAGGAATCCTACAGATGGTTCCTGGAGGAAGGCCTCAAGGACGTATTCAGGGACGTTTCGGGCATTACCGACTATCAGGACAACCTTGTTCTGGATTTTATCGACTACACCCTTGACGTCGATCACCCCAACTACAGCGTGATCGAATGCAAGGTGCGCGACGCGACATACTCCGCGGCGCTGCGCGTCACCGCCCGACTGCTTAACAAATCCACGGGCGAGATCAAGGAAAGCAACGTATTTATGGGCGATTTCCCGCTGATGACTCCCAGCGGCACCTTCGTTATAAACGGCGCCGAGCGCGTTATCGTATCGCAGCTCGTCCGTTCCCCCGGCGTTTACTACAAGATGGATCACGACAAGACGGGCAAGAAGCTCTATACCACCACCGTTATCCCCAACAGAGGCGCGTGGCTCGAGTATGAGACCGACGTGAACGACGTCTTTTATGTCCGCATAGATAAGAACAGAAAGCTCCCCGTAACCTCCTTTATCCGCGCCCTCGGAATGGGCAGCGACGCCGAGATCCTCGACTTCTTCGGCGACGACGAGAGGATCAAGGCGACCATCGAGAAGGATCAGGCTCACAACATCGAGGAGGGTCTTATCGAGGTCTACAAGAAGCTGCGCCCCACGGAGCCGCCCACGGTAGACAGCGCCCAGTCTCACATCAACAACCTCTTCTTCGACGAGAACCGCTACGATATGTCGCGCGTCGGAAGATATAAGTACAACAAAAAGCTGGGCATCGCCAACCGTCTCGCGGGCAACGCGCTCGCCGAGCCGATCGCCAATCCCCGCACCGGCGAGGTCATGGCGCTCACTGGCGAGAAGGTATCCAAGGAGAAGGCTCTCGAGATCGAGAACGCCGGCGTTACCGTCGCTTTCGTCAAAAACTCCGAGGGCGAGACCGTCAAGATCATCTCCAACGGCATGGTGGATATCTCCTGCTATGTTGACTTTGACGCCGAGGCGGAGTGCGAGATCAAGGAGAACGTCCGCTTCGACCTTCTCTGCGAGATCCTCGACAGCGCCGAAAACGAGGAGGATCTCAAGGATACGCTCCGCGAGAGGGCGCGCGAGCTCGTTCCCAATTACATCACCGTTGAGGATATCTTCGCGACCATCAACTACCTCAACTGCGTCGCCAAGGGCATAGGCAACACCGACGATATAGACAATCTCGGAAACAGAAGGATCCGCTGCGTGGGCGAGCTGCTCCAGAACCAGTTCCGCATCGGCTTCTCACGTCTGGAGAGAGTTGTGCGCGAGCGCATGACCACCCAGTCGCAGGATATGGATTCCCTCTCTCCGAACACCCTCATAAACATCCGCCCCGTGACCGCGGCGATCAAGGAGTTCTTCGGCTCCTCTCCGCTCTCACAGTTCATGGATCAGACCAACCCGCTCGCGGAGCTCACTCACAAGCGTCGTCTTTCCGCGCTCGGTCCCGGAGGTCTTTCGCGTGACCGCGCGGGCTTCGAGGTACGCGACGTTCATTACACCCACTACGGACGCATGTGCCCTATCGAGACCCCTGAAGGTCCGAACATCGGTCTGATCTCCTACCTCGCTTCCTTCGCTAAAATCAACAAGTACGGCTTTGTGGAGGCTCCCTTCCGCAAGATCGACAAGGAAACGGGCGTCGTTACCGACGAGGTCGTATACATGACCGCCGACGTTGAGGACAACTACTACGTCGCGCAGGCGAACGAGCCCCTCGACGAGAACGGCAGGTTTGTTCACAACAGAGTAGTAGGCCGCTACCGCGACGAATTCGTGGAGCTGCCCGCCGCGCGCTTTGATTATATGGACGTATCGCCTAAGATGGTCGTATCCGTGGCGACAGCGATGATACCCTTCCTTGAGAACGACGACGCGAACCGCGCGCTCATGGGCGCGAACATGCAGCGTCAGGCTGTTCCGCTTCTCCGCTCCGAGGCTCCTATCGTGGGCACCGGCATGGAGTACAAGGCGGGCACCGACTCGGGAGTCTGCATCCTCGCCGAGGACGACGGAATCGTAATGAGCGTTGACGCCCGCAGCATCCGCGTCCAGTACGACAACGGCAAGGTAAAGGACTACGAGGTCATCAAGTTCCTGCGCTCCAACCAGGGCACCTGCTTCAACCAGCGCCCGATCGTTTCAAGGGGACAGCGCGTCAAAAAGGGCGAGGTCCTCGCCGACGGTCCCGCTACCGACAACGGCGAGATAGCTCTCGGAAAGAACGCTCTCATCGGCTTCATGACCTGGGAGGGCTACAACTACGAGGACGCCGTTCTGCTCAACGAAAAAATCGTCAGAGATGACGTTTACACCTCGATCCATATCGAGGAATATGACACCGAGGCGCGCGATACCAAGCTCGGCCCCGAGGAGATCACCCGCGACATCCCGAACGTCGGCGAGGATATGCTCAAATATCTCGACGAGGACGGAATCATCCAGATAGGCTCCGAGGTCAAGTCCGGAGATATCCTGGTCGGCAAGGTGACCCCCAAGGGCGAGACCGAGCTGACCGCCGAGGAGAGGCTTCTCCGCGCGATCTTCGGCGAAAAGGCGAGAGAGGTAAGAGATACCTCCCTGCGCGTTCCCCACGGAGAACAGGGAACCGTCGTCGACGTAAAGGTGTTCACCCGCGCCGACAGCCGCAACGAGCTCCAGCCCGGCGTAAACAAGGTGGTAAGAGTATATCTCGCCCTCAAGCGCAAGATCAGCGTGGGCGACAAGATGGCGGGACGCCACGGCAACAAGGGCGTCGTCTCGCGCATCCTGCCTGTTGAGGATATGCCCTTCCTGCCCGACGGCACGCCGCTCGATATCGTGCTCAACCCCCTGGGCGTACCTTCCCGTATGAATATCGGTCAGGTGCTCGAGGTTCACCTCGGCTACGCCGCCAAGGCGCTCGGCTGGAAGATCATGACTCCCGTATTCGACGGCGCCCATGAGCAGGACATCTTCGCGGCGCTCAAGGACGCGGGCTACAGCGAGGACGGAAAGACCTGGCTGGTAGACGGCAGAACGGGCGAACGCTTCGACAACCCCGTAACCGTCGGTTATATGTACTATCTCAAGCTCCATCACCTCGTTGACGAGAAGATCCACGCGAGAAGCACGGGTCCCTACTCGCTCGTTACCCAGCAGCCCCTGGGCGGCAAGGCGCAGTTCGGCGGACAGCGCTTCGGAGAGATGGAGGTTTGGGCGCTGGAGGCTTACGGCGCCGCATACACCCTTCAGGAGATCCTTACCGTCAAGTCCGACGACGTTGTCGGCAGGGTCAAGACCTACGAGGCTATCGTCAAGGGTCAGAATATCCCCGCTCCCGGTATCCCCGAATCCTTCCGCGTGCTCATCAAGGAGCTGCAGTCGCTCTCTCTCGACGTCCGCGTGCTCGACAAGCAGGGCGAGGAGATCGACATCAAGCAGAAGTTTGACGAGGACGAGGATCTGGCTGACGCCGCCGCAACCGAGTTTGACGAGGAGAGCATCATGACCTCAATGGACGGCTACACCCTCGACGAGGGCGGCGAGGACGGCAACATGTTTGACGAGGACTCGCTTGCCGACGAGGAGGAAAACGATGACGACATCTTCGGCTTTGACGATCTGGGCATTGACGAATTATAATTTGAGGAGGAAGTAAAATTGATAGATAACAATGTTTTTGATTCCATAAAGATCGGACTTGCTTCCCCTGATCAGATCCGCGAATGGTCCTACGGCGAGGTCACAAAGCCCGAGACCATCAACTACCGCACACTCAAGCCGGAGCGCGAGGGTCTGTTCTGCGAGCGCATTTTCGGACCTACTAAGGACTGGGAATGTCACTGCGGAAAATACAAAAGAATCCGTTTCAAGGGCAAGATCTGCGACCGCTGCGGCGTCGAGGTCACCCGCGCCAAGGTAAGGCGCGAGCGCATGGGCCATATCGAGCTCGCCGCTCCCGTTT
Organism: uncultured Ruminococcus sp.; assembly: GCA_902774325.1. Classification (GTDB taxonomy): domain Bacteria; phylum Bacillota; class Clostridia; order Oscillospirales; family Acutalibacteraceae; genus Ruminococcoides. Next base: position 21,430 of record CACYIC010000006.1, read on the forward strand.
CGCACATCTGGTATTTTAAGGGTATCCCCTCAAGGATCGCCCTCATGCTGGATATCTCACCCAAGGCTCTTGAAAACGTGCTTTATTTCTCACAATATATTGTTATTGACGCGGGCGACTGCCGCGATCTCGAAAAGCTCCAGTGCCTGAGCGAGACCGAGTACAACGATATGCGCGAAAAGTACGAGGACGACTTCAAGGCGGGCATGGGCGCGGAGTCCATCAAGGAGCTTCTCGCCGAGATCGACCTCGAGGCTCTCGCGGCTCAGCTCAAGGAGGAGCTCGAGAGCGCATCGGGACAGAAGCGCATCCGCCTGCTCAAGCGTCTGGACGTAGTAGAGAGCTTCCGTCTTTCGGGCAACCGTCCCGAGTGGATGATCCTCGACGTCGTCCCCGTTATCCCGCCGGATATCCGCCCGATGGTACAGCTCGACGGCGGACGCTTCGCGACCAGCGATCTCAACGATCTCTACCGCCGCGTAATCAACAGAAACAACCGTCTTAAAAAGCTTCTGGAGCTCAACGCTCCCGAGATCATCATCCGCAACGAAAAGCGTATGCTCCAGGAATCCGTTGACGCCCTCATCGACAACGGCAGACGCGGCAGAGCCGTTACCGGCCCCAACAACCGCGCTCTCAAGTCGCTTTCGGATATGCTCAAGGGCAAGCAGGGACGCTTTCGTCAGAACCTGCTCGGAAAGCGCGTAGACTATTCCGGACGTTCGGTTATCGTCGTAGGCCCCGAGCTCAAGATGTATCAGTGCGGTCTCCCCAAGGAGATGGCGCTCGAGCTCTTCAAGCCCTTTGTAATGAAGCGCCTTGTCGAAACCAAGGCGGAGCAGAATATCAAATCCGCGAGAAAGGCTGTTGAGCGCGCCAAGGAAAATGTCTGGGACGCTCTCGAGGTCGTGATCAAGGGTCATCCCGTAATGCTCAACCGCGCGCCTACGCTTCACCGACTCGGTATCCAGGCGTTTGAGCCCATCCTCGTAGAGGGCCGCGCGATCAAGCTCCATCCGCTGGTCTGTACGGCGTTCAACGCCGACTTCGACGGCGACCAGATGGCTGTTCACGTTCCGCTTTCGGCGGAGGCTCAGGCTGAGGCGCGCTTCCTCATGCTCGCGGCGGGCAACCTTCTGAAGCCCTCCGACGGTCAGCCTGTCGCCGTTCCGACTCAGGATATGATCCTCGGCTCCTACTACCTCACCCTCGACAAGGACGGCGAGCGCGGAGAGGGCAAGGTGTTCAGAAATGTCGACGAGGTAATGATGGCGTATCAGACAGGCGTTATCGAGCTTCACTCCAAGATCAAGGTTCGCCGCGAGATGGAGATCGACGGCGAGATGAAGTCCGCGATCGTCGACACCACCATCGGAAAAATCATCTTTAACGATCCTATCCCGCAGGATCTCGGCTTTGTTGACAGAAGCATCCCCGAAAACATGTTCAAGTTCGAGGTTGACTTCCTTGTCGGCAAATCGGGACTCAAGAAGATCATAGATAAATCCATCAAGAAGCACGGAGCCGCAAAGACGAGCGTTCTGCTCGACGCGATCAAGGCTCAGGGCTACAAGTACTCGACCATCGGCGCGCTCACCGTCGCGGTCTGCGACGCGGTGATCCCGCCCGAGAAGAAGTCGATCATCGCCGCCGCGGAGGAGGAGATCGACGTTGTACGCGAAGAGTATATGATGGGTCTGCGTTCCGACGAGGAGCGCTACGAGGAGATCCTCAAGATCTGGAACCAGGCTACGGACGACGTTACCAACGCCCTGCAGAAGAACCTCGACCGCTACAACCCGATCTACATGATGGCTGATTCGGGCGCCCGAGGCAGCATGAGCCAGATCCGTCAGCTGGCGGGTATGCGCGGACTTATCGCGAACACCTCCGGTAAGACGATCGAGATCCCCATCAGAGCAAACTACCGCGAGGGTCTTAACATCCTCGAATACTTCATTTCCTCGCGCGGCGCGCGCAAGGGTCTTGCCGATACCGCGCTCCGTACCGCCGACTCGGGTTATCTTACCCGCCGTCTTGTAGACGTTTCTCAGGAGGTCATCGTCCGCGAGGAGGACTGCCACACCAACGAGGGTCTTGAGATCTTTGATATCAAGGTCGGCGATTCCAACGTTATCGAGCCCCTGCACGAGCGTCTTATAGGCAGATATCTGCTCGATGATTTCTGCGATTCCAACGGAAACGTGCTCGTTTCCAAAAATACCATGATGGGCGAGAGAGAAGCCGATATCATCGTCGAGTCGGGCGCAAAGAGCGTCAAGATCCGCTCGGTGCTCTCCTGCCGCGCCAAGCACGGCGCCTGCCGCAAGTGCTACGGCGCCAACCTCGCTAACCGCATGCCCGTAACAGTCGGAGAGGCTGTCGGCATAATCGCCGCTCAGTCGATCGGCGAGCCCGGTACTCAGCTCACCATGAGAACCTTCCATACCGGCGGCGTCGCGGGCGGAGAGGATATCACCCAGGGTCTCCCGCGCGTTGAGGAGCTGTTTGAGGCGAGAAAGCCCAAGAGCCTCGCGATCATCAGTGAGATCGACGGTGAGGTGCGTTTTGACGAGATCAAAAACGCGCGTCACGCGATCGTTTACAATCCCGAAACAGGCGACGAGCGCGCTTACCTCATCCCCTTCGGCTTCCGCGTAAAGGTCATAGAGGGCGACCGTGTCAAAAAGGGCGATAAGATCACCGACGGCGCGGTAAATCCCCACGATATCCTTGACATTCTGGGACCCGAGGCAGTAATGAACTACCTCATCTCAGAGGTTCAGTCGACCTACCGTCTGCAGGGTGTTGAGATCAACGATAAGCATATCGAGGTAATCGTGCGCCAGATGATGCGCAAGGTCAAGGTCGACGACGCGGGCGATACGGGCTTCCTGTCCGGTCAGACCTACGACAAGAACGATGTGCTCTACGAGAACGAGCAGATCAAGAAGCGCATAGCTAACGGCGAGGACGGCCTTAAAGAGGCGACCTATACCCAGCTGCTTCTCGGTATCACAAAGGCTGCTCTGGCGACCGACAGCTTCATGTCGGCGGCTTCCTTCCAGGAGACCACCAGAGTGCTCACCGACGCCGCGATCAAGGGCAAGGTCGATCCGCTGGTAGGACTCAAGGAGAACGTCATCATCGGTAAGCTCATTCCCGCGGGAACCGGAATGCAGCGCTATTCAAGCGTTCAGCTCGAAAGCGCCGTGCCCGCGGTCGTATCGGACGAGCTCGAATCCGAGGGCGCCTGATCGCCCAATACCGAAAAATGAATAAGGGCAATACCGCACACATGAATTATGCGGTATTGCCTAAATAAAGGTCGGGCAGACCGGTTTGAGCTGATCAAACTGTCTGCCCGACTTTTTGTTTTGTACTCCGAAAAGGAAGGATCCTTTTTTGATCTGTTATCATCCTCGAGAGAACGGAATGTTCGGGTGCGCGGCTCTGCCTGCGATACCGGCTTTGAAAAACAGCGCGCTCAGCCCCCGAAGAAAAGGTGCTCAATTAAGATCTTTATTCCGATCGCGATGAGGGTTATGCCGCCCACAAGCTCCGCCTTTGAGCGCAGACCCGAGCCGAATTTTGAGCCGATCTTAACTCCAGCTGCGGAGAAGGCGAAGGTCGTCACGCCGATTATAAGCACGGCGGGGAGGATCATAACGTCGAGGAAGGCGAAGGTAACGCCGACAGCCAGCGCGTCGATGCTCGTGGCGACAGCCAGCGGGAGCATGACCTTGAAGGCGTAGGAGGCGTTTTCCTTTTCGTCCTTGCCGAAGGATTCCCTTATCATATTAGCGCCGATGATGGCCAGCAGACCGAAGGCGATCCAGTGGTCTATATTTTTTATCAGCTGCTCGAACTGGCTTCCGAGAAGCCAGCCTATAAACGGCATAAGACCCTGAAAGCCGCCGAACCAAAGACCGGCTATCAGACTCTTGGATATCCGGTAGCCCTCTCTGTCCGTCATGCCCTTGCAGACGGAAACAGCGAAGGCGTCCATTGAAAGACCGATTCCGATCAGAAAAATCTCAAGAAAAGACATATAAAAACCACCTATTTAAATATAAACTGAACAAGGAGCATATAGAACGCCACTCCGCCGAAAACGCTCAAAAGCGTATTTCTGCGCAGGATATGCAGCCCCGCGACGAGGGCGGCGGCGAGAAGCTCGGGGATGCCGTGAGGGTATTTTAGGAAGGAGACGTCCTTGAAGCAATAAACCACGAGCATTCCGATGACCGCGCAGGGCAGCACCTTGCCAAGATAAGTTATAACCTTCGGGCGTTTTCGTCCCTCCGGAAAGGCGATGAACGGCAGAAAGCGCGTCAGCGCCGTGACCGCCGCCATTACCGCGACGAGCGCCAGGGAGCGCCAGGGCTCAGTCATTGCCGCTCACCTCGCTTTGATCGGTCTTGTCGAGCTTTTTGCGAAAGAGCACAAGCTCCAGCGATATGAGCGCCATTGCGGGGATAATAAAATAGTCGGAGCCGAAAATCAGCAGGCAGACCGCCGTGGTGACTATCCCGAGGATCGCGGGAAGATGGTTTTTGCTGCTCAGCCACTGCTCAACCAGGATCACGACGAAGAGCGCGGTCATCGAGTAGCCGACGCCCTCCATAGAAAAGGGCAGAAGCTCGCCGATCACCGCTCCCAGGACGCAGCCCGTTATCCAGTAGAGATGGTCGAGCGCGGTCAGGAAGAAATAATACTGTTTTCGGTTTATCGTATCGTCAAGCTCGGCGGAGCAGACCACGGAATAGGTTTCGTCCGTCAGTCCGAATATAAGATAGGGCTTGACCAATCCCGTGCCCTTGTATTTGTCGAGCAGCGAGAAGCCGTAGAAAAAATGCCTCGCGTTGATTATCAGCGTCATGAAGGCGGCTGTCAGGATCGAGGCTCCGCTCGAGAGAAAGTCGACCCCGGCGTATTGCCCGGAGCCGGCGAACATGGTGCAGCTCATAAGGATCGCCCACAGGAAGCTGTAGCCCGCCCGCTGCAGCAGGACCCCAAAGCCTATTCCGAGCGCCAGATACCCCGCCATGATCGGCAGACTGTCACGAAAGGCGCGCTTAAACGTCAGTTTTGTCATTTTTTCACCTTAAGAGGAGTTTTGTAAATGGTATTTCGCGGTTATTGGAAATTATACTATATCTCATGATGGATTACAAGCTTCGGTATTGATATCAATACTTAAAATATTTTGTGTCGAGTACCTTGAAGCGGTTCTTTTTGAAATCTATAACGCCGTCCGCCCTCAGCTCTCCGAGGGAGCGCGAGAGCGCGGCGCGGTCAACGGCGAGGTAATTTGCCATCTCCTCGCGGGACAGCGGGATCTCGAACTCGACCGAGCGGTTTTCCTCGCTCTGATAGCGCAGATAGCGCAGGATCTTGTCCTTGATGCCGCGCTGGGAAAGGCAGGCGATATGCTCGACCAGCTCCCGGAACATATTTCTCTGGGTCCCAAGTATATTGACAGCCATCCTGTGCTGGATCGCCGCCATTTCGGGAACGGTGATCAGCACCGATTCGGGCTCGATCAGGAGCATTTCAAACGGTTCGACCGCCTCGATCTCGATGAGGCTGTTCTCAAAGTCCAGCATGGAATACAGAGAGCCGCTGTTGTCGATGATGTTGAGCGTGCGCAGCAGGATCCTGCCGCCGTCGTAATCGACGCTGTAGATGTGGCATGAGCCCGAGAGCACGATGCCGATGGTGTTTGAGAGCTCGGGCGATATCCTCAGGATCCGTCCCGTTTTCAACTCGACGTAGCGCGGGTCGGAGTGAGCGATGAATTCCTTTATTTCATTGTCCTCAAGTCCCGCGAAAACAGGCTGGCGTCGCAGCTTCGGAAGCTGCGATTCGCTGAAGCGCTCGGAAAAAAATTCCATAAAAACTCCCCGCGAGCCCGCTTTGCTCCCCGCGCGGACGCTTTGTTTGTCGACGCGGGAGGATGAACAGGCTCTTATGCAAATTTCATATTAAAAAACTTTATTCTTTATTTATAATAACATATAATTTCGTGATTTTCAACAAACAAAGCACCGATAAATTGACGAAAATAACATATTGGTATTGGGGGATTTTTATAGTATAATATATATGTATGTTCTGATACTGATTCCTGATAGAAAGTAGACAAAAGATTTGTGAGGATAATTTTCACAAGACGAGGCGACAACGAAGTATTGCGGAAATTAGACCACAAAGATTGTCTGCTTTTTATTAGGTATCGGTATTAATAGACTATCCGACTCGATCCCGTCGCAAAGACGCGGCAGGGAAGGCGACGCGGGAGCGCCGCCGGTTTGCGCCTAATACTATCTCTCTAAAACAGACGTCAGCAGAATATTTTGCATTGCAAGGCGCGCGCCGCGAATCGCGCGGTGCTGCCTTAAGTGTTTTATCAGAAGACAGTATCAGGGCGAAGGCCTCGCTTTACGCGATCCCGGGCGTTTTTTGATGCTTTGGGATCGGCGCGAACCAAAATCTGTTTTGGAGGAAGAGAAGAAATATGAAAATACACGGTATCAAGGTGCCTCACCGCAAGCATACCGCCGACCTCAAGCCCGTGCGCCTTACGGATGTAAAGACGATCACGGTTCCGATGTCGATGCACATCGGAAAGCCCGCGAGGGCGGTCGTGAAGCGCGGCGACGCGGTCAAGGTCGGTCAGCTCATAGGCGAGGCTGACGGCTTCGTGTCCTCGCCGATCTACTCGGGAGTTTCGGGCAAGGTGCTTAAAATCGACGAGATGACCGCGTCAAACGGAGCCGGGGTCCCCTGCGTTGTCATCGAAAACGACGGTCAAAACGAGGTCAGCGAGAGCGTCAAGCCCCCCGAGGTCAGCGATTTTCAGAGCTTCATCGAGGCGGTGAAGCAAAGCGGAGTCGTCGGACTGGGCGGCGCGGGCTTCCCGACCTTTATCAAGCTCGGGGTCAAGGACGTTTCTCAGATCAGGGAGATCATCATAAACGCCGCGGAGTGCGAGCCCTACATAACCTCGGACACCCGCACGATGCTCGACAAGCCCGAATATATTTTCAAGGGCATAGAGCTGCTGAAAAAATATCTCAAGGCAAAGACCTTTATTATCGGAATAGAAAACAACAAGCGAGAGGCTATCGAGCTCATGCAGAAAAAGGCTGCTCAGTGCGAGGGCGTATCGGTTAAGGTGCTGCCCTCGATCTACCCCCAGGGCGGCGAAAAGGTGCTGATCTACAACACCGTAGGCAGGATCGTCCCCAAGGGCAAGCTGCCTATCGACGTCGGCGTAATAGTCATCAACGTTACGACCCTCGCCTTCATCGCCGAGTATATGGAAACGGGCATGCCGCTGGTCGAGAAATGCCTCACCTTTGACGGCTCGGCGGTAAAGGAGCCTAAGAACGTGATAGTTCCGATCGGAACCTCGATCTCGGAGCTTGCCGAGCTTGCGGGAGGCTTCAAATGCGAGCCTAAAAAGGTGCTCTACGGCGGCCCGATGATGGGTATCGCCGTGCCCGGTCTTGATGCGCCCATCCTCAAAAACACCAACGCGATCACCGCGCTCGACGAAAAGGACGGATTCATGCCGAAGACCACGCCCTGCATAAACTGCGGAGCCTGCCTGAGCCATTGCCCGCTGCGGCTTGAGCCGCGCGAGATATCCCGCGCCTATTCGATGGGCAACGCGGAGGAGCTCGCCGCCCTGCATGTCGATCTGTGCATGGAGTGCGGCTGCTGCTCGTTTATCTGCCCCGCTAACCGTCCGCTGGTTCAGAACAACAAGCTCGCGAAGGCTCTGCTGCGGATGAAGCAGAGCGAACAGAAGAAGGAGGGCAAGTGATGAACAAGTTGATTTCAGCGGTTTCGCCCCACATCTCGGGGATGAAAACCACGCAAAAGATCATGCTGGACGTGATCATCGCCCTCATGCCCGCCGTAATCGCCTCGGTGATCATTTTCGGCTGGCGGTCGCTGCTGGTTGTCGGCATCTGCGTAGCCACCTGCGTGATCTCGGAGTTCCTCTTTGAAAAGCTCTGCAAGCGAGAGGTCACGATCACCGATCTTTCCGCTGTGGTGACGGGCGTGATCCTTGCCCTGAACCTCCCCGTTTCAATACCGATCTGGCAGGCTTCTCTCGGAAGCGTTATCGCCATAATCGTCGTCAAGCAATTGTTCGGCGGCATCGGTCAGAATTTCGCGAATCCCGCGATCACGGCGCGAATCATCATGATGACCGCCTTTTCGACTACCATGACCGCCTGGGTATTCCCCGACGCGGTTTCGACCGCGACCCCGCTGGCGGCTCTCGCGAAGGGCGACGCGGCTTCAATGCCCTCGAATCTTGAGCTGCTTCTGGGCTGGCACGGCGGCTGCCTCGGAGAGACCTGCGCGCTCGCGCTCATCCTCGGCGGCGTCTATCTGCTCGTCCGCCGCGTAATAAGCTGGCATATCCCCGTCGCCTTTATCGGCACGGTGGCGCTGATGTCGCTCGTCTGCGGCAAGGACGTGCTCTATCAGCTCCTCTCGGGAGGTCTGATGCTCGCCGCGATCTTCATGGCTACCGACTACTCGACCTCTCCCTCGACTCCGTGGGGCAAGATAATCTTCGGAGTAGGCTGCGGACTGATAACCGTTCTTATCCGTTTCTGGGGCAACTTCCCCGAGGGCGTTTCCTTCTCGATACTCATTATGAATATCCTCACGCCTTATATCTCCAAGCTCACAAGGCAGAGACCGCTGATCGGAGGTGAGGGCAAATGAAAGATACGGTTAAGCCTATCGCGGTGCTGGCGGGTATCTGTCTGGTCGTTACCGCCCTGCTCGCATATATCAATCTCATAACCTCGCCGATTATCAGCGCCGCCGAGGAAAAAGCGGCGTCTGAAGCCCGCTCCGAGGTGCTCGCCGAGGCGAACGGCGAATTTGAAAAGCTCGAGGACGTCGAGCTTCCCGAGGGAGTGACCGAGGCTTACAGGGGCAGCGGAAACTCCGGCTACGTCTTTATGCTCTCCCAAAAGGGCTACGGCGGCGAGATCAAGCTGATCTGCGGCATAAAGTCCGACGGCAGCATTGAGGCGATCAAGACCCTCAGCCACAGCGAAACCAGCGGAATAGGCTCAAAAGTCGTTGACAACGGCTCGGGCTACCGCGATAAATTCAAGGGAAAAACAGAGGACGACTACTCCGAGGTCGACGCGATCTCGGGCGCTACGATCTCCTCGACCGCATACAAAAAAGCGATAGCCTCCGCTTTTGAGGCTTATGACATGGTAAAGGGGGCGGACTGATTGAATACGCTGCAAAACTTCTCAAAGGGCATAATCAAAGAAAACCCCGTTCTGGTGCTGGTGCTCGGAACCTGTCCGACCCTCGCCACCTCGACCAACGTTACCAACGCGCTGGGCATGGGAGCCGCCGCGACTGCGGTGCTGCTCTGCTCAAATATCGTTATCTCGGCTCTGCGCAAGGTCATCCCCGACAAGGTCAGGATCCCCTGCTACATCGTGCTTATCGCGGGCTTTGTGACCATGGTCCAGATGCTCGTAAAGGCGTTCGCTCCGGCGCTCGACGCGTCGCTGGGCATTTATCTGCCTCTGATAGTCGTAAACTGCATCATCCTCGGACGCGCCGAGATGTTCGCCAACAAAAACAAGGTGCTCGATTCGGCGGTCGACGCTCTGGGCATGGGCGTGGGCTTCACGCTCGCGCTGGTGCTGATGGCGACGATCCGCGAGGTGTTCGGCAACGGCTCCTTCATGGGTCTGCCGATCCCCGTGCTTTCCGATAACCGCATTTCCATCCTCACGATGGCTCCGGGCGGCTTCTTCGTGTTCGGTCTGCTGATAGCGGCAATGAACAAGTTCGCCGTCCACAAGCCGAAAAAGAAGGACTTCGGCTGCGCCGACTGTCCGTCCGCCGAGGGCTGCGGAAAGGCTTCCTGCGAGGCGGGAAAGGAGGCGGCTGTAAATGACTAAGCTCATAATCATCCTGCTCTCAGCCGTATTTATCAACAACTACGTGCTCACGCGCTTTTTGGGCATCTGCCCGTTCTTGGGCGTATCAAAGAAGCTGGATTCCGCAACCGGCATGAGCCTCGCGGTTATCTTTGTAATGCTTCTCGCCACGGCTGCGACATATCCGATACAATTTTTCCTTCTCACGCCGAATAACCTCGATTATTTGCAGACTATCGTATTCATCCTCGTCATCGCCGCGCTCGTTCAGCTGGTCGAGATCGTGCTAAAGCGCTATATCCCCTCGTTGCATAAATCGCTCGGCGTATATCTTCCGCTCATAACCACCAACTGCGCGGTGCTGGGCGTGACGATCCTGAACGTTCAGGATTACCCCGTGACCGAGACCACGACCTTCTGGTGGGGCTTCGCCCAGTCAATGGTCAATTCTCTGGGCAGCGGTCTGGGCTTCTTCCTCGCGATGGTCATGTTCTCGGGCGTGCGCTCCGCGATCGAGGGCAGCGATATCCCCAAGAGCTTCAAGGGTCTGCCGATCACGCTTATCGCGGCGGCGATAACCTCGCTTTCCTTCCTCGGCTTCGGCGGAGTGATCGAAAACCTGTTTGCTTAAGGAGGGAAGAGTATGACGGAAATTCTGACCGCGGTGATCCCCGTGGTGATCATCGGTATAATCTGCGCGGTCGTGCTCGTTGTCGCCTCAAAGCTGATGGCGGTCAAGGAGGACGAGCGCTTCCCGGCGGTGCGCGACTGCCTGCCCGGAGCCAACTGCGGAGCCTGCGGCTTCGCGGGCTGCGACGGCTACGCTAAGGCTCTCTGCGAGGACAGCTCGACGCCGACGAATCTCTGTATCCCCGGAGCGGATTCGACCGCTCATCAGCTCAGCGACGTGCTGGGCGTGGAGTTCGCGGACGTTGAGGAGCAGGTCGCCTTCGTTCACTGCAACGGCAACTGCGACGCGACGACGGACAAGGTGCTGTATCAGGGCATCCGCTCCTGCGCCGCCGCCAAGCTCATGTACGGCGGCAAGGGAAGCTGTATCTACGGCTGCCTGGGTCTGGGCGACTGCGCCTCGGTTTGTCCTCAGGAGGCGATAAGAGTGATAAACGGCGTCGCCAAGGTCGATCCCGAGGAGTGCATAGGCTGCGGGATGTGCGCCGCCGCCTGTCCCAACAAGCTGATAACGATGGTTCCCGCCGTCGCCGGGGTGTTTGTCGAATGCTCCAACCGCGACAAGGGCGCTGTCACCCGCAAGGTGTGCTCGAACGGCTGCATAGGCTGCAAAAAGTGCGAGAAGCTCTGCCCGAACGAAGCGATCAAGGTCGTCGACAACGTCGCGCGGATCGACTATTCAAGGTGCACGGGCTGCGGCGCCTGCGCCGAGGGCTGCACCACTCACTGCATTACATTAAAATAACTTACAGGCAACGCCGCGCGATCCTCTCATCCGGATCGCGCGGTTTTATCTATAGTAATATCCTACAAAAGCGGAGCCTGTTTATTGTGAAAATGTACCAATGCCTTTTTGAGTGAAAAAACGATTTTGTTTGTTGCTACAAAGTTGGGTCAAATCCGTTGACAGCGCCGAAAAAAGCGCATATAATCATTACAGTTTCGATAAACGCCGCGCTTTTCGGCAACGGAACAAATCTTTATCTTTGAATAAAAGGGGACAATTAAAATGGCTTTTTGTAAAAATTGCGGACAGCAGATTCCTGACGACGCTACCTTCTGCGCAAACTGCGGCACACCCGTACAGCAGGCTGCTCAGCAGGCTTATCAGCAGGCTCCCACTCCCAACACTCCCGCTCCCATAAACGCGGATCAGGACGCTCAGCAGAACCGCGGTCTCGCGTGGCTCTCTTATGTCGGACTTCTCTTCCTCGTTCCTCTCTTCGTCAGAAAGGATTCCGAGTACTGCAAGTTCCATGTAAAGCAGGGCGCTACGATTTGCGCTATAGAAATCGCTTATTCGATCGTCAAGGCTATCCTCATGGCTATCTTCGGCGCGATCTTCAGCTACAGCTACTACGGCTACCGCATCCACACCGCGCCCTATTTTGTATTCGACACGATCTTCAATCTTGTCTACATCTTCCTCACAGTCGTTTCTATCATGGGTATCGTATTTGCCGCTAAGGGTCAGAAGAAAGAGCTTCCCCTTATCAGCAAGATCCCGTGGATCGGAAATCTCATTGACAAGATCTACGCTTCGCTCAATAAATAATTGATTCAGGCATAAAAACAGCGCCTTCCGTTTTCGGAGGGCGCGTTTTCTATTTTCCGAGCATTTTTCTGATGTGCGAGAAGGTCTTTTCCTCGCCCTCGTCGCGGAGCATTTCGAGCAGGGAGCAGAGCACCGCCTCGGTATCGGGGTGCATCCTGCCCTTGCCCTTTATTCGGGTGTAATAGGTGTAGGGATCGCCGTCCCGGTACCTTTCGCCGTTGTAGATCTTGCTTGCGGCGACGCGGTCGCAGAACATCTCGACAATATAATTGAGCGGCATGGGCACGGGCTCGATCTCGCGGGTCTTGGGGTTGTAGTCGTACCAGTACTCGTAGTGATGGCGGTTCCTGCCCTTGTGGTGGAGCCACGCCCGCGAGCAGCCGAAAAGCTCGCGCTCTCTTTCGTTGGGGCTGCGAGTGCCCTGAAAGTACCTGGCTCCGGGGATGAATTCCGTCGGGCTGTATTTTGAGAGGTCGTGCCTGAGTCCCTGCCAAAGTATCCCCGCCCTCGCGCAGTGAGCAATTACGCGGTGGCGGTGTTTTGTTATAGTCATAAAATGCTTAATAGGATGAGCCATTGATATCACCTCGCTTATTGTATCACAAAAACCGCGGTTTGAACAGTGCGAAAGAAAAAAATCCCCTCCTTCGGGAAATTTTTCCAAAATAACTCTTGCCAAAAAGCAAAAAAAGTGTTACAATAGCCGAGAAAGATTAAAAATTTGTAATATTCCGGAGGGGTTATGAATACAAATAAGCTCTTTCTTTCCTTCCTCGGCGCGCTGCTGTGCGTCGCGGGAGCAGCCGCGTCGGTGTTTTCCGTGCCTGTTGTGCAGGCTGAGCGCCATGAGGCGGCGGCTGTTACCGCGAGGCGGGAGCTAAGCGGGAAAAAGGAGAAAAGCGAAAGCGTTAAAAAAGTAAATATAACAAAGCAGAGCCTTGAGGTCTCGGCGGGAGACGTAAAGCTCCTCGAGGCGAAGGGCAGCGAAAAGTCGCCGGTGCTATATTGGGAGAGCAGCGACGAGAGCGTCGCCGAGGTAGACGACGGCGGCAGGGCGGATTTCATCACGCCCGGAAGCTGCAGGATCACCGCCTGTCTGAAAAACGGCGACAGGACTGAATACGAGGCGACTGTGAGCGAGGCGGCGAAGAAGGCGTCTCCCGATATCTTTACTACCGCGATCACCGACAACGCCGATGTGCTCGCGAGGAACAAGAAGAGCGGAAAGCGCGCCCTCTACCATCTTATGGTGAACACCTACCACAACGTGGTGACGGTCTACACCTACGACAAGGACGGCAGATACACCGTGCCCGTGCGCGCGATGCTCTGCTCCTGCGGCAAGAACGACTCCACAATCAAGGGCGAGTTCCGCACCTATTTCAAGTCGGAGTGGCACGCGCTCTACAACAACGTCTACGGTCAGTACGTCACGGGAATCTCGGGGGATTTTCTCTTTCACAGCGTTCCCTATTGTGATATCGCCTACAACAAGCTGGAGGTCGAGGAATTCAACAAGCTCGGTACTCAGGCTTCAATGGGCTGCGTCAGACTTTCTGTGGCGGATTCCAAGTGGATATATGACAACTGCCCCGAGGGAACCTACGTCAAGATCTACAACAGCAAAAAGGAGGAGCCTCTCGGCAAGCCCGAGGCAATAAGGATCCACAACCTCAAATGCGGCTGGGATCCCACCGAGCGCGCCTACAAAAGCCCCTACCGCAACGCCAGACCCAAAATCAGCGGAGCGGAAAATATAATAGTCCACACCGGAGAGGAGCCCGATCTCAAAAAGAATATAAAGGCTTACGATTCCTGCGGAAACGATATCACAAAAAAGCTCAAGCTCAAGGGAAACGTCGATTTCTCCCGCGAGGGAAGCTATAAGCTCACCCTTTCCGTGACCGACGCCCTGCACAGGAGCGCCTCGGTCGATATCCGCGTAACGGTGGTCAATAAAAAGGGCGGAAAACAAAACGGATAACAGAAAATAATAATTACCGACCCATTGCTGTTTGGCAAAGGGTCGGTTTTTGTTTAAAATACCCTGATTTCGAGCTTATAGCGATTTCCGATATGATCCCCTGCCTGAATTTCTATCTTACCAAGGATCAGATCAACGCGCTGGCTGAGAAGGACTGGGTCGATGAGCTTCTTTTCCTCGATATGGGTCTGAAATTCTCCGACGCCGACGCTTCTGATTCGGATTCGCCGCGCTTCACGATATATGAAAAAGACGGCAATATAATTTACAGAGACAGTCTGCCGTTTACCATTGAAAATAATAAAGCCGGCTCATCCCCGCCTAAGGGTTTGAACCGGCTTGCGGTTTATTATTATTGTTGATCCTCGGCGATTATCTCGGCGATGAGCTCGCGCTCGTCCATGTGGTGCTTCACGCCCCTGATCTCCTGATAATCCTCGTGACCCTTGCCCGCGAGCACGATTATATCCCCGTCCTGAGCGTTGTGCATGCAGTAGCGGATAGCGTCCTTGCGGTTCGGCACCACGACATATTCGCCGTCGGTCTTGGCGAGTCCCGTCTTGATGTCCTCAATTATATCCATAACGTCCTCAAAGCGGGAATTGTCCTCGGTGATCACCGAGAGATCGCTCAGCCTGCCCGAAGCCTCGCCCATCTCGTAGCGGCGAACCTTGGGACGGTTGCCGCCCGCGCCGAACATGCAGATCAGGCGGTTGGGCTTGTATTGGCGCAGGGTGGTGAGCACGTTTTCCATCGAGACCGCGTTGTGGGCATAGTCGATGAGCAGGCTGTAATTGCCCGGAACCTTTACCGGCTCGACCCTGCCCTTGACGCGCGCAATCCTTAAGCCGTCGATTATCGCGCTGTCGGGCACGTCGAAGAAGGATATGGCGGCGATCGCCGCGAGAGCGTTGTAGGCGTTGAATTT
Source organism: uncultured Ruminococcus sp. (assembly GCA_902774325.1). Classification (GTDB taxonomy): domain Bacteria; phylum Bacillota; class Clostridia; order Oscillospirales; family Acutalibacteraceae; genus Ruminococcoides. The sequence goes on from CACYIC010000006.1 coordinate 36,534, forward strand.
GCCCGGGACGCCGACGTCGAGAGAAAGCTCCCTGATGCCCTCGGTCTCAAGATGAACGCCGATCACGCCGTTCTCGTTGAGCAGACGGTCGTTTTTGCCTCGGAGCTCCGCGTCGTCGGAGAAGCCGAAGGTCAGGACGCTGCCCAAGAAATCCTTTGTTATCTCCCTCCAAACGGGGTCGTCGCAGTTGGCGGCGGCGTGGCGGCACTGACGGAAGAGAAGGCTCTTGCAATAAAGGTACTCCTCCAAATCCTTGTGCTCGACTCCGCCGATATGGTCGTGAGAGAAGTTTGTGAAAACGCCGACGTCGAAGGTCATCCCCGCGAGGCGGCTGTGCTTGAGTCCGATCGACGACGCCTCGATTACCATAGCCTCGCAGCCCGCGTCGATCATGTCGCGCATGGATTTTTGGATCTCGTAGGACTCGGGTGTGGTGTTGTCGGTCTTGTAGATATTTCCGCCGTAAACTACGCCGAGGGTGCCGATGGTTCCGGTCTTTATGCCCGCCTGCTCAAAGATCTCGGCGATCATGGCGGTGGTGGTGGTTTTGCCCTTGGTGCCCGTTATGGCGACGGTGAGCAGCTCCCCGGCGGGATTTCCGAAGAACTCCGCGCTCATGAGCGCCAGAGCAAGGCGGGTATCGTCGGTTTTGATAAGCGCGACCTCGGCGGGGACCTCGAAGTCCGGGTCGTCGCTGACGACGAGCGCCGCCGCGCCGTTTTCGACCGCGGAGCGGGCGTATTTGTGACCGTCGGAGGTGTAGCCCTTCAGACAGACGAAGGCGCAGCCCTCAACGACCTTTCTCGAATCGTAGATCACGTCGGTGATCTCGGGGTCAGCGTTGCCTCGGGCGGTGTATTTTACGTTTTTAAGCAAGTCAAAAAGCTTCATCAGCGGTACCTCCGTATATAGAATTAATAAGCCTTGAGCCGTATAGTGAGCGCCGGAAAACCGACGTTACGGTTATTATATCAACTTTCTTTTTATAATACAACCTTGCCGTGAAATATTTCTTTCGACAGACAAATTTATATATTGGTAAAAATACACTAAAAAATCAAAAAATATTTTTGCGCGCACCGAAAAACAGGCTCCGAGGGGTGCGCGGTTAAGTGCTTTTCCTCAAATTAATCGCATGGACTTGAGCAGGTTGCACAAAGATATGACAGTAATATTTCACAAAAAATGAACATAAAATTTGTAAGAAAAGATAAATTTAGATTTTTAATGGGTAATACTGCACAAAAAATCAACTGAAATTTAACAAGTTAGATAAAAAGTACAAAAGCAGTTGAAATTTGCTCAGCTTTTTGATATTATTTAATTAGTGGAACAGAGGGCAATTTGTGCAACTTGCTCCATCTGTAGAATCTACAATTTTTAATTGAAAGAAGGATATTCAATGAAAACGAAACAGTTACTCGCCATGATATTGGCAGGCATGATGACAGCGACAGCTTTTGCAGGCTGCGGCGGCGGCGGCGGAACCGACCAGCCCTCCGGCGACGGCGGCGACGGCGGCGACGGCGGCAACAGCACAGCCCTCGAGGTAAAAGAGAACGCTATCGTTGATGAGTCAGTATTTGGCGACGAGGACAACATCACACTGAAGGTTTGGGCTCCCGAGAAGGCGGTCGATCTTACAAAGAAGCAGATCGAGGACTTCAAGGCTGCATATCCCGGCAAGACCTTCACAAACATCGAGGTAGTTATTCAGGGTGAGGACAGCGCGGCTACCCAGATCCTGAACGACGCCGAGCAGGCTGCCGACGTATTCGGCTTCGCATCCGACCAGCTCAACAAGCTCACCGACGCCGGCGTTATCCAGGAGGTCGCGTTTGTTGACTATGTTACCAAGACCAACGTTGCGGAGACAGTTACTTCCGCTACGGTAAACGGCAAGCTCTATGCTTTCCCCGAAACAAACGATAACGGCTACTATCTTGTTTATGACAAGAGCGTAGTATCCGACGAGCAGGCTAAGACTCTTGAGGGCATCCTCGAGGGCTGCAAGGCTGCCGGCAGAAAGTTCATCTTCGACAGCGGCAGCCCCTTCTTCGCCTGCACCTACGCCTTCACAGCCGGCGTAAAGATCGACGGCTTTGAGGAAGACGGCGAGACCCAGAAGTTCGTAGACTATGACGAGGACGAGGCTGTTGCTACTCTCCAGGCGTTCTCAAAGCTCATGCATGACTACAAGGGCACCTATGCTTCTCTCGGCGCTGCTCAGATCGCTTCCGGCTTCAGCACCGGCACCTGCGGCGCGGGCGTTGACGGTTCCTGGAACACCGTTCCCGATCAGAAGGCTCTCGGCGACAACTACGGCGCTGCCAAGCTTCCCACCATCAATGTAAACGGCACAGACAAGCAGCTTATCTCGATGTTCGGTTACAAGTACATCGGTGTTAACGCTTTCTCGAAGTTCCCCCGTTCCGCTCAGATCCTCGCTCTCTACCTCACCGGCGACAAGTGCCAGAAGGAAAGAACCGAGGAAGTAGGCTGGGGTCCCTCCAACCTCAAGGTTGCCGGCGACGAGGTCGTTACAAGCAGCCCCACACTCCAGGCTATCACAGCTCAGGCTCAGAACGCTGTTCCGCAGGTTAACATCGCTCCCACACTTTGGGATCCCATGGGCAACCTCGGTAACAAGCTCATCGCTGACGAGACCGATCCCACCGACACCGAGTTCTTCAGAAGCTTGCTCAAGGAGACCATCGTCAACGTTAAGGACGAGGCTTAATCCGCACTTAAGCATCAAATTATACAAAGAGGGCGCCCCGGGCTCCGGGGTGCCCGTCAGAAAAAGATTTTACGTTTTCTTAAGGCACCAAACGAATAATGTTTTTTATCGCAGGGAAACGTAAAAGACATTATTAGTTTGGTGTTTTGTGATAATAGAGTTTTATTTTTAAGGGACTATTATTAAGGAGAGTAATATGACATTTGTTGAATACAAAATGCTCAATCCTTTCCAGAGGTTCGCCTATAACTTCAAGAAGTTCTTTAAGGGCATTCCCGGTGCAGTCGCGGGCTTTTTCAAGGGCGTCGGAAACGCAATTGTGAAATTCTTCAAGGGAATCGCCAAGGGCTTTGCAAACTACGGTACAACCTTCGTCAAGGGCGACTGGGCAACCAAATTATCTTACCTGATCTTCGGTGTCGGCGACATCCATAAGGGTAAGGTATACAAGGGCATCCTCTTCTTCCTCGTTGAGGTGCTTTACATTCTTTACATGGTATTCTTTGGCTGGGGCTTCATTTCCAAGTTCGGAACCCTGGGAACCCAGGCAACAAAAACCGTATATGTCAACGGCTTCCCCCACACGGAGCCCGGTGACAACTCGATGCTGATCCTTCTGTATTCGGTACTTACTATCGTAATCACGGTCGTTGTGTTCGCGATCTACATCGCCAACATCAAGGACGCCTACAAGCACCAGGTCATGAGAGCCAACGGCGAGAAGCCCACCGGTCTCAAGCACGACGCCAAGGAATTCCTCGACGGAAAGTATCATATCACCCTTCTGTCGTTCCCCGTGCTCATGATCTGCATCTTCAACATTCTCCCGCTTATCTTCATGATCCTTATCGCGTTTACAAACTACGATAAGCAGCATATGCCTCCCGGAACGCTCTTCACCTGGGTCGGCTTTAAGAACTTCGGCGACCTCTTCCACATCGTTGACGGCGCCAAGAAGGGCATAACCTTTATCAAGCTGACAGAATGGACAATCATCTGGGCTATTCTGGCTACCTTCGTAAACTACATTCTCGGTATGATCGTCGCTCTGATGATCAACAAGAAGGGCATCAAGCTCAAGGCTCTGTGGAGAACGCTCTTCGTAATCGCCATCGCGGTTCCCCAGTTCGTATCTCTGCTTCTCATGAACCAGATGCTCGCTACCAACGGCGCTATCAACGTTCTTCTTACCGAGATAACTCACCTCTTCGGAAACGAGGGTCTGGTTGAGATCCAGTTCCTCAACTCCACACCGCTTATGGCGAGAGCCACGGTTGTTATCGTAAACCTGTGGGTAGGTATCCCGTACACCATCCTTTCGATGTCCGGTATCCTTATGAACATCCCGGAGGATCTTTACGAGTCCGCGCGTATCGACGGCGCGACCCCGTTCAAGACCTTCACGGCTATCACCCTTCCCTACATGATCTTCGTTACCACACCCCAGCTTATCACGACCTTCGTAGGAAACATCAATAACTTCAACGTTATCTATCTGTTGACCCAGGGCGGTCCCTCAACTCAGGACTACTATCAGGCGGGTCACACCGATATCCTCGTTACATGGCTGTTCAAGCTGTCAATGACCTCACAGGACTACGGTCTTGCGTCGGCGATCGGTATTCTGGTATTCATCATCTGCGGAACCATTTCGCTCATTGTTTATAACAACTCGAAGTCTATGAAGGATGAGGAGGCGTTCTCATGATAAAAAGCTATAAATTAAGAAGAAATATCGCGAATGCCATCATTTACGTCATCCTCGCGATCATGGGCATTATCTGGGTTTCTCCCTTTGCCTATCTTTTGATGCACTCCTTCCGCGCCGAGGGTCTTATCACGGTTAACTACCTGATTCCTCACGAGTGGACCTTCCAGAACTACATCGACCTCTTTACGGTCAAGGGCTCCCTGAACTTCCCGAGATGGCTGCTCAACACCTTTGTTGTAGCTCTGTTCAGCTGCGTTATCTGCACGATCTCCGTTCTCGCGGTTTCCTACACCTTCAGCCGTCTGAGATTCAAGGCTCGTAAAAAGCTCATGAACGTCGGCATGATCCTCGGAATGTTCCCCGGCTTCATGACCATGATCGCTATTTACTACCTCCTCAAGGCTATGGGTCTTGACAGAAACCTCGTTGCTCTTGTTATCTGCTACTCGAGCGGCGCCGGTCTGGGATTCCAGATCTCAAAGGGCTTCTTTGATACGATCCCCCGTGCGCTCGACGAGGCAGCCACGATCGACGGCGCGAACAAGAATCAGATCTTCTGGAAGATCATTCTTCCCATGTCCGCTCCCATCATCGTTTATACGGTACTTACCTCCTTTATCGGTCCCTGGTGCGACTTTATTCTCGCAAGGATCATCATGGGTGACCGCCGCGATCTCTACACAGTTGCGATAGGTCTGTTCGATATGAAGAGTGAGGAATTCATCAACACCTATTACAAGCAGTTCCTCGCGGGCTCCGTAATCGTTGCTATTCCTATCACCACGCTCTTCATGATCATGCAGAAGTACTACGTTGAAGGCGTAACCGCCGGCGGCGTAAAGGGTTAATCCTCGTATTGAGCTTGACCTCAAATCAATAATCAAAGGGCGGATCCCCGTATCCGCCCTTTCCTTCTATCAGGGAGGCGCTTCGGCGCAAAAGAAAAAAAGGCAGCACCGCGCACCCGGAACACGCGGTATTGCCGAAAGAATTAGCGTAAACCCGGAGGAAATACAAATGAAAAGAACTGTTTCACTTTTGCTCTGCGTCCTGCTGCTCTGCGGCGCCGTTCTGTCGGGCTGCGGCGGAAAGGATATACTTGAAGGCAAGCAGGCGTCCGCCTCAAACGACAAGTACCGCAATTTCTATCAGATTTTTGTTCACTCCTTTGCGGATTCCGACGGCGACAGGGTCGGAGATCTTCAGGGGATAATCGACCACCTCGACTACCTCAACGACGGCGACCCCAATTCGGGCGAGGATCTGGGGATCGACGGCATCTGGCTGACCCCGATCATGCCCTCGTCCTCCTACCACAAGTACGACGTTGAGAACTACTACGATATCGACCCGGCGTTCGGCTCGCTCGAGACCTTTGACAAGCTGCTCGACGAGTGCCACAAGCGCGGGATAAAGCTCATAATCGATCTGGTGCTCAACCACATCTCGGTGCGCAACCCGCTCTTCACTAACGCCTGCACCGAGGTCATCGACGGCAAGCTCGACGGCGACGCTCAGCTTTTTGAGATCCACGAAAAAGATTACTTCACCGATCTGAACAAAACGATTCCCATCGGGGATTATGCCTGCGAGGCTAACTTCTCGCCCGAAATGCCCGAATGGAACCTCAGCAGCGAAAAGACCCGCGCCGAGTTCAAGAAGATCCTTGAATTCTGGCTCGGCAGGGGACTCGACGGCTTCCGTCTTGACGCGCTTACCTATTATACCAACAAGTCCACCGACGGCGTGGAATTCCTGAAATGGTTTGTCGAAACCGCCCGCTCGATCAATCCGGACGTTTATATCGTCGGCGAGAACTGGACGGCAGATTCCAACATCAAGGATTTTTACGCAAGCGGTATCGACAGCCAATTCGCGTTCAAGTTCTCCGACGCCTCGGGAACGATCCTTGAAAAGATCAAGACCTTCAAGGGCAACAGCCTTGTCAGCAAGGTTTTCGCGTATCAGAATAAAATGGCGGAGAACAATCCCGACTTCATCAACGCGATGTTCCTCTCCAACCACGACCAGATGAGGATCGCGAACGCCCTCGGTTCATCCGGCTTGGATTACGAGAAATTCGGCGCGTCGGTCTACCAGCTCTTCCCGGGAAATGCCTTCATATATTACGGCGAGGAGATCGGCACCAGAGCGCCCAACAATACGGGAGATGCGAATTACCGTACCGCGATGGATTTTGACGACGAAAACATCAACAAGATCAAGCTTGACGCGATCGGAACGATGGGCGAGGATTACGAAACGCCGCCCCACGGCGGAGTCGCTCAGCAGCTCAAGGACAAAGACTCTCTGCTCAACTTCTACCGCAGGATAATCAAGGTAAAGCTCCAGAATCCCGAGATTTCCCGCGGAAAGATCACGGGCGTCGAGGATTTCGGCAAGGACGAGATCGGCGCGTTCTACACCGAGTACAACGGTGAAAAGCTGATGATAATCCACAACTTCGCCAAGGAGGGCAAAGCGGAGCTTGAGATCACTGACTCGATGCTCAAAAACGCCGTCCTCGCGGCTGATCTGGTCGGCGCCGAGGGTGAGAGCGTGAGCTTCTCGGGCGGCAAGCTTTCACTGCCCTACCATTGCTCGGTCGTTCTCAGAACAGGAGAAGTGGCTTGATTTCTTAAAGTCGGGACCGGCGTGCGCCGGTCCCGTTTCTGCCGTAAAAGGAGGGCTCATGCACTTTTACGATAAAGCTGCAAAAATCGGCGGGAACGCGCTGAGGTTGTTTTATCCCTGCCGCTGTCCGTACTGTGACGAGGGCATGCCGAAAAATGATATCGATTGCGAGAAATGCACACGGGAGCTGACAACGAGGATATTCAGAAGAGAAGCGCTCAAAATAATTAAAAAAACTTCCGCAGAATACGCTGATTGGCGAAAAGGAAAAGAGGGAAAACGTGAGAAACGTCTTTTGTGCGGTAAACGGAGAGGCGTTCGGGGGCAGAAGTGTACTTATAGTGGACGATGTGATCACGACCGGAAGCACCCTTAGAGAGTGCTGCGGGATGTTGAGCAAATATACAAGCCTGATCCGCTGCACGACAGTTTGCTCTACCGTGCCGTCATAAAAAGCGCCCGATTTCGCAGACGCAGATATGCTGTGTTTGTCTAAAACGTCCGAAAGGACGTTTTTGTTTTTTAAAACAAATGAGGCTGTTGCCCAAGAGCCTTGTATTGTTTAATCATATTTAAAAAGAAAAGCTTTTCATCCTCGGTCAAGTCCGAAAGATTAAGGTTTATCTGTTCAATAATAGAATCGCTTTGAAGGTTGATCGTGTCATTCAAAAGATAATCCACGCTTACGCCCAGAGCCTGAGCGATTCTAACAAGAGTTTCAACGCTCATGTTTCTGCCGTTTTCAATAAGGCTCATGAAATTCAGCGAAATATCTACCTTTTCGGCAAGCTTCTCCTGTGTGATACCTCTGGATTGTCTTTCGCGCTTTATCCTTAATCCAAGATTTTCCAACATAAAAACTCAACTCCAATTAATTATAATTATAATTGGAAAAATCTATAAAAAAATATACTATATTTGTAATTTTATATTGACAATATTGTGAATAGGTTGTATAATACAGTTAATAAAGATTTTGTGCGCAACCAGCGCAGATGTTATTGACGGAGGGGACAAAATGTATACACGTCCGATTTTTTTCAAGATTTATTCAATTTTCACATTGGTAACAGCGGTTTTGAGCTTCTTGTCAAGTATGACATCATTGTTTGCCGTTGATATGATTATTGAAGAGTTATCTAAAACCTCATCTATACCGTCTGATATGCAGTCAGTGGTTTCGATTGCGGTCAAAGTAAGCTGCATTCCAAGTGCGATTGTAGCCCTGTTTTTTGCATATATAAGTTTTTCGTCAATGTTTGCCTTTGCCCGGATGATACAGCATGAAGAGAGCAAAAACACCGCGCCGTTCAGAAAACCCTGGTTTGTACTTCCGGCAAAATTTTACTCAAAGTTCGGAACTGTGATTACCTACATCTTTTTTGCGGTCAGCGCGGTTGATATTTTGATTATGATAATCACGTATTCGGTAACGCACAGCGCGTTTCTGGCTGTACCGGTTCTTCCGATCATTCCGATATTGTTGGTTAATGTGCTTGTGTATATAACGTATTATGCCCGTTATAAGGCTTTCGGAGATCTGCTCAATCTTCTTTCAAAAAGTGAGCCTGATCCATTGGTGCTCAATGATATTAAAGAGAACAAGCCCTCGGTTTTAAGAGGCTTCTGTGGCTTCCTTTACATCATGGTTTTTGTGATTCTGGCTGTATTGGTTATCCTTGCTATAGTTTTTGCCGGAACTATTTCTGCGGTAATAGGTGCGGGAGCTACGGCTGTCATTTATGTAATAGCGTTTCTTTTATATGTGGTTTGCTTTATTGAGCTTGCCATTACCGGTTGCTACTTTGACAACCTCGCAAAAATGCTCGAGCATTATATGATCAAGTACAAGCTGCTGTAACAGCTCTGTAGGGAGCTTCAAAAAATAAAGGGCTGTCGCGCGACAGCCCTTTAAATGCTATTATATATAAATGAAAAAACTAAAACTCAACACCCTTGCGGGCGGCTACGCCGTTATCGTAGGGGTGCTTTATTTTTCTGAACTCGGTGACATAATCCGCCGCGTCAACAAAGCGCTGAGAGGGCTTGTGACCCGTCATCACGATCTCGATATTCGCGGGGGCGTTGGTGACGAAGCCGATCACGTCCGATTCACCGAGGAGCCCTTCGCCGATCGCGTCAAATATCTCGTCGAGCACGATCATATCGTAGCGCTCCGAGAGGGCAAGGGTCGCGCTCCTGTCAAAGATGCCCCTGTACATCGTCGCGGCGCGGCGCTTTTCCGCCTCGTCCATCTCAAAAGTGAACTTCACCTGAGCGGGGCATGCCGTCAGCCGGATATTCTCGATCGTGCTCATCGCCTCGCGCTCGCCCGAGATATCGCTCTTCAAAAACTGCACGAAAAGGACTTTTAAATTGCTGCCTGCCGCCCTGATTGCCAGACCGACCGCGGCGGTGGTTTTTCCCTTTCCGTCGCCGTAATAAATATGGATCATAAAACACACACCTTTCCACGGAAGTCATACTCCCTGTACTTTTATTATAAAAGCATAGGTGAAATTTTGCAATATCGGCAATTTAAACAAAAATAAGTAAGCTTGTTCGTAAAAGTTCTACACGAAAAATTTGAGGAAAAATGCGCCCAAAAGCTTGCAAAAACGCCCCTTATATTATATAATACACAGTGCGTGACTGCACAAGATATGCGATGAAGCGGGAGGTTGCGGCTCAGTGAAGCCGGTTTTTCCGTGGAGTATGTCCGATTTTAAACCGGGCGATTACAATGAAACAGGGTATAACTGCGGCAATAGGGTTGCTTTGCCATAGCTATGCTCAAAAGCTTTCAGACTGTCCCGATTAACTTAATAGTTAAACGGGTTTTTTAATGCGGGGTGAAGAAACACCCGGCAGAGTTTCAAAAAAAGTTTGAAGCAAACGCCCGCCTGTTCAGGCGCGGCCCTCCGTCTGACCCAATGAGGCGGAGAGGAGCGCAAAAATTTTAAGGAGGCGACGATAATGGCAGTCAAGGAAAAAATCAGGATAAGATTAAAGAGTTATGATCATCAGCTGGTCGATCAGTCGGCGGAGAGGATCGTGGCGACGGCTAAGCGCACGGGCGCGAGAGTTTCGGGACCCGTTCCGCTTCCCACCGAGAAGCAGATCGTTACAATTCTCCGTGCTGTTCACAAGTACAAGGACAGCCGCGAGCAGTTCGAGATCAGGACCCACAAGCGTCTTATCGACATCTTAAGACCGTCCAACAAGACAGTCGACGCTCTTATGAGCTTAGAGCTCCCTGCCGGCGTTGATATTGAGATCAAGCTTTAATCCGTTGTCATCGGGTTTTTGATCAAAATATACCAACCTACAAGCAGACAGGGTCAAGTTGGCACCGCCAACCAATAACCTACAAGGAGGATACAATCAATGCAAAAAGCAATCATCGGCAAGAAAATCGGCATGACACAGATTTTCGATGAAAAGGGAAGAATGATTCCCGTAACTGTTGTCGAGGCAGGCCCTTGCGTGGTCACCGCCAAGAAAACAGTTGAAAACGACGGCTACGCTTCCGTTCAGCTCGGCTTCGGCGACCTCAAGCCCAACAAGGTCAACAAGCCCATGAAGGGATTCTTTGACAAATCCGGCGTAGCTCCCAAGAAAACTCTCAAAGAGTTCCGCTTTGCCGACACAGACGCCTACGCTGTGGGCGATCTCGTAAAGGCAGACGTATTTGCCCCCGGAGACAAGATCGACGTGACCGGCAAGAGCAAGGGTAAAGGAACCGCGGGCGTTATCAAGAGATGGAACTTCCACCGTCTCAAGGAAAGCCACGGCACAGGCCCCTGCGTTCGTCACGGCGGTTCCATCGGCGCCTGCTCCTCACCCTCCAGAGTATGGAAGGGCAAGAAGATGGCAGGTCACCTCGGCGCGGAGCAGGTAACAGTTCAGAACCTCACAGTCGTTAAGGTTGACGCTGAAAACAACCTCATCGCTGTCAAGGGCGCTGTTCCCGGTCCCAACAAGGGAATCGTAGTAATCAAAGATTCCGTGAAGGCTTAAGGAAGGGGGATTATAAATGCCTAGTATTACAGTAGTAGATATGGAAGGCAAGAACGTTGGTACGATCGAGCTTGCCGAGTCCGTATTCGGTATTGAGCCCAACGAAGCGGCGATGCACACAATGGTAGTCAACTACCTCGCGGCGCAGCGTCAGGGCACACAGTCCGCTCTTACGAGAGCGGAGGTTTCCGGCGGCGGAAAGAAGCCCTGGAGACAGAAGGGCACAGGCCGCGCAAGACAGGGTTCGACAAGAGCTCCCCAGTGGACTCACGGCGGCGTTGTTTTCGCTCCCAAGCCCAGAAGCTACAGATTCACTGTCAACAAGAAGGTCAGAAGACTCGCCATGAAGTCAGCCTTCTCCTCAAAGGCAGCGAACAACGAGATCATCATTCTCGACTCCATCAAGCTTGATGAATACAAGACAAAGAAGATCGTTGCGATGCTCGGCGCGGTCGAGGCTCCCAAAAAGACCCTCATCGTTCTTCCCGAGGTCGACAGCAAGGTAATCAAATCAGCCGCCAACGTTCCCGGCGTAAAGACAGCTCAGGTCAACACTCTGAATGTTTATGACATTCTCAACGCCGACAAGCTTATCATCGTCAAGGACGCTGTCAGCAAGATCGAGGAGGTATATGCATGATTGCTCACGATATTATCATTCGCCCGATCATCACCGAAAAGAGCATGATCGGCGCTGTGAATAAGGTATATACTTTTGAGGTTGCCAAAACAGCTAATAAAATTGAGATCGCCAAAGCTTGCGAAGAGGTTTTCAAGGTAAAGGTCGCCAAGGTCAACACGATCAGCGTGCGCGGAAGAGCCCGTCGTCAGGGCCGCAACGTCGGCTACACCAGAAGCTGGAAGAAAGCTGTCGTAACCCTTACCGAAAACAGCAAGCCTATCGAATTTTTTGAAGGCATGATGTAAGGCGACCGCGAGCGCCGCAAGGCAGAGGCTCACGGACGCGGCTCCCGAAAAGGGAGCGCCGAAGCAATTTCGGAAAAGTAGTTATGGGATAGCCAATCCCGCAAAACCATCATGAGGAGAGTGAAAACTAATGGCAATTAAAGTTTATAAGCCGACTATCAATTCCAGAAGAAATATGTCGGTCACTGATTATTCAGGTCTTTCAAAGGTTGCCCCCGAAAAGAGCTTGCTTGCTCCCCTTAACAAAAAGGCAGGACGCAACAGCTACGGAAGAATCACGGTTCGTCACAGAGGCGGCGGCAACAGAAGAAAATATCGTATCATCGACTTCAAGCGCAACAAGTTTGACGTTGAGGGTATCGTAAAGACGATCGAGTACGATCCCAACCGCTCCGCGTTCATCGCGCTGGTTGAGTATGCCGACGGAGACAAGTCCTACATCCTTGCTCCCGACGGACTCAAGGTGGGC